>NZ_RAWE01000211.1 GCF_003611695.1 Corallococcus carmarthensis | reverse complement strand
GGCAGGGCGGGCATCGGCGCGGACAGCCGCCGGGGCGTGGGCGTCATGCGCGGCATGGCCACGGGCAGCGCCGCGGGCAGCTGCGCGAAGGTGCGCTCCTCCAGGCGGGGCTTGCGGAAGGCCTGCAGCTCCGGAGGCCCCTCGCGCGTGAGCCCCGGCGGCGCGCGGTCCACCTCCACCGTGCCCAGGAACATCAGGCCCCCCGGCGCCAGGGCCCGAGCCAGGTGGACGATGGCCGCGTCGCGCGCGGATGAAGAGAAGTACGTGAGCACGTTGCGGCAGAGGATGAAGTCGAACAGCCCGAAGCGCTCCGGCAGCGGCGCCAGCAGGTTCGCCGGAGCAAAGCGCGTCACCTTGCGCACCTCCGGGAGGATGGAGACCTGACGCCCGTTGTGGAGCTCATAGACGGGGTGCAGCGCGGGGGCGGATTCGCGCCGGGACCACGCGCCGTAGGTGCCGCGCCGCGCGGCCTCCAGGCTGGCCTCGTGCAGGTCCGTGCCCACCACCTCCAGCGGCATCCCCGCGGGCGCGCACGCCAGCAGACACGCGGCCAGCGAATAGGCCTCCTCGCCGGTGGCGCACCCGGCGCTCCAGGCGCGCAGGTGCATGGCGCCGTGGCGCAGCGCGGACGGGATGCCCTGCTGCGTGATGTAGCGGAAGTGCTCCGGCTGGCGGAAGAAGTACGTCTCCCCCACCAGCACCGCGCGCACCAGCGTGTAGGCCAGGGGCGACCCCAGCTGCTGCAGCTCGCTCAGGACCTCCGTGGGCACGCGCCCCCGGGCCAGCTCCGCCCGCAAGACGCGCTCCACCGCCTCCTGGGCGATGGCGTCGTCCCGGAAGCCGGTGGTGTCCGCCACCACTTCCCGGGCACGGGCCAGAAGCCTCGGGTCGAGCCCCGCACTCATGCGCTCCGCTCTTCCTCCACCGGCGCGAGCAGCGCGGGCAGGTCGCGCAGGAGTCCCCGCGCGATGAAGACCTTCGGATCCAGGATGGGCAGCGCGCGGCCGCCGGCGCGCAGCATGCCCACGAGCCCTTCCCGCAACAGGCCGTGCTCGGCGCCGCCCACCTTCTCGCGCCGGTCGATGTCGCTCGCCTGGAACTCCTCCGGGTCCTTCACCGTGTCCACGGTGAGCGCCAGCGACACGCCGTCGGCTTCGATGACCACCAGCATCCGCTCCGCGAGGGGCACCCCGTGCTCCACGCCCAGCCGCAGCGCCACGTCCAGCACGCACACCGCCTGGCCGCGCAGCTCCACGTATTCGCGCAGGTAGGAAGGACCGGTGGGCAAGGGCCGCGTCAACGGCTGGAGCAGGACCTCCTTCACGGAGTCCAGCGGCACGGCGAACTCGCGCTCGCCCACGTGGAGCCGCAGCACCAGCAGGGCCCCGGACCGCGAGCGGCGCCGCGCGTTCTCCAGCGCCTCGCCCACGCGGGCCAGCAGTTCATCCGCGCGGAAGGGCTTGGGCAGGAACGCCTCCGCGCCCAGCCCCAGGCACGCCTCCGCGCGCTGCTTCTCCGAAGAGATGATGATGACCGGGATGTGCGCCGTGCCCGTGTCCGCCTTCATCCGCTGGAGGACTTCGTCCCCGTCCATCTCCGGCATGGACAGGTCCAGCAGCACCGCCGCCGGATGAAGCCGCCCCACCTTGTCCAGCGCCTCACGGCCGTTGCTGGCCGTGTGGATGGTGTAGTGCCCGGAGAGGATGGCCCGCTCCAGCGCCAGGATGGCGTCGCTGTCATCGACCAGCAGCAGGGTCGGCAGGCTCACGGTTTCAGCCCCCGTTCAGGAACTGGCGCACGGTCTTGGTCAGCTCGTCGTGCGACACCGGTTTCTGGATGAAGGCGTTGGCCCCCGCCGCCGAACCGCGCTGGCGCAGGTCCTCGCCCTTCTCCGCCGTCAGGAGGATGACCGGCACCTTCTGCACCTGCGCCTGAGCGCTGGCGCGCACCTCCTTCACGAAGGTGATGCCGTCCATGTTCGGCATGTTGATGTCGGCGATCACCACGCTCACCGGCACCAACCGCAAGAGCTGCAGCGCGCGCTGCGCGTCCTCCGCCTCCACGATGCTGACCTTGAGGTTCATCAGGTAGATCTTGAGGATGTTGCGGACGGTGGGGCTGTCGTCCACCAGCAAGACGTTGGTGCTCACTGTGCCACGGCTCCTCGCACAGGCTCCGCGGGGTGCGGAGATGTCCTGCGCTGCATGGGTGATCCTACCGTGAGCGATCCAATCGGCGGAAGCGGGGGGCCCCCGTCCGCCGGGAAGCCTGGCAGGCGAATGTCTGGATTTTCAGACAAGGTTGGATGGCTTCAGCCTTCCTTGGGCGTGGGGTTCGTTGGGACCCCTTCCGGCGGTGCTTCCACGGTCTCTACTGGGGGTGCGCCCACCGCGTGGTAGCCGCCGTCCACGTGAATCATCTCGCCGGTGGTGGACGACAGCCAATCGGACAGAAGTGCACAGGCCGTCTTCGCCACGTGGTCGTGGCTGTCCTTGTCGCTCCAGCCCAGCGGCGCCTGCTTGCCCCAGTACTGCGCCAGCGCCTTGAAGCCGGGGATGCCCTTGGCCGCGATGGTGGCCAGCGGACCCGCCGCGAGCGCGTTGACGCGGATGCCCTTGGGCCCCAGGTCGCGCGCCAGGTAGCGCACGGTGGCCTCCATGGCCGCCTTGCACACGCCCATCCAGTCATAGATGGGCCACGCCTGCCGGTTGTCGAAGTCCAGCGCCACGATGGAGCCGCCCGGCGGCATCAGCGGCGCGCACGCCACCGCCAGCTCCTTCACGGAGAAGGTGGAGATGCGGAACGCGGTCTGCGCGCTCTCCCACGGCGTGTTGAGGAAGTTGCCGCCCAGCGCGTCCTCGGGCGCGAACGCGATGGCGTGCAGCACGCCGTCCACGCGGCCCCATTTCTGGCGCAGCGCCTCCGTCAGCGCCGGAAAGTGCGCCGGGTTCGTCACGTCCAGCTCCAGCACCTCCGTGCCGGGCTTGAGCCGCTTCGCGCTGCGCTCGGTGAGGGACTTCGCCCGGCCAAAGCCGGTGAGGATGACCTCGGCGCCCTGCGCGATCGCGTGCTCCGCGACGCCAAAGGCCAACGACTGCGGGGTCAGCACGCCGGTGATGAGCAGCTTCTTGCCCTGGAGGAGCATGTCGGTACGTTCTCGGTTGGAGAGGAAAGGGGGGCGTGTGCTTACCACTCCTGAACCGCGCTGGGGGCCCCCGGACCCCGTGTCTCTTCCGCCCCGGATGTACGTCTGTTCAGCATGCCCAGGGGCCTGGCCCCTCCTTTGAGCTCCTCCCAGCAAGGGAAATCCGGCGCTCGGTGAAGCTGGCCTCACGCAGCGCATGACTCCAGCTGCTCCCTTGAGCGAAGACAGGCAGCCGGGCATGACGCGCTTCAACAAACCTGACCCGAAAACCCCCCAACGCGGCGCCCATCCAGTAAAAGACCCCCGCCATGGCGAATTTCCAGGACAGCTTCCTCTCTGGTGCCAACATCGACTTCATCGAGGGGCTCTACGCCCGCTTCCTCGATGACCCCGGCAGCGTGGACGCGAGCTGGCGAGAGGTGTTCGAGCGCAACAACGGCACGGGCCGCCCCATCTTCAACGCGAAGCAGCTGGAGGCTCCCGCCCCCGCCGCTCCGGAAGGCAAGGGCAAGGGCAAGGCGAACGGCACCGCCGTGCAGGCCCCGGCCGCCGCCGCGCCCCAGGCGCCGGTCGCTCCGGCGCAGGACATCGGGCTGCAGTCGAAGGTGGATCAGGCCATCACCGCCTTCCGGCTGCGCGGCCACCTGCGCGCGCGGCTGGATCCGCTGGACCGTCCGCGCCCGCAGCTGGGCCACGTGGCGGACGTCGCGCTGATGGACGAGAACCACTTCGCGCCGAAGGAGCTGGAGCAGGCGGTGGAGTGCAACAACGTCTTCCCGCAGCAGCGCGTGCGCCTGGCGGACCTGGTCACGCGCCTGCGCCGCACGTACTCCGGCCACATCGGCGTGGAGTTCATGCAGATGCTCGACAGCGAGCGCCGCCGCTGGCTCATGCAGCGCATGGAGCACAGCGACAACCGCACGCCGTTCTCCGTGGAGGAGCAGCGGCACATCCTCACCAAGCTGTCGTACGCGGAGGGCTTCGAGAACTTCCTGCACACGAAGTACGTGGGCGCCAAGCGCTTCAGCCTGGACGGCGGCGAGTCGCTCATCCCCATGCTGGACGCGCTGCTGGAAGTGGGCAGCGGCATGGGCCTGAAGGAGCTGGTCATCGGCATGGCCCACCGCGGCCGCCTCAACGTGCTGACCAACATCCTGGGCAAGAAGCCGGATCAGATCTTCAGCGAGTTCGACGGCCCCAAGGACCCCAAGGCGTACCTGGGCCGCGGCGACGTGAAGTACCACATGGGTTTCTCGTCGGACCACACCACGCGCGCCGGCAAGAACGTGCACCTGTCGCTGGCCTTCAACCCCAGCCACCTGGAGTGCGTGGGCCCCGTGGTGGAGGGCCGCGTGCGCGCCAAGCAGGACCGCGGCGGGGACACCGAGCGCACCGGCGTGATGCCGCTGCTCATCCACGGCGACGCGGCGTTCATCGGCCAGGGCGTCACCCAGGAGACGCTCAACTTCTCCGGCCTCAAGGGCTACACGACGGGCGGCACGGTCCACGTCGTCATCAACAACCAGGTCGGCTTCACCACCGACCCGTCGGACTCGCGCTCCAGCATCTACTCCACCGCCATCGCGCAGATGCTGGACATCCCGGTGTTCCACGTGAACGGGGATGACCCGGAGGCGTGCGTCCACGTGGCGCGGCTCGTGGCGGAGTACCGCCAGACGTTCAAGAGCGACGTGGTCGTGGACCTCATCTGCTACCGCCGCTACGGCCACAACGAGGGCGACGACCCGTCCTTCACCCAGCCGGCGATGTACGACCTCATCCGCAAGCACCCGCCGGTGCGCGCGCTGTACGCGAAGTCGCTGGCGGAGGCCGGCCGCATCAGCGCGGAGGAGTCGGACGCACTCAAGCAGCGCTGCTTCCAGGACTTCGACGCGGCGCTCACCCGCGCCCGCCAGGAGAGCCAGTTCAAGGAGCCCAACGCGCTGGAAGGCCTGTGGCAGCCCTACAAGGGCGGCCTGCTGAAGAACGCGCCCAAGGTGTCCACGGCGGTGGCCAAGGCCTCCTTGCGTGACGCGCTCCAGAAGCTGGCCAGCGCGCCGGAGGGCTTCAACGTGCACCGCGACGTGGAGCGCACGGTCCTCAAGAAGCGCCAGGGCATGCTGGAGAGCGAGGAGCTCCAGTGGAGCGAGGGCGAGTCGCTGGCGTACGCGACGCTCCTGTCGGAGGGCTACGGCATCCGCCTGTCCGGCCAGGACAGCGAACGCGGCACCTTCAGCCACCGCCACGCGGTGCTGCACGACACGCAGACGGGCGCGGAGTACGTGCCCCTGCGCCAGTTCGCCACCGGCAAGGCGACCTTCAACGTCTGGAACAGCCCCCTGTCGGAGATGGGCGTGCTGGGCTTCGACTACGGCTACAGCCTGGACGTGCCGGACGGCCTCACCCTGTGGGAGGCCCAGTTCGGTGACTTCGCCAACGGCGCGCAGATCATCATCGACCAGTTCATCGCCGCGGCGGAGAGCAAGTGGCGCCGGCTGAGCGCCATCACGCTGCTCCTGCCGCACGGCTACGAAGGCCAGGGCCCGGAGCACTCCAGCGCGCGCCTGGAGCGCTTCCTGGACCTGTGCGCCGAGGACAACCTCCAGGTCTGCTACCCCACCACGCCCGCGCAGATCTTCCACCTGCTGCGCCGCCAGGTGCTGCGCCCCGTGCGCAAGCCGCTGGTCATCATGTCGCCCAAGAGCCTGCTGCGCCGTCCGGAGGCCACCAGCCGCATGGACGAGCTGGCCACGGGCGCGTTCCAGGAAGTCATCCTGGACGCGAAGGCGGACGCCGCGAAGGTGAAGCGGCTGCTCTTGTGCAGCGGCAAGGTGTACTACGACCTGGCCAAGGCCCGGGACGAGCGCAAGGACGACTCCATCGCCATCGTGCGGGTGGAGCAGCTCTACCCGTTCCCGCAGGACGAGCTTTCGAACCTGGTGGCGAAGCTGCCGGCGCTCCAGGAGCTGTACTGGGTGCAGGAGGAGCCGCGCAACGCGGGCGGCTGGCACTTCATGTTCCCCCGCCTGCACGACCTGCTGTCCGGCCGTTCGCAGCAGCAGACGGTGAAGCTGGGCTACATCGGGCGCGCCGAGGCCGCCAGCCCCGCCACCGGTTTCACGAAGACGCACGATTACGAGCAGCAGCTCATCATCGAAGAAGCCATCCTCCGAGGACCCCAGAATGGCCGTTGAACTGAAAGTCCCCCCGCTCGGCGAATCCATCACCGAGGCCGTCGTCGGCAAGTGGAACAAGAAGCAGGGTGAGTCTGTCACCGCGGACGAGCCGCTCGTCGTGCTGGAGACCGACAAGGTCACCATCGACGTGCCGTCTCCCGCCGCGGGCAGCATCGCGGCCATCGCCTTCAAGGAGGGCGACAAGGTCCGCGTGGGTGACGTGCTGGGCACCATCGAGGCCGGTGCCGGCGCTGGCGCCTCTCCCGCGGCCGCCGCCGCGACGCCCGCGCCCGCCCAGGCCGCGGCGCCGGTGTCCGCGGCTCCGGCCCAGGCCGCCAGCGACGCGCGCATCACCCCCACCGCCAAGAAGATGGCGGAGGAGAACCGGGTGGACGTGGGCCAGCTGAAGGGCTCCGGCACCGGTGGCCGCATCATGAAGGAGGACGTGCAGGGTCAGCTGAACCGCCCGGCCGCTCCGTCCACGCCCCCGGCCCCCGCCGCGCCGTCCGGTCCCCGTCCCAACGCCGCGCGCGAGGAGCGCGTGCGCATGACGCCGCTGCGCAAGCGCGTCGCGGAGCGCCTGCTCCAGGCCCAGTCCAACGCCGCCCTGCTGACCACCTTCAACGAGGTGGACATGGGCGAGGTGATGGCGCTGCGCAAGAAGTACAACGACAAGTTCCAGGCGAAGCACGGGGTGAAGCTCGGGTTCATGAGCTTCTTCATCCGCGCGTCCGTGGAGGCCCTCAAGGCGTTCCCGCAGATCAACGCGGAGATCGACGGCGAGGACGTCATCTTCAAGCACTACTACGACATCGGCGTGGCCGTGAGCGGCAGCCGTGGCCTGGTGGTGCCGGTGGTGCGTGACGCGGACAAGCTGTCGCTCGCGGACCTGGAGAAGACGGTCGGTGACTACGGCGGCCGTGCGCGCAACGACAAGCTCACGATGTCGGACCTCACGGGCGGCACGTTCACCATCACCAACGGCGGCATCTTCGGCTCCATGCTGTCCACGCCCATCCTGAACCCGCCGCAGACGGGCATCCTGGGCATGCACAACATCGTGGACCGCCCCGTGGCCCGCGACGGCCAGGTGGTCATCCGGCCCATCATGTACATCGCCCTCACGTACGACCACCGCCTGGTGGACGGCCGGGAAGCGGTGCAGTTCCTGGTGCGCGTGAAGGAGTGCATCGAGGACCCCGAGCGCCTGCTGCTCGACATCTGACTTACTCCCCCGCACATGACACCGCGGGGGCGTAAGACGGGCATTCCCGGTGGGCCGGCTGGACTTCCAGTCGGCCCTTTCACTACAAATAGCCCTGTCTCCCCGGTCGTCGGGCAGAACGGGCGGCCTTCCCCACGGCTGCCCTGCAAACGCAAGGAAGCGCAATGGCAACTGGTACCGTGAAGTGGTTCAACGACGCGAAGGGCTTCGGCTTCATCACCCAGGACGGCGGCGGCGAGGACGTGTTCTGCCACCACACCGCCATCAACATGGATGGGTTCCGCACCCTGGCCGAGGGCCAGAAGGTGGAGTTCGAAGTCACCAAGGGCCCGAAGGGCCTGCAGGCGCAGAACGTCCGCGCGGCGTGAAGTGACGCGTCTCAGCCATTCCTCACGGACTGGTTGAAGCAACAGAGGCCCGGCCCCCTTGAGGGAACCGGGCCTCTGCCTTTTCCAGGCGTGGGTGCGCCGCCCTACTTCAGGTTCTGTTCGAAGTGGGCGATGACGCGCTCGTACTGGCGCTCGGTGATGAGCGGATCCGGCACCATGTGCGTGAGGCCGGACAGGGGCAGCAGCTGGTGCGGCTTGCCCGCGCGGAACAGCGCGTCCGACAGCTTCAGCGTGTGGAAGAAGTAGACGTTGTCGTCCGCGGTGCCGTGGATGAGCAGCAGCGCGCCAATGGGACTGTCCTTCTTCGCGTACGTCAGCAGGCTGCTGACCTCATAGGCCTGGGGCGTCTCCTCGGGCAGGCCCAGGTAGCGCTCGGTGTAGTGCGTGTCGTAGTCGCGCCAGTCCACCACCGGGGCGCCGGACACCGCGGCCTTGAAGAAGTCCGGGCGCTTCAGCGCGGCCAGCGCGGCCATGTAGCCGCCGAAGCTCCAGCCGGTGATCCCCACGCGGCTCAGGTCCATCTCCGGCACTTCCTTCGCCAGCGCCTGCACCGCTTCAATCTGATCATCCAGGGTGATGGTGGCGAAGTCGTTCTTCACCGCGCGGTTCCACTCGGAGGTGCGCAGCGGCGTGCCGCGGCCGTCCACCTTCACCACCAGGAAGCCGTGGTCCGCGAACCACTGGCTGAGCAGGTGCGCGGACATGGACTGGTGTACCACGGTGACCGTGGGCCCCGCGTAGACCTCCACGATGACGGGCAGCTTGGTGCCGGGCTTGAAGTTCCGGGGCTTCACCAGCGAGGTCCAGAACTTCTTCGCGCCCACCTGGCGGATCTCGAAGTTCGGCGTGAAGGACGGCTCCTGCGCCACCTCCGGCAGCTCGCCCAGCTTCGTGCCGTCGCCCTTGAGGACCACGGTGCGCGGCATGCTCTTGGGGCCCTGGGTGTTGAGGACCACGAGCCCGCCGTTCTTGGAGACGAGCCCGCCCTCCACGGCCGGGCCGCTGGTGCCGGTGGCCACCTGCTCCGGAGCGCCGCCGGCCTTCACGCGCCACAGGTGGCTCTCCGTGGGGTTCGGGCCGCCGGTGAAGAACAGCGTCTTGTCCGCCTGGACGAAGCGCGCCAGGTTGCGGTAGCCCGCGTCCGGCTTCACCACGGAGCGGTCCAGCTCACCGCTCGCCTTGCGCAGCTCCACCTCCGGGCCGCCGTTGCGCTCGGTGTACCAGAGGAAGCCGGAGCCATCCTCCAGCCACAGCGGGAAGTCCTGGGCCAGCTCCACCCAGGCGTTGTCCTTCTCCGTGAGGAGGACGCGCGTCTTGCCCGTGGCCGGGTCCACCGCGAGCACCTGCTCCTCCGTCTGAAGGCGGTTCTGCACCACGAGGGTCAGCGGCCCACCCTTGTCCCACTTCACGGTGGCCAGGTACGGGTACTTCTGCGCGTCCCACTGCGCCCACACCGTCTTGCCGCCGGTGACGGGCGTGACGCCCAGGCGCACCTTGGCGTTGGCCTTGCCGGGGCGGGGGTACGGGAAGATCTCCCCGCCCTTCTCCGGGTGCATCACGTCCACGATGGTGAGCTTCTCCACGTCGGCCGTGTCGGACTCCGTGTACGCGATGGACTTCGCGTCCGGGCTCCACCAGTAGCCGGAGAAGCGGCTCATCTCCTCCTGTGCGACGAACTCCGCCAGGCCGTGCGTCTTCTGCGCGGTGCCGCCCTGCGTGACGCGCTTCTCCTGGTTGGCGGCCAGGTCCACCCGGTACACGTCGTGCTCGCGCACGTACGCCACCTGCTTGCCGTCCGGAGACAGGCGCGGGTCGATGACGCCGGGGCCCGTCTTCACCTCCGTGGACTTCCCCGTCGCGCGGTCCACGACGTAGAGGCGGCCGGAGAGGGGCACCAGCAGCTGGGTGCCGTCCTCGGAGAGGTTGTAGGAGGTGAAGCCCCGGGCGCTCACGCGCATGCGCTCGCGGCGGGCCTTCTCCTCGGGGGACAGCGTCTCCTCGGTGCCCTTGAGGAGGGCTTCCGGGGTGAGGAGCTCACGCGCCTGGCCGCTGGCCACGTCGAACGCGTAGAGCATCTGCACGTTGGACGTGGGGGACGTGCGCAGGAAGAGGACGGACTGCTCGTCCGGCGTGATGCGCGTACCCACCGGGCGGCCGCTCTGGAAGCGGCGCGTTTCGGCGTACTGGCGCAGGAAGGTGTCCGGCTGCTTTTGCGAAGGGGCCATGGTGGAGGGCTTGCGCTCCTGGGCAAGGGAAGGTGCGCTCATGAGGAGAAGCGCGGCGGCGGTGAGGGCCTGACGCATGCGTAGTTGAATCCCCGCGCGAGGCGGGGCTCCTTTCGCGGGAAGGTGCGGGCAAGCCTACACTCCGGCCGCCGCGCGGCCCTCCCAACCTCCGGCCCTGGAGAGGATTCCCACCCCCATGAATCCGAATGATGACGACGCCCTGCGCCACCTGCGCCTCGCGGGGGTGGTGCGGCTGAGCCTGGGCGGAGGCCGTGGCCCGACGGATGCCTACGTGTTCGACCCGCACCGGCTCGCGCTGCCCGCGTGGGCCTGTGCCCTGGGCGACGCGGGCCCCCCTGCCCTGCTCGTCACGCTGGACCGGCACCTGGACATCGTGGTGCCCGAGCGCCCCGCCGACATGCCGGACCGCTCCGCCGGCCTGCGCGCGCTGGACGAGCACGCGCGGTGGCGCCTGGACGTGCGCAACTACGACCACATCATCGCGGCCATGGAGGCGAACCTCGTGGGCGACGCGTTGATCATCGCGCGCACCCGGCCCCGGGGTTCCTTCTCCGGCGACACCTACGTGGACACGCGCGGCCGGACCCACCGGCTGGTGACGGTGACGACCGTGGACCGCGCGGCGGAGGCGTACCTGCACCCCGGTCCCACGGACGCGGTGCGCGACGTGCTGGAGGCCGCGTCCGCCGTGCTGCTGGACGTGGACCTGGACTGCTTCACCAGCTTGAGCGACGCGGACCCCACCACCGTGCTGCCGTGGCCGAAGGCCGTCATCCGCGAGTTCCTCCTGCCCACCGACTCGGAGCCCTTCTGGGAGGCGGTGCTGGGCAAGTCGGTGGCACTGACGCTGGCGCGCGAGCCGCACCACTGCGGCGGACTGCTCGCGTCCGGCGAGCTGTTCCGCGACGTGGCGGAGGTGCTCTTCCGCGAGCTGCTGCGCGTCGAGCCGCCCTGAAAGCGCCCAGCAGGAGATGGACACCCGCTCGTTCCGCGGGAGCGCATCATCCAGGACAGGCAGGACGGCTACCTTGCTCGTATCGGCTGAGGAGCGCTGGTGAGAGCGGCGTTGCGTTTCATGCCGGGTAGAGTTCCTCCCCCATGACTCAGCCCCGCGTCCCGGGCAAACCTCACCGCCCTCGTGGATCCGCTGTCACTGTCTGGATGACGCACGCAGCCGTCATCGCGTGGATGCTGCTCGTGGGAACAGGCTGTGCGGCGTCCCGGAGCGTGCGGCTCAGCACGGGCCGAGGCCCCAGCCGTGTCCACACGCCGCAACGGGACGTCCGGCCCCCGGCGCTGGACGAAGCCGCCTTCGTGGCGACGGTCGCGGACCTCGCACGCACCGCGCCTGTTTCCACGCATCCGATGGACACAGCTCGGCGGCTGCTGGTGGCCTCCCTCTCATCACGTCCTTATGCCCATGTGCGTGGACACCTGGGGCTCATCTCCGTGCAGAAACCAGGACGAGGGCATCTCCGGCTCACCGATGCTCCCGAGGAGGAACTGACAGCGGCCTATGGCCGTTGGTGCAATCGCAAGGCGCTCTCCGGCGATTGCCTCCACCTCCTGGAGCTTGGGTCCACGCTGGACGAGGACGGCAAGCGCACGCTCGCCTTCTCCATCGCGTTGGATTCGGTGTGGGACGAGACGGAAGACGCGCTGCGAGGCATGACGGATCGCGAGGCGGTGCTCTCGATGATCGTCACGACCAGCGCCCTGTACCTGGGCCTGTGGCTGTTGCCGGAGCCGGTGTCCAAGGGTGTTGCCGCCACCCTGACGGCGGCGCTCATCGCCTACCTGGGCGTCGACACGGTGTGGAGCCTCATCCAGGGATGGATACAGCTCGCGGAAGCAGTGGCGGAGGCCACGACCTTCGACGCGCTCCGGGACGCGGGTGAGCAGTACGGCAGGGTGATGGGAGAGAACGCCGCGCGGGCCTTCGTCATGCTGGCCACGGCGGCGCTGGGCAGCACCGCGGAGACGCTGGCCGCGAAGGTGCCTACCCTGCCCGGTTCGGCACAGGCCTCACTCGTGGGCGTGGCGCAAGGAGGCTTCCGGCTTGGCGCTGTCGCACAGGTGGGGTCCGTGGCCGTGTCCACCACGGGAGACATCCTGCTCACGCTGGCACCGGGCGCAGCGGCGACGGGTGGGCCCGTGGACGTGCCTGGGCCGAAGCACCACATCGCGTCCGACAAGTTCAGCACGTCCACCGCGAACGGAGGCCCGTGGACGCCCCGCTACCAACAACTCTTCGACAAGGCGGGCATGTCCCTGAATGCCCCGGAGAACCAGGTTCACGTTCCGGGGCACAAGGGGCCACATCCGCAGGAGTACCACGAGGAGGTCTTCGAACGGCTGAGGCTCGCGACCAGCACATGCCGGACGATTCAGCAGTGCCGGGCCGACCTGACCGAGGCGCTGAGGATCCTCGCGAAGGAGCTCACCACGGAGAACACCTTGCTCAACAAGCTGGTCACCCGGGGTGGTGGATGAGTCAGGATGCCCGTGTGACGCCTCGGTACTTCAAGCTCACGGACGATGTGACGCTTCCCGGCCGATGGGAGCTTGGGACGCCCGTGGATGCCCAGGGGCAGGACCACGGTTCCTGGCTGTTCATGCAAGGCACTCCCGCGCGTGTGGAGGGGACGCTGCGCGTTCCGTCCTACGCGCGGGGAAGGGCGCTCGACTTCTCGCTCGCGGATGCGGGGGCGGTTCCTGTCGTTTCCCAGCGGGTCGCGGAGGTGCTGTCTCGACTGGCTCCCAGAGACGTGGAGCTGTTTCCGGTTGCGCTGGATGACACCCCGGACCCGTACCTCCTCGTCAACGTCGTGCGCGTCATGAAGTGCATCGACGACACCGCCTCAGGAGAGGTTCGTTACTGGATGCCGGAGGATGGAAGGCCCGAGCGGGTGGGCACCTATCAAGCGGTTCATCGGCTGCGCATCGACCCGGCCAGGGCCGGGGACGCGAAGGTCTTCCGCACCTGGGGCTGGCTCATCGCGCTCATCGTCTCCGAGGACATCAAGCTCGCGCTGGAAGCCATCGGCGCCACGGGAGTGCAGTTCAAGGACGTGTCCCCGCTCCGCTGATTCCGCGAGCTGCTGCGCGTCGAGCCGCCCTGAGGCTCAGGTGACGCCCGGGAGCCGCTTCAGGGCGAGTCGAGGAACGTCGGCCGGTAGTCCGTCACCTGCCCGCTGCTGAGCGACAGGCGGCTGCCCACGGGGGGACGGTCGCCGTTGAGCACGTAGCCGAAGTCGATGCGGAACGGGAACACGTTGAACTGGGGGAACAGCAGCCGCAGGCCCACGCCCACGGTGGTCACCATCTCCGGCCGCTTGTTGAACGCGCTGCCGGAGTCGAGGAAGACCACGCCACCCAGGTGCACCGTGCGCACGACGAGCGGCGCGGTGCGGTACTCCAGATTCACCAGCAAGAGCCGCTTGCCGGAGTACGCATCCACCGCCGAGCCGCGCAGGCCGTTGCTGCCACCCAAGAGGCTCACGCGCTCGGACAGGTCGTCGATGTTCACGTCCAGCAGGCCTCGCGCCACGAAGCGGCCCCCGAGCACGCGCGGCGACACCTGCACCAGCTCCGCGGCCCAGCGGCGGTTCGTCCAGCCCTCCTTCACGCCGGGCTGGTCGGCGCTGAGCTGCTGGCGGATGGACGCGGCCGCGGACGCGGTGGTGAGCGCGTCGCCCCAGTGCAAGCGGTAGCGCAGGGACAGCCCCCCTTGCGCGAAGTGCGCCGCGGACGGGAACACCGGGGGCGCGTAGCGCAGCGTGGCCACCACCGAGTGCCCCAGCTGGAAGTCCTCCGACAGCGTGAACGAGTCCACGTTGCGCAAGACGGCGTAGCGGGCTTCGAAGGCGCTGAGGGAGACGTTCGCGTAACCGGCGTCCTCCGCGCGCGGCAGGTAGTTGCGGCGGAACCAGTCCGTCTGCGCGTCGGTGAGCTGCGAGGCCACCGGCGCGGCATAGGCGTAGTGGTAGGCCCCCGCGCCCACGCCCACGTTCCACTTGTAGCGCTGGCCGTAGGAGCGCGTGTACGTGGCGCCCGCGGCCACCTCGCGCGTGTTGTAGATGTACGGCACGGGGTCCCCGTCCGGGAACGGGAGCTGCCAGATGTCCGCGCCCCGGAACTGGCGCGCGGTCTCCATGTTCCACGCCACGGACGTGCTCAGGCTCCACGGCGTGGCCAGCGCATACAGCGGCCGGCTGACGACGAGGCTTCCGCGCGAGCCCTCCGCGCGGCCCGTGTCGCGGTTGATGAGCACCGCGGCGGACTCCGTCAGCGACCACCGGCTGCCGAGCACGCGCTTGTCCGTGTAGCTCTGGCCGAAGCTGAACGTGTCCAGGCGCATGATGAAGTCCAGCGCCACCTTCTTGCCGCGCCCCAGGAAGTTCTGCTCCGTGCCCTGCAACCGCAGGTAGAGCAGCAGCGAGCCCACGGCGGAGAACTCGTTGTTGAGCCGCAGCGACCACAGGTCCTTGGTGACCAGCAGCAGCGCCACCTTGCCCGGCGCGCTGCCCTTCACCGGCACCGCGCGCACGACGGAGAACAGGCCCAGCTTGCGCAGGTTGCGCACCGACTCCGCGACGAGCGCCTCCGAGTACGGCTGCCCCGGCGCGATCAGCACCTCCTGGCGGACGATCTCGTCGCGGGTGCGGACGTGGAAGATGTTGAGCAGCGATGGATACGGATCCATCGGTGCGACCACCTCCTCCGCGGTGACGAGCACCTCCTCCAGCACCTGGCCTTCGGGGGCGGGCTCCACCTGGCGCTCGACCTCGCCCAGGCCCCAGGCGATGAGCGCGTCCTCGTAGTTCTTCGTGCGCTCGGCGTCCGTGGCGGCCGCGGGCGCCTGCATGCCCTCCGGTCCCACCGGGACCTGCTCAGCGCGAGGCGGCGCCGCGACCTCCGTGTTCGACACGCCAGATGGTTCGACGTCCGGCGAGCGCACGGGCGCATCCGGCGGAACCTCGTCCTCCGGCTTGCCGGAGCCTTCGGGCTCGGGCGACTGCGCGCCAGCGGCCTGGGCCATGGCGCCTTCCCAACGCGAAGGCGCTCCCGACGGCGTGCCCATCACGGTGAGCACGGTGACCAGCAGGACGGGCAATGGGAGCGGCACGCGCGCATCCTGTCATGCGCCGCCCTTGCCGCCAGCCTCCGCTCACACCAGCGCGGTGCGCAGATCTCCCGGCCGGGCCATGGGCAGCTTCTCCCCCTTCGCGACGGCCGCCACGATGCGGGCCAGCTGATCCACCCCGTCCGTCAGCGCCGCCGGCCCCGGCTGGAGGATGTAGCTGCTCCTCACCTCGTAGAGCTGGTCGTCCACCACCGCGCGCACGCTTTGCCAACCCGGCCGGGCGGCGATCTTCTCGCGCTTCGCCTTGCGCCCGCACCAGCTCGCGATGACGCCCTCCGGGTCGCGCTTCGCCACCTCCGCCGGGTCGAAGATGCGGCCCTTCGCGCCCTGCGACGCGCGCGACTCCTGGCACACGTCCACCCCGCCCACCACCTCCACCAGCTCCGAACACCAGCGGATGCCGGAGATGAGCGGCTCGTGCCACTCCTCGAAGAAGATGCGCGGCCGCCTCGGCAGGGACTGCGCCGCGTCCGAGTGACGCTCCAGGTTCTTCTCCAGCTCCACCGCCAGCGCCTCCGCCAGCTCCGCCCGCCCCACCAGCGCCCCGGTCAGCCGCACCGCCTGCAATATCTCCGCGAGCGAGCGCTGGTTGAACAGGTACACGGGCACCCCGCGCTTGCACAGCTCCCGGCCGATGTCCGCCTGCAGGTCGCTGAAGCCCAGCACCAGGTCCGGCTTGAGCTCCAATATCCGCTCGAAGTTCGCGTCCAGGAACGAGCTGACCCGGGGCTTCTTGCGCGCCTCCGGCGGCCGCACCGTGAACCCCGACACGCCGACGACCAGGTCCCCCGCGCCAATGCGGTAGAGCACCTCCGTCGTCTCCTCCGTCAGGCACACCACCCGCCGCGGATGGCGCGGCGCCGACGACAACAGCGCGGACAGCTGGGCGTTCATGCGGGAAACCCTAACCCGCCCGCGCCTGCTCCACCTGGGATGACGCGACGCACCAGTGCCCACGGACTGTGCGGCAACGGACGCTGATTTCCGCGTTTTCCAATCCACCCGGGGACACGGCAGCACGGGAAGTGCGGGAGTGCGAGCGCGTGGCGCGGGCCGGAAACTCGGGGCCCGCGCGCGGCGATGATAGCGGCACGTCTCTTGGGCGGTTTTCCAAGGCGGTGCTAGCATCCGCCGGGTCCGAAACGACGTATGCGGTCCTTCTCTTCGCCTTGGGGGAACACATGATCGAAAGCGAAGCCCCCCGCAAGGGCTCGCCCGCCGACGTGCCGGATCCCCTGCTCGGGCGGATCCTCAACGAGCGCTTCCGCATCCTGGAGACGCTTGGCGCCGGAGGCATGGGCCGCGTCTACAAGGCCATGCAGGCCCCCTTGGACCGCCTGGTGGCGCTCAAGGTCCTCAACCCGCAGTACAGCGGCGAGGGCAAGGACCCCGGCTTCCAGAAGCGCTTCTTCCTGGAGGCCAGCGTCACCGCGAAGCTGCGCCATCCGAACACCGTCACCGTCATCGACTACGGCAAGACGGAAGACGGCATCTACTACATCGCGATGGAGTACCTGGAGGGGCTGACGCTGTCGCAGCTGCTCACCCAGGAAGGCCCGCTGCCGTGGGAGCGCGCGCTCGCCATCGGGCAGCAGGTGGCCCGCTCGCTGCGCGAGGCGCACAAGGTCGGTCTCATCCACCGCGACCTCAAGCCCGCCAACGTGATGGTCCTCAACCAGGAAGCGGACCACGACGTGGTCAAGGTCCTGGACTTCGGCCTGGTGAAGTCCTTCGTGGGCGACGCCGCCATGAAGGAGGACACCACCCTCACGCAGGCGGGCGTCATCCTGGGCTCGCCGCAGTACATGGCGCCGGAGCAGGCGCGCAACATCGCGGATCCGCGCAGCGACGTGTACAGCCTGGGCGTGGTGCTCTACCAGGTGCTGATGGGCCGGCCGCCCTTCCAGGCGGCGCAGAGCATCGACGTCATCGTCAAGCACATCAACGACCCGCCGCCCCCCTTCCACACCGTGTGGCCGGACCACAACGTCCCCGCGGAGGTGGAGGCGCTGGTGATGAAGTGCCTGGCCAAGCGCCCCGTGGACCGCTACGCGTCCATGGACGCCGTGCTCCAGGGCATGCGCACCGCGGCCTCCGCGTCCGGCGTCAGCGGCGTCTTCGCCACGCGCACCGGCCTCAACGCGGTGGGCTCCGGCCCCCACAGCGGTCCGCACAGCGGCATCCACACCGGTTCCCACGCCGCGCTGGGCTCCGGCCCCACGCCCGCGCCCAACACCATGGCGCTGGACATCTCCGTGGACGAGGCCAGCGGCCTTCCGGAGAAGAAGTCCAACAAGGGCCTGGGCATCGCCCTCTTCGGGGTGTGCCTGCTGGTGGGGCTGGGCGCCGCGGGCGTCGTCGTGCTGCGCGGAACCCAGCAGCCCCCGGCGGAACCGGCCCCCTCCGTCCCCGTGGCG
>NZ_RAWE01000210.1 GCF_003611695.1 Corallococcus carmarthensis | reverse complement strand
GTCCCCACCCTGTCCCCGCGGCCCCGTCTGTCGGATTTCTTCCAGGGGGTGGGAGTGCTCGGCCGCGCCTTCCGGCTGATCTTCCGCTCGCGCCGCCTCTTCCTCCTGTCCAGCCTGTGCGCGGCCCTCACCGCCGTCGCCCTGGTGGGGCTGGCCGTGCTCCTCTACCGCTACGCCCCCGGCCTCCTGGAGTCCGTGTGGGCACGGCCCGAGTCCTGGGTCGGCCGCGCCGGCTGGTACATCGCGCTCGTTCTGGGCGGGCTGGTCGCCTGGGGGGTGGGCGCCAACGTGGTGCCCCCCCTGCTGCTGACGCCGCTGCAGGACCCGCTGTCGGAGGCCACCGAAGCCGAGTGTGCGCAAACGGACGCCGTGCTCTCCCCCGCCTCCTTCCTGCGGGGGATGACGACAGGGCTGTTGCACACGCTCGCCCGCATGGCGCTGCTGTTCCTGGGGCTGGCGGTGCTCCTTCCGCTGAACTTCGTGCCGGGCCTGGGCAGCATCGCGTTCACCGTGCTGGCCAGCGTGTGGACCATGCTCTGGATGGCGGCGGAGCACCTGGCCGCGCCCATGACGCGCCACCTGTACCCCTTCGCCCAGGTGCGCCGCATGCTGCGCGAGCGCCGGGCCCTCTGCCTGGGCTTCGGCGCGGGCGTCTACCTGCTGCTCTGGGTGCCGATCCTCAACACCTTCTTCCTCCCGGTGGCCGTCGTCGGGGGCACCCTGCTGTACCGGGGCCTGCGGGAGGCCGGGGACCTGCCCCCGCCGCCGGATGCGTCAGGACCCGGGAGCCTGTCGTCCGGTGGCCGGCTGGAAGCGAAATAAAGCGGGAGGCCGGGTGTCCGTACGGACAGGGCACCCGGGAACGCATTGCCTGCGGCAGACGTTCTCGGACGCTAGTGACAAGGCCACGCCTTGAAGCACCTGGAAGCCGTGATTAGGCTTGCCCGGCCGCTGCCAGGTCCCTTGGCACCCGTCGAACCGTTCGGATTCACAGGGCTTTTCACGCATCACCCGGGGCGCCATGCGCGCCCCAGCTGGGATGAACCGCATGCCGCGTATCTTCCGCCGCATCACCGCCGTCGCCGTTCTGTTGGGGGCCTGGGCATTCGCAGGCAGTGACCGTGCGCCCCTCCCGCTCACCGTGGGAGCGGCGGAGGCGGGGCAGGACTCCTGGGACGGCGCGCTGCCGTCCGCCAGCAAGAGCGAGAAGGCCCCTCACGACCTCAACAGCCTCCGCGTCCTGACGAAGGTCATCCTCTACGTGAAGGAGAACTACGTCGACCCCAAGCGGGTGAAGCCCAAGGAGATGATGATCGCCTCCCTGGAGTACGTGGAGAAGAGCGTCCCGGACGTGCTCGTGGACGGCAACCCGGAGACGGGCAAGCTCAACGTCAACGTCAACGGCAAGCAGAAGGAGTTCGACATCTCCCACGTCGACTCCCTGTGGAAGATGTCCTTCGCGCTGAAGGACGTGTTCGACTTCCTGTCGAAGAACATGCGTCCCATCGAGGAGACGCGCGACATCGAGTACGCGGCCGTCAACGGCATGCTCTCCACGCTGGATCCGCACTCGGTGCTGCTGCGCCCGGAGCTGTACCGGGAGATGAAGCTGTCCACCAAGGGTGAGTTCGGCGGCCTGGGCTTCGTCATCCAGATGAAGGAGGGCAACCTCACCGTGGTGAAGGTGCTGCCCAAGACGCCCGCCGCGCGCGCCGGCATCCAGAAGGACGACCGCATCAAGAAGATTGGTGAGGAGTCCACCGTCAACATGGACCTCAACGAGGCCGTGTCCAAGCTGCGCGGTCCGGTGGACAGCCGCATCACCATCACCGTGGAGCGCGACGGCTGGGACAAGCCCCGCAACATGACGGTGGCGCGCGCCATGATTTCGATTGAGTCCGTGCAGCACAAGCTGCTCGCGGGCGGCGTGGGCTACGTGCGCCTGAAGAACTTCCAGGGCAACACCACGCGCGACCTGGAGTCCGCGCTGGCGGACATCCGCAAGCAGGCGGAGGCCAAGGGCGGCTTCAAGGGCCTCGTCCTCGACCTGCGCGGCAACCCGGGCGGCCTGCTGGAGCAGGCCATCCAGGTGTCGGACACGTTCCTGTCCAAGGGCACCATCGTCGCGACGGTGGGCTTCAGCGACAAGCTGCGCGAGGAGAAGCGCGCGCGTCCCACGGAGGGCGAGGAGAACTACCCCATCGCGGTGCTGGTGAACGCGGGCAGCGCCTCGGCGTCTGAAATCGTCGCGGGCGCGCTCAAGAACCTGGACCGCGCGGTCATCATCGGCCGCCAGACGTTCGGCAAGGGCAGCGTGCAGGTGCTCTACGACTTCCCGGACGACAGCGCGCTCAAGCTGACCATCGCCAAGTACCTCACCCCGGGCGACGTCTCCATCCAGGAGGTCGGCATCGTGCCGGACATCCAGCTGGTGCCGACGCGCGTCACCGCGGACCGGGTGGACGTGTTCGCGCCCCGCAAGTCCATGGGTGAGGCGGACCTGGATCAGCACTTCGGCAACCCGGAGTCCGCGACCATCGCCAAGAAGCGCGAAGAGGTGCTGGACCGCGAGAAGCCGGGCACCAGCCTCAAGTACCTGAAGGTGGACGAGAAGGCCGTCCAGGCCGCCGCCAAGAAGGAAGAGCCCAAGGAGAAGGTCGCCGCCAAGCCGGGCACCAAGGACAAGAAGGAGCACGGCGAGAATGATCCGCTCCTGGACGTGGACGTGGCCGGCCAGGGCGAGGACCTGGACGACCAGCTGGACGCGGAGTCCCAGGAGGAGATCAAGGAGGACTTCGAGGTCCAGTTCGCCCGCGACTTCGTGCTGAAGGTGCCGGCGGTGAAGCGCGCCGAGCAGATCCGCCAGGGCAAGGCCTTCGTGGAGCAGAAGCGCAACGAGGAGGAGCAGCGCATCAACAACGCCATCGCCGCGCTCGGCCTGGACTGGAGCCCTGGTCCCACGCCGAAGAACGTGCAGCTGGACGCCAGCTTCTCCCCGGGCAACGACGCGAAGATCGCCGCCGGCGAGCAGCTGGACATGGTCATCAACGTGGAGAACAAGGGCACGGAGCCGCTCAAGCGCGTGCGTGGCTGGACGGAGAGCGACAACGCGTTCCTCGACCGCCGCGAGTTCCTCTTCGGCGCCCTCGCCCCGGGTGAGAAGAAGTCCTGGAAGGTGCAGGTGCGCCTGCCCAAGGACCTCACCAGCCGCCGCGACGACGTGAAGGTGAAGCTGTTCGACGACAACGGCGCCCTGCGCGACACCCTGGTGTCGGAGCTGTCCTTCGTGGAGCTGCCCCGCCCCACGTTCGCCTTCAACTGGCAGGTGGTGGATGACTGCGCCGAGTGCAACGGCGACGGCGCCGTGCAGCGCGGCGAGGACGTCACGGTGGTGATGGACGTCACCAACACGGGCGTGGGCGCGGCGCTGGACTCGTTCGCGCAGATCAAGAACGGCGGCGACGCGAACATCTTCATCGAGAAGGGCCGCTTCAAACTGGGAGAGATCAAGCCCGGTGAGACGAAGACGGCGCGCTTCCAGGTGTCGCTGAAGAAGGGCTTCAAGGGCGACACCTTCCCGCTGAAGCTGGCCATCCTCGACGAGCCCCTGGAGGAGTTCGTCCTGGAGAAGCTCCAGCTGCCCGTGAAGGACGGCCCCGTGGCCCCGCTGGAGGCGAAGAAGGGCCTGGTGAAGCTGTCGGACAAGGCGGAGCTGTTCGCTTCCCCCACCGCGGACGCGCGTCCGGTGGCGAAGCTGCCGCAGGGTGCGACGCTGGCCCTGGAGGCCGTCACCAAGGGCTACTACAAGGTCGCGCTGGAGAAGGACCGCTTCGCCTTCGTTCGCACGCAGGACGCGAAGGAAGTGAAGACCGGCAAGGCCGCGGCGCCCAAGACGGTGGCGTTCACCACGACGCACCAGCCGCCGGACATCAAGCTGGACGTGGATCCGTCCCACGGCGGCGTGGTGGTGAACGGCGACAAGTTCACCCTCTCCGGCGCGGTGAAGGACCCCAACGGCCTGCTGGACGTCTACGTGCTGGTCAACGACCAGAAGGTCTACTTCAAGGCCGTGGACCCCAAGGGCGGCGAGCCCAACACGCTGAAGTTCACCTCCGACTTCAACCTCAAGGAGGGCAACAACAACGTGCTGGTGGTGGCCCGTGAGAGCTCCGAGTTCGCCAGCCGCCGCACCCTGGTCATCCGCCGCCGTCCGGCGGAGGTGGCGCAGAAGGTGACGACGCCCGCCGCCGCGGCCACCACCCCGGTGAAGCCGCGCCAGCAGTAGTCGTCGTCCCGGGCTTCCGGGCACGTTTCCGGAGCGCCTGACCCACGGGCGGCTCGCTTCCAGCGGACGTCCCCCTTCCAACGGGGGCGTTTCCCTGGAGGAGGGCCGCCCGTTTTGTTGACGCTTCACCGAGGGCCGATTTAGGGTCCGCCCAAGGTGGGCGCCCGCTTGGCCGGCACGCGTCCCGGAGGCGTGATTCCCCCATGCGGACGTTCAGTCGGTGGCTCGTGCTCGCGACGGCGCTGTCCGGGGCCGCGGCCCATGCGGACGACAACGACCTGTCGATTTCCCGCTTCGGCGTCCAGAGCCGGGGTGCCACTCCGGTCATCACCAACACGGAGTTCGCCGAAGCCAGCGCGAACTTCCGCGCCTTCGCGCGCACGTTCGGCGCGGTGATGACGTCCGCGAACCTGATGCCTCCGCGCACGACGGGGCACTCCGGCTACGCGTTCAACGCGGAGCTGTCCGTGGTGTCGCTGCCGAGCGACGTGGAGCTGCCCACGGAGAAGGAACAGCCGGGCTCCATGCTGGTGCCGTCGCTCCACGTGCGCAAGGGCCTGCCCTTCTCACTGGAGCTGGGCGGGCGCGTGGGCTGGATTGAGAAGAGCAGCATGGTGACGGCCACGGGCGAGGTGAAGTGGGCCGTCAACGAGGGCTTCACGTACCTGCCGGACGTGGGCCTGCGCCTGCACGTGACGAAGCTGTTCGGCGCGCACAACCTGGACCTGACCACCACGGGCCTGGACATCGGCGTGGGCAAGCAGTTCCCGCTGGGCGGCATGGTGACGCTGACGCCCTACGGTGGCCTGGACCTCAACTTCGTCAGCGCCACCACGCGCACGCTGGACTTCGACCCCAGCCGCACCGTGGCGGACACGGAGGGCAACGATTCGCGCGACGCGCTGACCAACACCGCGCCGTACTCGCGGGTGAACGCGGGCGACAACCTCACCCCGCGCTTCTACGCGGGCGCGCGCTTCATTGGCGGCGTGCTGCAGCTGGGCGCGGAGATTTCGCTCACCAACCTGGGCAGCTTCGACCAGGAGGGCGCCGGCAGCCGCGACCTGCCCTCCGTCTTCGCCGTCAACACCACGCTGGGCCTGGACTTCTAGTCAGCGCAGGGCCTCGCGCACGCGGCCCGGGCGGTTGGTGATGAGGTAGGACACCCCCAGGTCCCGCAGCACGCGGGCTCGCTGGGGGTCATCCACCGTCCACGCCGCCACGCGCAGCCCGGCGTCATTCCACGCAGCCACCCGCTCCGGCGTGCACGCCTCGTGGAAGGGGTGCACCGAGTGCGAGGACACCAGCGGGCTCAGCGCGTACGCCTGCAGCGCCCAGGGCTTGTCCGGGTCGATGAGGAAGCCCCGGCGCAGCGTGGGCGCCACCGCCGCCAGCCGGAAGAGGCAGAGCGGGTTGAAGCTGGACACCACCACGCGGCTCGCCAGGTCACGCTCGCCCAGGAGCCGGGCCACGCCCGCCGCCAGGCCGCCGTCGTCGAAGCGGTCGCACTTCAGCTCGATGTTGATGAGGAAGTGCTCCGGCAGCGCGTCCAGCACCTCCTCCAGGAGAGGGATGCGCGCGGGGGCGAACCCCAGGCGCGTGCCCACGTCCGCCCGGGAGAGCTTCCACCAGGGCGTGGTGCGCACCTCCCAGGGCTGTCCGGCCAAGCGGTCCAGGTGCTCGTCGTGGCAGACGACCACTTCACCGGAGCCGCACACCATGGCGTCCAGCTCCACGCCGTCCGCGCCCTGGCGCACGGCCTCCGCGAAGGCCTCCAGGGTGTTCTCGGGGGCGTCGGCGCTGGCACCACGGTGAGCAAGCAGGAGCATGGGCTCGCAGTGTGCGCTGGAACGGCCCGCTGGCGCAGCGTTGTCGCCGGACAGGCGTCCGGGGGTGGACGCGGGCGCAACTTGCCTCGCGGGTGGGTTTATTGCAGTGTCCAAAGCATGCTGGGCCTCGGAGAATTCATCGTCCTCGGCTTCATCCTGCTGGTGGTCTTCTCGGCCGCCCGGATGGGGCAGTTGGGCAACGCGGTGGGCAAGTTCGTCTACTCCTTCCGCAAGGCGTCGCGCGGCGACGACCTGGTGGACGTGAAGCACCTGCCCCACTCGCGCCGGGGCAGCAGCGACGCGGACTTCACCGAAGGTCCCCACAAGGACCGCCGCTCCTAGAACTCCTCCCCCGTCGGGAGCACCAGCGGACCGGGCGGGCTGCCGGGCGCTGGCGCCAGGAGCAGGCGCGCGGCCTGCTGCCTCAGGGCGGGGAGCAGCCCCGCGTCCTCCACCATCTCGCGAAGGTCGGAGGTGGTGAGCAGCGGCACCAGCTTCGCGCCCACCTCTGGCGGCAGGTACGGGTTGAAGGCCAGCGCGCGGCGCACCTTGTGGCGCACGGACCAGCGCGGCGACTTCCAGATTTCGACGAGCGGTTCCGGACGCGCGGGCCTGCGCGCCGCGATGCGCACCACCAGGTCCTCGGTGAGGCGCGGGTTGATCAGCACGTTGCGCAGCACGGCCGGGTTGCTGACGGTGGCCAGGCGCGACAGCACGTCCGGGTCGCGCGTGAGGCGGGCCTGCTGCTTCAGGTGGCCCAGGGACTGGTTGGCGGCGAGCGCATCCGCGCGGGCGGCGGCGTCCGCGTCCAGCTCCTTGCGCGCGGGGCCCTGGGCGAAGAGGTCCGCCACCGCCTCCAGCGACTGCACGTGGGCCATGCGCCGGAGCGCGACCAGGTGGGGGATGTGCTCGGCTTCCTGGTCCAACGCGGCCAGGAAGTCCGACAGCACGCAGGTGGCGGGGGCCTGCCCCGCGCGGGACAGCGACAGCAGGTGGCCAATGAGCTCGTTCGTGTCGAACGGCTCACGCCGGGCCAGCTCTCGCGCGGCGGCCTTGCGGCGCACGGTGGCGCCTCCGCCCAGGGCGTGCAGGTTGCGCGCGAGCGCGCGGGCCTCCTCCAGCGTGGACATGACAGCTCAGCCTCCCGTGCGGTCGGCGGTGGGTTCGGAGGGGATGGGCTCCAGCGTCACCTCCAACCGGAAGCCTCCGAGGTCCGCGGGGAACTCCTGGAACATCACCAGGAAGGGCACCTTGCCGCCCGGCGGGACCGGGAGGGAGGCCGCGTCCATGCGCTGGCGGAGCGCGGTGGCGGCCTCGCGGGTGGTGACGGCGTGGAGCTCCTCCGGCGTGGCGAGCGCGCCCGCGAGCCCTTCCGCCGAGCGCACCCGCTGGTCGCCGTCGAAGAGGGCGGCGCGCACGCGCACGGCCGCGGCGGCGCCGGTGCGGTTCTCCGCCTCGCCGCGCACGACGAAGAGCATGCGGCCGTCGCGCGTTTCGTAGAGGCCGTTGGACACGTCGCTCGCGATGAACGGGCGCGACGCGGGCAGCACCAGCGTGCGCAGCCGGTCCGGGGACAGCGTGGACGCATCCACCTTGCCGTCGCGCAGGTACACGGTGCCCAGCGCGCCCAGGGCCACCACCAGCGCGGTGGCGATGGTGAGGTTGAGGACCAGCCCCGTCACCTTCCGCGCGCGGCCAGGAAGCCGGCGCTGGGGCATGCCCACGTCTTCCATCCGGGCGGAGGGCTTGGCCACGGTGACGGCGGGACCCGAGCGCATGTTGGCCAGGTCCACCACCTCGCGGCGGGGCGTGGTGATCTTGAACGGGTCGCCGTCGTCGTACGCCGGCACGTCGCTCAACAACGAGATGCCGCCGGGCTCCTCCGCGCCTGCGTCCGCGGGCACGTCCCCCAGCAGCGCGGCGCGGCCGGTGTCCGAGGCGGCCATCCCCTCCTCGCCGGAAGCTCCCGCGCCGGAGAAGTCGAACAGGTCGCTCATCGGCTCCGGGCTGGACCCGGAGTCCATGGGTGCGGCGGACAGGTCCGGCGACGGAGCGGCCATGTCGAGGGACGCGAACGGATCATCGCTCTCGAAGCCCGGCGAGGCCACCGCCGTGGCTCCGCTCGGCGAGGGTGCCACGGCCACGTTCGCGGCATGGCGCAGGGACGCCGCGTCCGGGGCCGCGGGAGCGTCGATGGAGAAGTCGAAGAGCGGATCCGGCGCGAGGTCCGTCGAACCAGCGGCGGCAAGGCCCGGGGAGGCCACGGGCGCACCACCCGGGCGCGGAGCCCCACCGGGTCCGGCAGGCGCAACCGCGCGAGCCGGGCCCACGCCTGAGGGAGCAGCGCCCCGGGCCGGGGAGCCCCCTGGAGCCGCGGGCATGGCGGCGCGCACCGGAGCAGCCGCCGCACGGGCCGCGGGAGCCGGAGGCGACACGGGCCCCGGCGCGGACGAATCCATCCCCGGGAAGTCAGCCAGGCCCAGGAATGACGCCTCATCCGCCACCGCGGAGGGGGCAGCAACCACGGCGCCAGCACCGGGAGCCACCGGCCGCATCCCAGCGGCCCCAGCCCCCGGAGGCGCCGAAGCAATCACCGCCGGACGGGGGGCCGGTGCGGAAGGCCCCGGTCCGCCTGGCACCACGGCAGCCGGACGGGCTGGAGCCGCAGGCCCCACCGCGAACGCACCGGGAGGAGCGGCACGAGCGGCGGGCGGCGCGAAAGCCCCCGGAGGCACCGGGCGAGGAGCCGCCGCCGGAGCCGCCACGGGCCGGGGAGCCGCCACCGGAGCAGCGGGCACGGGCGCGGGCGCATCCGACATGAAGTCCGCGAACGGATCCTCCATGTCCAACCCGGCCAGGTTCGTGGGTGATGCCAGCGGGGCCGCCGCGGGCCGCCGGGACGCGACGCCCGGAACCGGCGTGGGCGGGTCGAACGGCATCATCGCTCCCCCGGCGCCCGGCGTGGCAGGGGTCCGGACGGGAGCCGCCTGCGGGGCGTCCACGTCGATGTCCACGTCCACGTCACCCCAGGTCTTGACCGGGGACTTCACCGCGGGTGCACCGGGCGCGTAGTACGCGGCGCCGGGCCGGGTGACCTCCCCGGTGGGCTCCGGGGCTTCGCCGAACGCCTGGAACGGGTCCGCCTGCTCGCCCGTGGGGACGGCTGGCGGAGGGGCGCTCAAGGCCGGCGCGGGCTCACGCGCCACCCGGAAGGTGTTCTGACATTTGGTGCAGCGGACCTTGACCCCTTTTTCCGTCACCTTCTCGTCGGGGATCTTGAACCGCGTCTGGCACTGTTCACACTGGACGATCATGGGGTCGGGTCGGGGGACTCGAAGCATAGGCCCACCCGGCAACCACGGCGAGTCGGACCCGGGCAACTTGCTCGCTTCCAACCCCTTTGATACGAGGTTCGCCCCTTTGGAAATCAGGTAGTAAACCAGTAAATGCCAAGGCGCAGCCGGGGTCGGAGACGACAGACATGAGCGAGGCCGAGCAAGCAAACGCTCCTAGCAGCAGCAAGGAGCCGAAGATCATCAAGCGCTACACGAACCGGAAGCTCTACGACACCGTGGAGAGCCGGTACGTCACGCTCGATGAGATCGCCGCGATGATCAAGGAGGGCACCGAGGTGCGGATTGTTGACAACCGCACGAAGGAAGACCTGACCTCCGTCACCCTCGCGCAGATCATCTTCGAAGAGGAGAAGAAGAAGAACCAGATGCCGCTGTCGGTGCTGCGGGAGATCATCCGCCACCCTGGCGAGTCCATCTCCGGGTTCATCCAGAAGGAGGTCACGCCGCGCGTGGCCTCCATCCGCGAGGAGGCCGAGCAGCGGCTGGACAAGCTGCTGCGCCGCGAGGACGGCAGCCCGCAGGAGGCCACCCCGGACGCCGCCGCCACCGCGCCCGCGCCCCAGGCGGAGGCCGCCGCGGCGAGCCTCAACCCGGCGGAGCTGCTCAAGGCCAGCCAGCGCGCCTTCGAGGACTTCCAGCGCCGCATCGACGAGCGCGTGAAGCAGGTCGTGGAGAACCTCACCGGCAACCTCCCCGCCCTGGGCCGCGACATGCAGGCGCTCTCGCAGCGGCTGGAGGAGCTGGAGAAGAAGCTCGACGCCGTGGAGAAGGGCGACAAGAAGGACCCCAGCGCTTCCTGAAGCGCCGGTCCCCTTGAGGCACGTGGCGCCCGTGAGGAAGCGGGCGCCTGGCGCTTCAGGCCACCTTCGGCTTGGCCCGCTTCCGCTTCGCCGGAGGGGAAGCGCCGTCAATCTCCGCCGCGATGGCCGCGAGCATCCGCGCCCCCGGGCTCTGGGGCGCGTACTCCCAGATGGTCTTCCCGTGGCTCTGCGCCTCGTCCACCTTGACGCTGTAGCCCAGCGGCGTGGCGGCGAGCGCGTCGGGGAAGTAAGCCCGCAGGCGCTCCAGGATGGCCGTGGCCAGCGCCGTCTTGCGGTACAGCGTGGGCACCACCTTGGTGACGCGTAGATCCTGGCGCCCCTCCGCCTCGCCCACCTGGCGCACCGTCTCCGCCAGCTCCGCGCACCCGTCCAGCGCCAGGTACGTCAGCGCCACCGGCACCACCACCTCCGTGGCCGCCACCAGGATGTTGCGCGTGGTGAGCCCCATGGACGGAGGCGCGTCGAACAGCACCACGTCGTAGCCCGCGGCTTCCGCCTCCCGCATGCGGTCCGCCAGCCGGTGCGCGCGCCGCGGGTCCTGCGCCACCACGACCGGGAACTCCGCCATCTCCTTGTACGCGGGCACCACGTCCAGCCCGGGCACGCCCGTGGGCCGCACCACGGCGGGAAGGGACACCTGCGCGTCGGTGAGCAGGTGGAAGACGTTGCGCGGCAGCGTGCGCACGTCCAACCCCAGTGACTTGCCCGCGTGGCCCTGCGTGTCCAGGTCCACCAGCAACACCCGGCGGCGCTGCTCCAACGCGAGCCACGCGGCGGTGTTCACCGCGAGCGTCGTCTTGCAGGTGCCGCCCTTCTCGTTGATGAACGCGATGCGCCGCATGGCTCCTCCTCCGGGCTCCGAGGACGCAAAAAAGGACGCGCGCCCTACTTCTTCTTCGAGGACGTGTTCGACACGAGCGTGTCCACCTTGCCCTCGACGGACGCGAGCAGCCGCTCCAGGTCGTCCACCTTCGAGCGCAGCTGCTCCAGGTCCGCCGTGGACGGCAGGTTCATGGCGGACAGCGCCGTGCGCAGCGCGGCGTCCAGCGTGCCCTTCGCCGCGAGCGAGCGGGACACCAGCCCCTGCACCGCCGCCACGAACTTCTCGTTGGAGAGCAGCTGCTGCGCGAGCTTGCCCACGCGCTCCTCGCCCGTCTCCACGAGCTTCTTCATCACCGGGTTGTTCTTCAGCATGGTCTTGGAACCGTTCAGGTCCGGCCCACCGCGGGACAGGCACAGGGCCGTCGGGACAGGCGGGACGTCAGGAAGAGGACGCCGCACTCTGGGAGGGGCCAACGCGACGTGTCAAGCAGGGGAACAATGGGGATTTCTCCTCGTGGACTCTCGTTGACTCTCCGGGAGGCCATCCCTACGGTTCGCGCGCCCTCTATGGCCGGACTGCTCGACAAACGCCTGTGGATCGTCTCTGGCAAGGGGGGCGTGGGGAAGACGACCGTCGCCGCCGCCCTGGCCCTCGCCTCGGTGCGCGCGGGCCGGCGCACCCTGGTGTGTGAAGTGAACACCCAGGAGCGCGTCAGCCGCTTCCTCGAACTGCCCGAAGCGGGCCCGGAGGTGAAGCTCTTGGAGGAGAACCTCTGGGCGGTGACCGTGCGCCCCCACGAGGCCATGCGCGAGTACGGCCTGATGGTCCTGCGCTTCGAGACCCTCTACAAGACGGTCTTCGAGAACCGGCTGGTGCGCTACTTCCTGCGCTTCATCCCGTCACTCCAGGAGCTGGTGCTGCTGGGGAAGATCCTCTTCCACCTCCAGGAGAAGCTGCCGGACGGCCGCTGGAAGTACGACACGCTGGTGCTGGACGCGCCCGCCACCGGCCACGCCATCTCCTTCCTGAGCGTGCCGCAGGTGCTGCTGCAGACGGTGCCGCCGGGGCCCATGACGCGCGAGGCGCTGAAGATGCGCGACCTCCTGGTGGACCCCTCCGTCACCGCCGCGGTGCTGGTGGCGCTGCCGGAGGAGATGCCGGTGAACGAGGCCCTGGAGCTGCACGGCGCGCTGCGGGACAAGGTGCACATCCGCACGCACGCGGCGGTGCTCAACCAGGCCTTCCCCCAGCGCTTCACGGAAGCGGACCTGGAGGCGCTCGCGGGCCATCCGGAACTGCGCCGCGTGGCCCAGGCGCACCATGACCGCGCGTCGCAGGCGGTGCTCGCGGGCACGAAGCTGGAGCGCAACCTCCACGCGCCGGTGTACACGGTGCCCAGGCTGTTCGTGCCGCGCTTCGGTCGCGACGCGGTGGAGACGGTGATGGGGCACCTGGACGCGATGGTGAAGGGAGGCACGGGAGCATGACGGCGCTGCAAGCGGCGCTCGCGAACAAGCGCGTGCTCATCTGCGTGGGCTCTGGCGGCGTGGGCAAGACGACGGTGGCGGCGACGCTCGCGCTGCGCGCGGCGGTGGATGGCCGCCCCAGCATCGTGTGCACCATCGACCCGGCGAAGCGCCTGGCCAATTCGCTGGGCCTGTCCGGCCTGGGCAACACGGAGGCGGAGGTCCCCGCGTCGGTGCTGGAGCCGCTGGGCGTGAGGCCCAAGGCCGCCCTGCACGCGATGATGCTGGACATGAAGGCCACCTGGGATGACCTCATCACCCGCGTGGCCCCGCCGGAGCAGCGCGAGCGCATCTTCGCCAACCGCTTCTACCAGTCCCTCTCCACGGCCCTGGCGGGCAGCCAGGAATACATCGCCATGGAGAAGGTCTGGGACCTGCGCCGCAGCAGCGACTACGAGCTGGTGGTCCTGGACACGCCGCCCACCGCGCACGCGCTGGACTTCCTGGACGCGCCCAACCGCGTGCTGGACTTCCTGGACAACGAGGCGGCCAAGTGGCTCCTCACGCCCGCGCTGAGGGCGGGCAAGGTGGGCCTGTCCCTCTTCAACCTGGGCGGCAGCTACGTGACGCGCGCGCTGTCGCGCTTCACCGGCACGGAGATGCTCCAGGAGCTGTCCTCCTTCATGGTGACGCTCTCCTCCATGAACGAGGGCTTCCGCGAGCGCGCCCGCGGCGTGCGCGAGCTCCTGGAGGACAAGACGACGGGGTTCGTGCTGGTGACGAGCCCCAACCCGGAGCGGCTGGACGAGGCCATCCACTTCCACAAGCTGCTCCAGCAGAACCGCATGGAGATGACGGCCATCGTGGTGAACCGCGTGCACCCGCTGCCCACCCCGGCGCAGTGGGAGGACGCGGCCACGCTGACGCCCACCCGGCGCGCGAAGGTGGAGGAGACGCTGCGCGAAACCCAGGTGCTGGCGCAGCAGGACCTGGAGGGCCTGGCGCAGCTGCGCGCGGCCTGTCCGGGCACGCCCCTCATCCAGGTGCCCCGCTTCGGGCTGGACGTGCACGACCTCACCGCGCTGTGGGGCACCGGCCGCTACCTCCTGGGCGACGACGTCCTGGCCTGAGTCCCCTCCCCCACCCCGCGTGACACGCCGTGGCCGCCGGGCATTTCCGGCGTGCGGCGGCGTTCATGCCGGGCAGGCGGCCAACAGAGCACCGGAGGCCTGTCCGCATTAGACTGGCGGGCCCCGGCGGCGGTCCGGGAAAGCCATCCGGGGAACCTGGCGGGTCTCCGGGGTGTCGATGTCCGGGGCCGCACCGGGTGACGTGGGTGTCCGGATGGGAGCAGGTGCATGCACGGCAGGAAGCGGATGGATGCAGCCGGAGTCGCCCGGCGGTGGCTGTGGGTGGGCGTGCTGGGCCTGGGCCTGACGCTCACGGGCTGCCACACCACGGGCGCGGCGGTGAAGCCGGACGCCACGGCGAACAAGCAGGTCGTGGAGTTCGACCCCGTCACGGTGACGGCGGACCTGGAGCTGGACAAGCTCAACGACGAGGAGCTCTTCGCGGGCGGCACCTCCGCCTTCGCCGCCAACGACTTCAAGCAGGCGGCGCGCTACTTCGGCCGGCTCGCGGACTTCCACCCCAACAGCCCGCACCGCCGGCAGGCCCTCTACAACGCGGGCCTATCGCACCAGCGCCTCAAGGAATGGGACGACGCCTACGGGCGCTTCTCCGACCTGGCGGAGCCGGAGAAGGGTCAGGGCGACGCGCTGGAAGCCTCCTTCCGCGTGGCGGAGACGCTCTACCACCTGGAGCGCTACGAGGAGGCGGTGAAGCTGTTGACCGTGCTGGCCGCGCGCGAGGACCTGCCCGCGGGCCGCCGCATCGAGGCCCAGGTGCAGCAGGGCATCTGCCAGGTGGAGGCCGGCCGCACCGACGACGCGGAAGGGACGCTGCGCAAGGCGCTGTCCGCGTATGACGCCCTGCCGGACAAGGCGGAGGTGGAGGACTACTTCCCCGCGCAGGCGCACTTCTTCGTCGGGGAGATCTACCGGCTGCACTACGAGGCCGTGAAGCTGGAGGCCAGCCGGGGCAGCGACGGGCTGGCGCAGGACCTCAACTACAAGGCGGAGCTGCTCCTGTCCGCGCAGGGCCACTACCTGCGCTCCATCCGCGTGGGCAACGGCTACTGGGCCACCGCCGCGGGCGCGCAGATTGGCGCCCTGTACGAGAACCTCTACGAGCACATGGTGAACTCGCCCACGCCCCCGGAGCTCAACGCCGAGGAAGCGGACGTCTACCGCCAGGAGCTGCGCAAGAAGATCCGCGTGCTGCTCACCAAGTCCATCAACATCTACGAGCGCACGCTGGAGGCCGCCGAGCGCATCGGTTCGCAGAGCGCCTTCGTGGACCGCACCCGCCAGAGCCTGGAGAAGGTGAAGACGCTCCTGCTCGCGGACGCGGACACGGAATCGCAAGAGGTCTCCGTCCCCATGCCCGCCTCCAGCGCGGGCGCGAAGCACCGCTGAGCCTTCCCCCGGCCATGGAACCGCTCTTCACCCCGGAGCAGCTCGCCGACATTCACGCCTACCACCAGCCCTATTACCTCCGGGCCGCGGTGGAGCCGCTGGTGCGGCTGGCCCTGTCGGCGCTGATCCTCGCCGTGCTCGTGCGGCCCGTGTACCGGGGAGCCGCGGCCGCGGCGGCGGCGCTGGAGCGCAGGTTCGGCGGCGTCCTGCGCACGGCCCCGGTGAGCCGCGCCTTCTTCAGCGCCATGGACCGGCTGTGGGGCGAGCCCGGCTGGGGCACCGCCATCCTCTTCGCGCTCTTCATCGACCTGGCCACCCAGCTGCTCTACGCCCCCGCCAACGTCTATTTCTACTACGTGCTGGAGCACCAGTACGGCATGTCCAACGACACGCCCGCCACCTTCGCGTGGACGTGGTTCAAGGGCAGCCTCGTGGGCGCCATCGCCCTGACCGCGCTCGTGGTCGGACTGTACGGACTGGCCCGCCGCGTGCGCCGCTGGTGGCTGGTGCTGGGCGTGCCCGTGGCCCTGCTGATGCTGGTCTCCTCCGCCCTGGACCCGTACCGCGCCCGCCTCTACTTCGACCAGAGTCCCCTGCAGGAAGGGCCGCTGCGCTCCCGCATCACCGCGCTGATGGGGAAGGCGGACATCACCTTCTCCGACGTGGTGGTGGAGAAGACGTCCGTGACGTCCAAGCGCATCCAGGCGTACTTCGCTGGCCAGGGCCCCACGCGCACCATCGTCCTCAATGACGTCATCCTGCGGGAGCTCGCCGAGGACGAAGTCCTGGCCGCCGTGGCGCACGAGGCGGGCCACGTGAACGAGCCCCGCTGGCCCGGCCGCATCGCCTCCTCGCTGGCGGTGCTGGCCCTGCTCCTCCTCATCGACCAGTTGCTGCGCCTCTCCGCCCGCCGGGGCTGGTGGGGTGTCCAACGCGCGGGCGACATCCGCACCCTGCCGCTGGTGTCGCTCGTGGTGTTCCTCCTCATCACGCTCGCGGCCCCCGTGTCGGGAGCCATCTCCCGCGAGCGCGAGCGCGAAGCGGACCGCTACGGACTGAACCTCACCGGCGACCCGGGCGCCTTCCGCCGCATGCTGGTGAAGGCCGCCCGGGTGAACAAGATGGACCCCGAGCCTCCCCGCTGGGTCGTCCTCAAGGGCATGAGCCATCCGCCCATCGGGGAACGGCTGTCCGCGCTCGACGCGCCCTGAGCACGCTTCAAGAAGCCGCCGGTGGATGGGCCTCCACTCCACTCCCCCTCGCCATCCAGGCCCACCCTCCGGCCGGCCGCCCCCGGACCGCTCCCCAACTGTCCGGCGGCACATCCGTCTTGAAAACGTCTCCCTTCAGCACCCTCTCGCACGGGCCAGCGCGTTCCTGACGGCGGCCCTCGCGGAAGCAGCCCCCTACGTCGGCGGCGCGCCTTCCTTCAGCTTCTCCACCGCCACCAGGGTGATGGCCTTCACCAGGGCCTTCGCGCGGCGCCCCGCGGACGTCTCCCCATGCGGGTCCACCTCCACCGCGTTGGCGATGTCCGTGAAGCCCTGCCGCTCGCCCCGGCGCAGGTGCAGCTCGCCCCGGCCCGTGAGCGCCACGGGGTTGCGCGGATCACCCGACAGCGCGTGCGTGTACTCGGTGAGCGCGTCCTCCACCCTCCCGAGCTTCTGGTACACGGTGCCCAGCGCCGCGTGCGCCGCGGAGTCCTTCGGGTTCCCCTCCACGAGCCCCTCGAAGAGGATGCGCGCCTCCTCCAGCCGGCCCGCCGCCGCCAGGTCGCAGCCCACCTGCGCGATGGCCTTCGCCTCCTCGAAGGTCATCCCCTCCACCTCCGCCCAGGTCGTCTCCCCCCGCGCGAACGCCTTCAGCCTGCGCGCCGTTCCGGTCTCCATCCGCTGCTCCCCGCCGCCTTCGTGCTTGATGATGCGTCCCATGGCGGCCCTCACGCGCTGCGCAGGTTGGAGATGGCCGTCTTCGCCATCTCGTTGAACTTCGACGACATGTTGCTCATCAGGTCGAACATCGCCTTGCGCTTCTCCATCAGCGTCTGGAGGCGCAGCTCCAGCTCCTGCATGCTCGTGTCCAGCTTCGCGCCGCGCGCCTTGTCGGAGTCGCTGGTGCCCAGCGTGGCGCGCTCCTCGCGGGCGCTGGCCATCTCGTTCATCACGTCCAGCAGCTCCGAGTCGGTGTCCTCGGTGATGCCCATGAGCAGGGCCTGCACCTTCTGCTCGATGCTCATGTTCGGGTTGTCCACGATGTCCCGCGCCCGCGAACCGCCCGTGCTCCGGCCGCTGCCGCTCGACGACGAACCGCGCGGCAGCTTCCCCACCGCGTCCAGCTCCGCGTCCAGGTCCTGCCAGTTGGCGACGCCGTCCCGTCCGCCGCTCTCCGCCATCTCCAGGCGGTGGAAGTACTCCGGGTGGTCCTTGAAGAACTGCGCGGCGCGCTTGAGCGTGGGGGACGCCGCCGGGCTGTCCAGCACCGCCAGCAGGTTCGCCATCGTCAGCTTGCCGTCCTTCGTCCCCACCGCCGCGTCGAAGGTGTCCCAGTTCTGGTCCAGCACCTGGAGCGCGTCGGCGTACTCCGCGAGGTCCGGATCCAACGCCCCCGTGCTCCCGCCGCTCCCCGGCC
>NZ_RAWE01000020.1 GCF_003611695.1 Corallococcus carmarthensis | reverse complement strand
GCCCCGGCCCCCGCGTCCGGACGGAGGGCAGGCGGGCGGAAGCGGCCGAGTGTCCGGAACCCATCTGAAAACCACACCGGGCCCCACTCCCCTTCAGGCCCGGGAGTGCACACCGTGCGCGGCCAGATCGGTCTCGCGCGGGCGGCGGGCTTGGGAACAGGGGCAATACCGTGACGACGAACACACTGCGTCTGCGGGTGGCACGCATCACCCGCGAGGCGGAAGGCATCCAGTCCTACGAGCTGGTCTCCCAGGACGGCAGCGCCCTGCCCGAGTTCGAGGCCGGCGCCCACCTGGACGTGCAGGTGCCGGGCCTCGGCGGCATGCGCCAGTACTCGCTCTGCAACGACCCGGGCGAAACGCACCGCTACGTCATCGCCGTGCAGCGCGACGCCAACGGCCGCGGCGGCTCCAAGGCGATGCACGACCACGTCCACGAGGGCGACGTGCTCACCGTGAGCGAGCCCGTCAACGACTTCCCACTCCTGTACGGACGCAGCTACGTGCTCATCGCGGGCGGCATCGGCATCACGCCGCTGCTGGCCATGGCGCGCCTGCTGGAGCGCACCGGCGCGGAGTGGGTGCTGCACTACTGCGCCCGCGACGCGGACCGCACCGCCTTCCGGGAGCTGTTTTCCACGCCGTCCTTCGCGGGCCGCGTGCACGTGCACCACGACGGGGGCGACCCCACGAAGGGACTGGACGTGCGGGCGCTGCTCGCCACGCGCGGCCCGGGCACGCGGCTGTACTGCTGCGGCCCCGCGGGCCTGATGAAGGCCGTGCGCGAGGCGGCCACGCTGCACAAGTGGCCCTGGGAGAAGGTGCACTTCGAGGCCTTCACCGCGGAGGGCACGTCCGCCACCCACGCGACGCCGGAGCAGGACTTCGAGGTGGCGCTCAAGAGCACCGGCCAGGTGCTGCGCGTCCCGGCCGGCAAGAGCGTGCTCAACGTGCTACGCACCCACGGCGTCAAGGTGGAGAGCGACTGTGAGGCGGGCTCCTGCGGCACCTGCGTCACCCGCGTGTGCGAGGGCACCCCGGACCACCGTGACACGTTCTTCCAGCAGGAAGCCGCGGGAGACGCGCGGATGCTCGTCTGCGTGTCGCGCGCCCGGTCCAAGCGGCTGGTCCTGGACCTGTAGGCATCCCCGGGCATCGGCGAGCTGGACGTTTTGGAGCGCGCCTGTGCACGGCGGGCCGCCTATGCTCGCGCCCCGCTCGTACACGAGAGAGGCTGATGAGCGACGGGACGTTGTTCTCCATGGACACTCCGCCCACCGAGGCCCGGTTCCAGAACCGGCTCTGGGTGGCGGACCTGCTGGACCTCACGGGCGCGGCGCTCGTGGGTTGGGGTGCGGTGCGCGCGGCGGAGTGGGTGTCCACGGCCGGTCTGTTGGGGTTCGCCATGGGGGCCGCGTGGCTCCTGCTGTCCTGCGTGGGCGGGCTGACGGGGCTCACCCCGGGCCGTCAGGCCCTGGGCCTGAAGCTGGAGCGCGCGGAAGGAAAGGTGCCGGGCCTGGGCACGGGCCTGCTGCGCGCCCTCACCGCGCCGGTGGAGCTGGTGCTCCAGGTGGTGCTGCAACACCGGCCGCTGGATGCACAGCTGGGCGTGCACGCGGCCGTGATTCCGGGCGGCGTGCGCGGCTGGGTGAGGAGCCTGCCGCTGCCGCTCGTGGGCGCGGTGCTGCTCGCGGGCGCGGTGTGGAGCATCGTCACGCCCACGCGCCAGGAGATGCTCCAGTACCTGGACCGCACGCTGACCGGCTGGCACTGCTGCCACGGCACGCGAGAGGAGAACTGGCAGTGCCGCACGTCCCTGTCCCGCGCGGTGCGCAACGCGAACGGCGGCGACTCGGAGGTCACGGAGTTCGTGCGCAACGAGTGCCCCGTGGCCGCCGCGAGGCTGGAGCGGTGAGCGGGCCGGGAGCCGCGTGCTCCCGCCCCGCGCTTCAGCGCTTGATCAGCGCGAAGGTGTCCTCGCCCTCGTCGCAGCTCACCCACACGGCCTTCTTGGGCACTTCGGGCGCCTTGTTGTTCACCTTGAAGTAGCGCTCCTGCACATCGACCTTGTGCGTGGTGTAGGGCTCGAGCCGCGCCATCCGCGCCTCCTTCCGTCCGCTCAGGACGATGGCGCAGTTGTGCCAGGTGCGCGTGTCGGAGCTGATCACATAGAGCGTGCGGCCGAAGTCGCTCCCCAGGAGTCCATCCATCTCCGCTTGTCCCAGGAGGCGTGAGCGCTCCACGGGCTTCGGCTCGGGCGCGGGCGTCGCGACCACCGGCGTGGGCTCGGGCGCGGGCGTGGGCAACGCCGGCCCCGAGGGGCGCACGGTCATCAGCAGGAAGCGAGGCTCCTTCGCCGCGTCCGCCTCCGCGTCCAGCCGCAGCGTCATGCGGTCGCGGTTCGGTTTGATGGACTCCACGGTCGCCGTCCCCAGCACCGGGCGCTTGCGGGTCCCCTTCTGCGGCGGACCCACCACCTTGAACACCGTGCCCGCGTTGATGCCGGAGGGAATGGCCGCGTTCACCACGCGCTGGCCGCCGCCCGTTTCGCCAATCTTCGCCACGGGCAGGTGCGCGGGCACCAGTTCGACCGGACGTGGCACGGGCCGCTTCGTCCCGGCGACGGGCTTCGACTCGGGCGGAGGCTTCGCCACCGGCTCCCCCACGCTCGCCACCACGCCCGCGTCCGCCACCGCCTCGGGAGGAGGCTCCACGGGCGGCGTCACCGCCGGAGGGGGCTCCTCCACCTTCGGGGGCGCTGCCGCCACCACCGGCTCCGCTGGCGGAAGCGTCTGGGGCACCCCGGGCTGCTCGGCCGTGTGCGAGCGGAGCACGAAGGCGGTGATGCCCACGGAGGCGCCCACCAGCAGCAGCGCCGCCACGGCGATCCGCGCCACCGGCCTGCGCTCGGACTGCACCGGCACCTGCCCGGACGTGCTCGTGGACACGGCACCCTGGGCCGGTGCGGCCGGCAGGTGCACCGCGGTGGCGCCCAGCGCGGCCGCGTCCACGCCGTCGGTGCTCCGCGCCACGCCACCAGAGCCCGGCGTGCTCCGGGCCACGCCACCAGAGCCCGGCGTGCTCCGCGCCACGCCACCGGAACCCTGCCCCGGCGAAGGATGGGACACGAACGTGCCCCCCGGCCCGACCCCCGGCCCGTCCACGTCGATGCGCCCGGTGTGGGGCCTGTTGCCGGCCGGATCCTCCGCGTTCCGCAGCGCCGTGGCCTGGAAGGCCGCTTCGTCCGGGGACGCGCCACTCCCGGAGCCGGAGCCGCCATACAGCCCCGTGCCCGAACCGCCCCGGGGCGCGGGCGACGGCGTGCGCCGTTCGCCGTGCACGCCGGACGTCAGCTTGCGCTGCTCCGCGAAGGCCTCCGGGCAGAGCGCGCGGACGAACTCGCCCACCTCCTCCGCCCCGATGGGGCTGCCCGACCGCAGCAGCTCCGCGTTGAGCGCGCGCGCGAACTCATCCGCCCGCGCGTACCGGTCCGTTGGCGACGGCGCCAGCGCGCGGCGCAGCACGGCCTCCAGCGACGGCTCCACGTCCGGACGGAAGTCCGTCAGCGGCGGCACCACCGGGTGCGACATGGCCGCCATCATCTCACCCACGGTGCCGTGGGGAACGAGCCCACGGCCCGCGAGCATCTCCCACACCACCACCGCGCAGGAGTAGATGTCGCTGCGGTGATCCAGGGGCTCCGCGCGGACCTGCTCCGGGGACATGTAGCCCAGCTTCCCCATCACCGTGGACGGCAGCGTGTACTTGCTGCGCGCGGTGGACTTCGCGAGGCCGAAGTCGATGACCTTCACCTCGCCCTCGTACGACACCATCACGTTGTGCGGGGACACGTCGCGGTGGACGATGCCCAGGGGCTCGCCGTCCGTGCCCGTCTTGCGGTGCGCGTACCCCAGGCCCTCCGCCATGCGCTGGCCGACGTAGAGCGCCACCGGCGCCGGCACCGCCCGCCCCTGCACCCGGGCCTGCTCCAGCAGGTACCCCAGGTCCACCCCGGCCACGTACTCCAGGGCCATGTAGTAGGTGCCGTCCGCCTCGCCCATGTCGTACACCTGGGCGATGGAGGAGTGGACCAGGTGCACCAGCACCTTGGCCTCGTGGTGGAACCGGTCCAGGAACTGCCGGTCCTTCACCAGCCCCGGCAGGATGGTCTTCACGATGCAGGGCTTTTCGAAGCCCGCCGCCCCGGACAGCTTCGCCAGGTACACCTCTCCCATGCCGCCCTGGCCCAGGAGGTGGACGAGCTCATAGCGCCCGAAAAAACGGGGGGACTCTGTGGGTGCGGTGCTCATGGCTTTTCGCTCCGGAGCGCAGCACGGACTCCCCCATGGAATCAAGCCGCGCACCACGCGCCTCCCCCTTCCTTCCCCAGCTCCAGACACCCCGGGCGCGAAAAAGAGAAAGTCCCGGAGCTGACGGAATTCCCGAGCCTGTGTTCAGACGGACAACAGGTCTGTTGTGCACCCGCTTACGTCAGGGGTGCCCCCCCGGCCTGGAGACGATGCGAGTCCGCGCACGGATGCGTTCCCTCATCGCAGCACGCCGCTTCCTTCCCAGGTGAGGGGGGCGGGCACCTCCCGGTCCTCCGCCATGTGGGGGGCCGCCCTCGGGAGGGGCGTCCTGCATGGAAGGAGTCGCATCATGAAGCGTTGGGGAATCTTCGGGTTGCTGGCGCTGGCCGCGTGTGCGCCAGAGTCGTCCACGCGCGCCTCCGCGCAGGGCCAGGTGTGCCCGGGCATCATCGCCGGAGGCATGGCCGGAGCGATGGACGTCCGCCAGGGACTGGATGACCGGCAGCCCTCCCGGATGAACAACGATGGACGCGAGCCGGTCATCATCCGCTTCCGCCGGCAGGGCGGCACGCAGGCCGCGCACGTCACGGCGTCCGGCGCCAGCTTCACCGCCAGCACCGGCGCGACGGTGAGCGCCGTCTACCGCAGCATCCCCGCCGTGGCCGCGCGCGTGACGCCCATGGAGCGCTACGTCCTGGAGCGCAGCGAGCTGGTGGAGAGCATCGAGGTGGACCAGATCTGGAGCGCCCAGGGCCTGACGCCCGGCCTCTTCGCGCCGCTGGCGCGCCAGGCGGCGGCCACCCTGCCCATCCCCTCCGAGTACACGGAAGGGCTGCGCCTGGTGGAGGCCCCGGAGGTGTGGGACGCGGACGGGGACGGCGTGCTGGACGTGGGCGCGCCCACGGGCGAGGGCGTGAAGGTGTGCGTCATCGACAGCGGGCTGGACATGGGGCACCCGGAGTTCCAGGGCGCGGTGGTGGCCAGCCGCGACTTCCTGGACGAGGACGACGACGCGAACGACCGCGACGGCCGCGGTCAGTGGGGCCAGGGCCACGGCACGCACGTGGCGGGCATCATCGCGGCGCGCATGGGCCAGGGTGGCTCCAGCGGTCCCCGGGGCACCCCCGGCGGCATGGTGGGCGTGGCGCCCGGGGCGTCGCTGCTCATCGCCCGCGTGCTGGACCTGCAGGGGCAGACGCAGATGAGCGTGGTCCTCTCCGCCATGGAGTGGTGCGACGACCAGGGCGCGCGCGTCGTGTCCATGTCCCTGGGCGGAGGCACGGCCACCCGCAGCACGGTGGAGGCGTTCCAGGCGCTGCGGGACCACGGCATGCTGGTGGTGGCCGCCGCGGGCAACCAGGGCGGCCCGGTGCTGTACCCGGCGTCCGACCCGTCCGTGCTCGCGGTGGGCGCGGTGGACGCGCAGGAGCGGCGCGCGAACTTCTCCAACGCGGGCCCGGCGCTCGCGCTCGTGGCGCCCGGCGTGGACGTGCTGTCCACCTTCCCGCGCGGGCTGGGCGCCTTCGCGGAGATGTCCGTGGAGAACACGTCCCCGCTGTCGCGCTCGCTCTTGTATTCGCCCACGGGTGACACCTCCGGGCGGCTGGTGGACTGCGGCCTGGGGGATTCGCTGGACGCGTGCCTGGGCGCCACCTGCGACGGCTTCGTCGCCTACGTGCGGCCGGGCGCGGTGCCCGTGGATCAAGCCATGGCCAACGTGATGAAGCAGGGCGCGAGCGCCGTCGTCTTCGGCACCGACGACGGCCCGGCGGGCGGCGCGGTGGACATCTTCTCCCTGCCGCGCAGCGGCCACTGGGCCCCCGCCGTCAGCGTCAACCAGGCCGCCAGCACCATGCTGCGCGAGCGGCTGGGCGCCGACGCGCGGCTGTCGCTCGTCCCGGTGGACTACACCTACGTGTCCGGCACCTCCATGGCCGCGCCCTACGTGAGCGGCGTGGCCGCGCTCCTCTGGAGCGCCCGGCCGGAGCTCACGCCCCAGCAGGTGCGCGACGCGATGGAGGCCTCCGCGCGAGACCTGGGCATCCCGGGCCGCGACTTCGTGTTCGGTCACGGACTGGTGCGCGCGCGGAACGCCTTGCAGCGGCTGCCGTGACACACGCGTTTCTCAAGAGATGGGAAGCGCGAGGGGCGCGGCCCGGACGCGGAGCGCGGATGTTGGAGATCCAAAAAACGCGCTGCGTGACGCAATCGAGAATGCGCTCCTGCGTGGAATGAAAGCGCGCCGGGATTGTACGTGGCGCGCGCCAATGGCTGCCGGGAAGGCAGCCCCCGGCGCGAAAACCCTTTCATTCTTGAATTGAGGATATCCATGTTGCGAATTGCTGTTGCCGCCCTGGTCGTCGCCGCTACGGGTTGCGCCTCTTCGAGTGGCGCGGCGGCCTCGGGTCGTGGGGGCAACGCCACGGTCACGGGCAGCGTCGCGTACCCGGCGAGCGGCCTGCAGGGTGACCCGTGCACGTCGGTGCGGGTGAAGGTGGCGGAGAGCGACGCCGTGGCCCTGGGCAGGGGTGAGGTGAAGCAGAGCCGCAACAACCGCTGCAGCTACACCGTGAGCGGGCTGCCGGATGGCAAGGACCTGAACGTGGAGCTGGCGGTGGACGCGGGCCTCAAGTGCGCCAACGGCGTGGCGCCCACGGTCACCCCGGGCTCCACGAAGATGAATATCGCCAAGTTCTCCGCGCCGGTGGTGAGCTTCAAGCTGGCCTGCGAGTAGCGCTCCTGAAGTCCCGTTGAAGTGCTTCACGCGGTGAAGGCCGGGGCGTCCCGAGGGGGGTCCCGGCCTTCGTGCGTGGACGCCCGCATGCCCTGCGGGGAGACAGGGACCATTGATTGCTGAACACAAGGGCGCGAAGCTGCCCCGGCCCATGACTGGTCTCCGTCCGCGTACCGCCGTGCTCGCCCTGGCCCTGCTGGGGGCCGGCTGCGAATCCGAAGTGCCCTTTCCCACCGAAGACGAGCTGGATGAGCTGAGCGCCCTGCACACGCAGAGCGCGAGGCCGGAGGTGGACCCCACCAACAAGTGGGGCGACAACGCGGACGCGGCGGCGTTGGGTCAGCGGCTCTTCGAGGACAAGGGCCTGTCGCGCTGCGGCACGGTGTCCTGCAAGAGCTGCCACGCGGGCGAGTCCTACACGGTGGAGACGGCGAGCGCGGAGGGCTGCGGAGGCCACCTGTCGGAGCGCAACCCGCCCAGCCTGCTGAACGTGGGCTACAGCCGCTGGTTCATGTGGGACGGGCGGGCGGACCGGCTCTGGTCGCAGGCCATCCTGCCGATGACGAACCCCCTCGAAATGGACTCGGACGCGACGGTGGTGCGCGCGCGGCTGACGGCGGAGCCCACGTACACGACGGCGTACACGCAGCTGTTCGGCAAGGCGCCCGCGGACGAGTCGGACCCGGACCGGCTGATGGCCAACGTGGGCAAGGTGCTGGCGGCGTACCAGCGCACGCTCAACCGCACCGACGCGCCCTTCGACGCGGACGTGCGGCGCTTCCTTCAGGCGGTGGAGGCGGGCACGCAGGAGAAGGACCCCGCGTACCTGGGCCTGAAGACGTTCGTGCGCAAGGGCCAGTGCGTGGTGTGCCACAAGGGCCGCTCGCTGTCGGACGACAAGTTCCACAACCTGGGGCTGAAGGATGAGGGGGCGGGGCGTCACGGACAGGCGGCCGCCGTGGACGCGCTGCTGTCCTGGCCTCTCAACGCCGCGGGCATCTACAGCGACGCCCCGTCGGGCACGGACGCGGCGCGGCTGTCCACGCTCAAGGCGCAGGCGCAGAGCAAGCCCACGGAGGTGGACGGCGCATTCCGCACGCCCACCCTGCGCAACGTGGCGCTGAGCGCGCCGTACATGCACACCGGCGCGCGCAAGACGCTGGAGGACGTGGTCGACTTCTACAACGAGGGCGGCGACCCGGACGGCACCTTCGTCGGCGTGCGCACGGAGACCATCGTCAAGCTGGACCTGAGCAGCGAGGAGAAGCAGGCGCTGGTGACGCTGCTCAAGTCCATGACGGGCGCGGCGAAGTAGGCCTCAGCGCACCAGGTGGAAGGACGTCTGACGCTGGAGGGCCCAGTGCACGGCGCCTTCCGCGTCCACCACGACGTCCTCCTCCTGGGCGGAGCGCACGGGCTGGTTCTTCCACTCCGGCACGGGGCTGGTCGCCTGCAGCTCGATGGAGAACCAGCTGTTGGGCATCACCGGGTGCTCGCCGTTGCCGGGCACGCCCTCCTGGCGGTCCCACATGCCAATCATGGGGCCCGCGCCATGGCCGTGCAGGCCAATGGGGTGTGAGTACACGCTGCCGTTGATGCCTTCGGACTTCATGCGGGTGAGCGCGGCGCGCAGCACTTCGTTGCCGGTGCGGCCCGGCTTGATTTCGCCGGTGACGATGTCCTGGAGCCGGTTGGACGCCTTGAGCGCGGCCTTGAGGCCTTCCGGGGCGTCCGACTCTCCGTCGCGCAGCACGTAGCCCATGTGCTGGGTGTCGGTGTTGAGGCGGAGCGCGGTGACGCCGAAGTCGCAGTGGAGCACGTCGCCGCGCTGGATGACGGGGTTGTCGCCCAGCTGTTCGTCGGTGGCGCCCTGGCGCTGCACGTCCACGTCGGGTTGGAACCAGGTGTCCAGGCCTTCATCGGCCAGTTGCTGGCGCATCCACCACTCCACGTCCTGGGTGGTGGTGGTGCCGGGGGTGATGACGGCGTTGGAGAAGGCGGTCTGGATGAGGTTCCAGGCGTACTTCTGGAGGTCGGCGTAGAAGCGGACCTCGTCGGCGCCGCGCCAGCCGAGCACGTCCAGGGGCAGGCCACCGGCGGGCTTGAGGCGCTTCACCCAGGTGGGGCCCAGGGCCTGGGCCATGCCTTCGTATTCGCCGTGGGTGAGGCCGTCGGCGAAGGCGATGGCGGGCGACACGTTGATGGCGATGGAGTCCGGCTTGCGCTCCTCCACGACCTGCTTGAGGAGCAGCCACTGTTCCGGGCCCAGGAGCTCCGCGGCGCGCTGGGAGCCGCCCCGGTCCACCATCATCGGGGCACGGCGGGCTTCATAGAGGCCGCCCTGGGTGCTGCCGCCCAGGGCCAGCCGCTCCACGCCCTGGGAGCCGCCGCGGTCGAAGAAGACGTAGATGGTGCGGCGGCGGGCGGAGAAGGTGGTGGGGGAGACGAGCGCCTTGAAGACGGGGTCCTCGTTGTACTCGCGCATGGGGACGACCCACATGCGCACGCCGTACTTGCGCATGAGCTGGGGCACTCCGGTCTCCAGCCGTTCACGGAGCCACGCCTGCTGGCGGGTGCCCTGTTCGCGCAGCGTGCCAAAGGGGCGCACCGGAGCGGCGGGCGCGGCCGGGGCAGCGGGAGCGGCTGGCGCGGTGGCGACCGGAGCCTCGGGCTTGGACGGGGCGGCGGGCGCGGTGGCGCAGGCGGAGGAAAAGACGAGCGGGACGACGAGCAGGTGTTTCCAGGAGCGCATGGGCGCGCAGTCTGTCACGCCGCCGCACCGATGCACGGGCAGACTGGCATTGAGGAACCGCGTTGCCAGTCATTCGGGGAAAAGCCAGACATGCTGTCCTGGCTTCACTTTGAATCCGTGGAGTCTGGGGGCGTGGCGCGGGGGCTGACCTTGCGCAGCTCGTGGAAGTGCTCGCGGACGAACCGCGCGGCGTTGAGCAGGGCATCCACGGGCCCGACGCCCACCATGCTCACGGTGATGGGCACCGCGTGGCCGATGACCACGGGGCAATACCAGTCCCCGTTGGCATCCTGGGGGATGGGCGCGGGCCGGCCCAGGGTGACGCGGGAGACGTGCTTGCGTCCGTGGTCGTCCTCGAAGGACCAGAAGTCGTCGGCCACGGGGTCGCTGATGGACGCGTGGTGTGGGGGGCCAGGGTTCATGGACAGAACCCCAGGCGTCCGAACGCGCTGCCTGGCTTCCCGTGGGGCATGCGGCATCATATTTCGCCCCTCCCGCGAAGCCATCATCCCCCTCCAGTCCGAGTCCATCGGCCTGCAATGAACAGGACCGCGCTCTACTCTCCCGGAGTGACCTGGGCCACGGCCGGGGCGGGGACGTATTCCTCGCTCGTGGCCAGGGTGCCCAGCTCGTTCACTCCGCCCACCACCAGCACCGTGCCCCGGTGCAGCCACAGCGCTCCGGCTTCGCCTCGCGGCTCGTGCAGCGTGGGCGCCTGCGTCCAGGTGCCCCTCACCGGGTCGAAGCGCTCCGCGGAGGCCAGCGTGCCTCGCGTGGAGTGCTCGCCGCCCACCACCAGCACCGCGCCCTCCGCCGTCACCAGCGTCGCATGGTGCTCGCGTGGCACCTCCGGCGCCGCCACCAGCTCCCAGGCGTTGCGCTCCGGCACGTACACCTCCGCCGTTTGCGCCGCCTGCGTCGTGGTGCCGCCCACCACCAGCACGCGGCCGTCCGGCAGCAGCGTCACCGTGTGCCCCAGCCGGTGCGTTCCCGCCGCACCCCCCACCGCTCCCGCCTTCTCCCAGTGGCCCGTCACCGGGTCGTACAACTCCGACTGCAGGCCGCTCGCGAAGAGCACCTTGCCCGTGCGCAGCATCACCGCGGACGCCGCGCCGCCTCGCGCGTACGCTGGCGCCTCCGCCGCGCTCCACGTCCCCGCGACCGGGTCGAACAGCTCCGCGGAACGCACCGGCCGCAGGTCCACGTCCGTCCCTCCCGCCACCAGCACCCGCCCGTCCGGCAACACCACCACCGCCGGGTCGTTGCGCGCCTCGCTCATGGGCGCCGCCTGCGTCCACACGCCCAGGTCCGGCGCGTACAGCTCCGCGCTCGCCAACGCGCCCACCGTCACGCCGTTGGAGCCGCCCACCACCAGCACCCGGCCATCCAGCAGGCGCACCACCGCGTGGTTGCGCCGCGCCGTGCGCAGCGCTCCCGTGGACCGCCACCGCCCCGTGTCCGGGTCGAAGACCTCGCAGCTGCCCAGCGTGCGGCTGCCGTCATGCCCACCCGCCGCCAGCACCCGCCCGTCCTCCAACGCGACGTAGGGCAACAGCCGCCGGGGCGTGGACAACACGCCCGGCACTGGCGCCTCCACGCCGCCCGCATCCGCTCGCGGCGCGGGACCGCACGCGAACACCACCCCCAACCACAGCATCGTGACGCAAGATGTCGAAAACCGTCGCATGACCCCACCGGGACGTCTGGCCGAGGGGTTCGTTTACCGCGCCGGTCTGACACTCCAGCCCGCGCAAGACCCTGTGATTCCAGGACCTTGACCTGCCTTCCGGGTTGGACGCGCTAGTGCCGCATGGGACCCACGGGGTCGTTCGCGGGCTCCGATTCCAGGCCCTCGCTGTGTCGCGGCGGCAGGGCCCCGCCGTCGTCGTCCTCCTCCAGCGTGAGCTGCGAGTGGTCCGCCGGCTTGAGCAGGACTTCATCCCCGCTCACGGCCTCCACGTCGCTGTACTCGACCAGGTAGTCGCGCCGGGGAATGGGCACCAGCCCCTGCTCCAATTCGAAGTGCGTGTCGCCCACGCCCGCCACCCGGCCCAGCTGCTGTCCGTCGGCGGTGCGCACCGACATGCCCTCGCGAACTTCTCCCGCGTGAATCATCGCGTCGCTCCTCGCGCTCATGGGGTCCTCACCAAGAGTGGGGTCGCTCCCGCCGCCGTGCGCGCCCTGGCAGGCAGCCCGGTGGGCCCTCGGGCCGCCTTCTTCCACGGCCAGGGACCTGCCTCGCGCGGGCCCCCGTCGCGGTGCCTAACGTTGATGCAGGAGGCCCTCATGCTCTTGGAACTGTCGAACGAAGAATCCCGCGTGCTGAAGGACGCGGTGGATTCCTCGCTGCGCACGCTGCTGGATGAAATCGCCCACGCGGATCAACGCGAGTTCAAGGAAGCACTGCGCCAGCGCTATGACCGGCTGGCCGCGCTCCAGCACCGCCTGGAACCCATCGTGGAGAGCGAACAGGTCTACGCCTGAGCTGACTCACACCGCGAGGCCCGTCTTCGCATCGAACCGGCGCAGGTACCGCGCGTCGTGGCGCAGCCACACCGTGTCTCCGCTCGCGGCGCGGAAGTCTCCGGGCGCCCGCGCCACCAGGCGCTCGCCCCCCATCTCCACCGTCACCCAGACCTCCGCGCCCATGGGCTCCACCAGGTACACGCGCCCCTCTTGCGCGTCCGCGGGCTTGGGCCCCTGCCCCACCTGGAGATGCTCCGGCCTCAAGCCCAGCACCGCGTCACCCTCCGTGAGCCCCAGCGTCTGGGGCTTCACCAGGTTGATGCGCGGCGAGCCGAAGAAGCCCGCCACGAAGAGGTTCGCCGGCGCGTCGTACAGCTCGCGCGGCGGAGCCACCTGCTGCACCTCCCCCTGGCTCATCACCACCACGCGGTCCGACAGCGTCATCGCCTCCGCCTGGTCGTGCGTGACGTAGATGAAGGTGGCCTTGAGCTGCTCATGCAGCTTCTTGATTTCGCCGCGCATCTGCGTGCGCAGCGCCGCGTCCAGGTTGGACAGGGGCTCGTCGAAGAGGAACACCTTGGGCCGGCGCACCAGCGCGCGCCCCAGCGCCACCCGCTGCCGCTGCCCGCCCGACAGCTCCTTCGGCCGGCGCGCCAGCAGCGCCTCCAGCCCCAGCACCCCGGACACCTCGCGCACGCGCGCCTCGACGTCCTTCGCGTCCATGCCCGCCACCTTCAGCGGGAACGCCAGGTTCCCCGCCACGTCCAGGTGCGGATAGAGCGCGTAGCTCTGGAACACCATCGCGATGTCGCGCTCGCGCGGGGACAGGTCGTTCACCCGCTGCCCGTCGATGCGCAGCTCCCCGCCCGACAGCTCCTCCAGCCCGGCGATGAGGTTCAACGTCGTGGACTTGCCGCACCCGGACGGACCCACCAGCGACACGAACTCGCCGTCCGCGATGTCCAGCGTCACGCCCTTCACCGCCGCCACCCCACCCCGGTACACCTTGCGCACGTCCTGCAGGGTCACCGTCGCCAAGGCTCCGCACCTCCACGCCGCCCGGACATGCCGGACCCGCGAAAAGCCCCAGCATCGCCGCTCCCCTGCTCGCGCGAAGCCCGCTCATTCCCGCCCCGTCACCCCCAGGACATCTGGCACGGTTGAGTGGACGTGCCGGCTCCGCGCCGTAGGGTCCGCGCACCATGACACTCCGGACCGCCGCCCCTTGGCGTCGCCTTCTCCCCCCCATCCTCGCGGCGCTCAGCCTGGGATGCGCTACCGTCGTCATGGACACCGAGACGGACTGCATCCAGCGGCATCCGGGCCTCCCCGAGGCATGCGGACTCACGGCCTCCGAGGCCGCCGCCATCATGGCCGCTGGCATTGGCGCCACCGGTTCGCACACCGCCTCCCAGGCGGAGGAGTACGACGACGCCCACAACGCCGACCTCCCCGACTGGAAACGGCGCTGCATCCGGCTGTACGGGGACTGCCAGATTCAGGCATGGACACGAAAGGCGCGCTGCTTCACGTGCTTCGAGTCCTGCACCGGGCAACACGAATGGCCCTTCGACAAGTGCCGGCCGAAGGATGGGCGATGATGACGACGACGGAAGATGGACCCGACTGGGACCCGATACGCGCGCTCGCGCGGCAGGTGCTCCGCGATGGAGCGCCGCTGGTGCTCACCGATGACGTGCGCGACCTCCTGCGACGCACGGCGCGCGAAGTGGCACTGAGCGACGCTGACGTGAGCACCGACGCCCGCGCGCTCGCGGTGCTGCGTGAGTGCTCACGGCGCATCACCGAAGGTTCAAACAGGCTGGGAGATGCGCTCCACCGGATGTACCGCCACCGGGAGGCAGGCGACTACGACAGCGCGCGACAGGAGATGCGTGACGTCCTGTCCGTCGAAGTGGTGCCCCTGTACCGCGAGATCGCACAGGGGCAGCTGGCCGCCATGGGCGGGGGCGGGTAGAGCCCGGAGCGCGGGAACACTCTCGTGGTAGCCCGCTCGTGGCGACAGGTCGTCCCACCCCGCCCCGTCACATCCCCTACGTGACGGGTTTTCCAGAGCGGGCGGTTTGTTACAGGTTCAACAGTTCCCTAGACTCCACCGGGAACACGCCGTCCGCCGGAGAGCCCGCCCCATGCCCTTCATCTTCCGAGGCCAGAACCTGGACGCCATCCTGGGCGACCCGCTCAACGCAGCCAACAGCCTGTACGGCATCATGAGCGCGGCGGAGCCGCAGTTCATGGAGGACCTGCGGCAGCACTGGAAGACGCATGTGCGGACGACGCCCGGCGTGAACGGCACCGCGTGGCGCCCCGCATCGAAGGCCTTCTCCGCCATCGAGGGCTTCTGGGGCAACACGTACAGCGACCACCGGATCGCGAAGGTGCTCTACGCGCATGACTCCGTGGCCACCCAGGCGGTGACGGGCGTGGGGTCCTCCGCGCAGTTCCTGCGCGACTTCGAGGCCGCGCGCGACGAGGCCTTCTACGTCTTCTTCCAGGCCACGTCCGTGAACCAGCTGGCGGGCGTGTCCTTCAAGGCCACGTACTACCACAAGGACGTGTCGTCGCTGTTCGAGCAGCGCCCGCACAGCAAGCTCAAGGCCATCGTGTCCCGCCGGGTCATCGATACCGCGCAGATCATGCTGCGCATCCTCTACGGCAACATGAACATGGGCTGGGGCAGCCTCTACAGCACGCGCACGCTGGCCACGACGCTGCTGCTGGCGCAGATGCACAACTCCGCGCTGGCCCACTACCGGTCCGGCTACACGGGGCGGCGTTGCTACAACCAGAGCGCCGTCGCGTTCACGCTGCTGACGTTCTCATACATCGTCGCGCAGGCGTGGGTGGACAAGCACTACGAGTACAACGAGCAGCGCTGGTACTCCTTCTGGAAGCTGGTGGGCTCGCTGCTGGGCGTGGACACGCGGCTCATCGCGGACGACCACGCGGAGGCCGCCACGCTGTGGGGCCTCTTCTTCGCGCGAGGGGAGTGCTTCGGCGGCACGCCCGCGCCCTACCCCACGACGCTGGACCCCAACCGCATCGACGATGACCTGTGGAACGGCTACGGCGTTCAGCCGGAGGCGAACCTCATCCAGTGGGTGCCCGCCTTCATCGTCACGCAGATGCGCAACAGCGTGCGCTGGGGCAAGTACCTGCTGGGCCTCTGACGTCAGCGCTCCACCGTCACGCCCTTCCAGAAGGCCACGTAGCCTTTGATGTTGGACGCGGCCGGCTTGGGCTCCGGGTAGTACCAGGCGGCGTCGGCGTTCGTCTGCCCGTCCACCTCCACGGAGTAGTAGCTCGCCTCGCCCTTCCACGGGCAGTGGGTATGCGTGGCGCTGGGCTTGAAGTGCTCGCGCGACAGGCTGTCGGGCGGGAAGTAGACGTTGCCCTCCACGGTCTCGTAGGTGTCGCTCTTCGCGAGCACGACACCGTTCCATTTCGCGACTGGCATGGGAAAGCCTCCTCAAGGCTTGGGTTGACGGAGCGTCAGCCCGCGTGCGCGGCCTGGTTGGACGCGTGCCGCGTCAGGAAGGGGGCGAGCTCCGCGTTGACGAGCGCCGGCTCCTCCACGGTGGAGGAGTGGCCCCCGCGTGACAGGCGCACCAGCTGGGAGCCGGGGATGAGGGAGTGGATGCGCTCCGCCTTCGCCGGCACCGTGGCGCGGTCCTCCTCCCCCACGATGACGAGCGTGGGGGTGCGGATGCGCGGCAGCTCGTCCGGGACGCCCTTGCGTTTGATGACGCCGTTGACGGCGCGGTAGATGTCGCGGCGGTTGCCCTTGAGGCGCGCGCGCCACAGCGCCCGCTCCTCCGAGCGGCCCGGGTCGGTAAGGAACGATGTGCCGAACATGATGCGCATCACCGGCGTGGTGACGGGGGCCAGGCCCGCGTAGCGCGCCACCAGGTTGAGCGCGGTGTAACGCGGCACGTTGGCGGTGGGCTCGGGGTCGGCGGACGTCTCCAGGAGCACCAGCGAGCGCACCAGGTCCGGCCGGCGCGCCGCGAGCCGCATGCCCACGAAGCCGCCCATGGACAGGCCCACGAAGTGGACGGGCGCCACGCCCAGGGACTCGATGAGCGCCACCGCGTCCGCGTACACCGTCTCCATGTCGATGACGGACTCGGGGGGCACGTCGCTCTGGCCCTGTCCCCGGTGGTCATACGCGATGCAGCGGAAGCGGCCTCGCAGGGCCTCCACCTGAGGGTCGAACAGCCGGGTGCTCCAGAGGAGCCCGTGGCTGAAGAGGACCACGTCCCCGGAGCCACCGGTGTCCTCGTAGTACAGCCGGGTTCCATTCACGGACCGCATGGGCATGGGCACGGCCTCCTTCGATTGAAGGGGGACCCTAATCCAGGGCTCGCCTGGACCGCAGCCCTCCCTGGGAGGTCGTTGTCCACTGGAGGAGACGGGCTCCCCCGGAGCGCCGCTTGTGCCGCCCGGCGCTTGGGAGGAGCATGGCGGCACCTTCCGGATGCGCTCCTCTCGCCCTGTCCTTGTCGCCCTCGCGGTGGTGGTTCTCGCGGTGGGTCTGTTCTTCGTCCTGCGCCCAACGGCCGCGACCTCGCCTCCCGTGCCGGTGGCCCGGGCACCGGCTCAGGCTCCGGCGGCGCCGCTGGACGCGGGGAGCGTGGCCGCGCCCGTGCCGGTGAAGACGGTGGAGGCGCCATCCGCGAAGCCGAACCCCTTCGTGGGCTCGCAGGTGTGCGCGGACTGCCACGAGGAGCAGCACACGGGTTGGAAGCACGACTGGCACGCGCGGGCGCTGTCGCCCGCGACGAAGCCGTATGTGGTGGGCACGTTCACCGCGGGCACGCACTTCAAGGGCGAGTCCAGCGAGGCGTGGATGCGCCGCGACGGCAGCCATTACCTGATGCGCACCAAGGGCTCGGACGGGAACCTGGGCGAGTGGCCGGTGCAGTGGCTGGTGGGCGGCAAGCGGATGCAGGACCCCATCACGCTGTTGCCGGACGGCCGCTGGCAGGTGATGCCGGTGTACTTCCACGTCACGGGCAAGAGCGAGTGGGTGGACTACTCGGAGAAGAAGCAGGGGGCGCTGTCGCCGGACCACCCGTTCTTCTGGACGAACTTCCGCCGCAGCGCGCAGCACGCGTGCCTGGACTGCCACGTGACGGGGCTGGACGCGCGCTATGACCGGGCGAGCCACCAGTGGGAGACGAAGTTCGCGGACGCGGGCGTCGCGTGCGAGTCCTGCCACGGCCCGGGTGGGCGGCACGCGGAGTCGCAGCTGCCGGCGGACATCATCCAGCCGGCGAAGCTGTCGAAGGACGAGGGCTTCGCGGTGTGCGCGCAGTGCCACGGGCCGCGCCGCACGTTGTTCCCCATGCTGGACGCGCAGCACCGTTTCCAGCCCGGCCAGCGCTACGACGCGAGCTATCAGCCCATGGTGTTGCTGGTGGGCAACGAGCGCTCCGGGGACTTCTTCCCGGACGGGCGCCCCAGCACCTCCAGCTTCGAATACCAGGCGCTCATCCAGTCGAAGTGCCACCTGCAGGGCGGGGCCACGTGCCTGACGTGCCACACGGCGCCGCACGACGCGAGAGCGCCCAACGAGGTGAAGAAGCAGAAGCCGGTGACGGCGCGCACGTCGGTGAACGCGTCCACGTGCCAGGGTTGTCATCAGGAGGTGGTGGCGCAGGGAGAGCAGCACACGCACCACAAGGCGGCGGCGGCGCAGGACTGCCTGGCGTGTCACATGCCGCCGGTGGTGTCGGGGGTGTTGGACCACTTCGCGGACCACGCGCTGGACGTGCCTGCGCCCCAGAACACGGCGCGCCACGACATTCCCAACGCGTGCAATGCCTGTCACGCGAAGGAGACGCCGGACGCGATGCAGGCATCGCTGACGAAGTGGTGGCCGAAGGCGGAGGCGCGGCAGCAGCGGCGGTTGCGATTGGCGGACGCGTTCGACGAGAAGACGGCGGCGCAGAGCCGTGGGGCGCTGGAGACGGTGCTGGCGGACACGTCCGAGGCGGGCACGCTGCGGGGCGCGGCGGCGAAGTTCCTGGCGCGCCGGTTCAAGCACGACGCGGTGCCGGCGCTGCGGGCGGCGTTGAAGGGCACGACGGACAGCACGTTGCGGTCGGACATCATCGACGGGCTGGGCGCGGCGAACGCGCGCGAGGCGACGGAGGACCTGGTGCCGTTGTTGAAGGACGGCTCGCTGTGGGTGCGGCAGGGCGCGGCGCTGACGCTGGCGGCGTTCGGGGACACACGCGCGATGCCGGCGTTGCAGGCACTGGCGACGGATCCGGAGACGCACGGGCTGGTGCAGCCGCACGTGATGCTGGGACAACTGGCCATGCGCCGCCGGGACGTGACCACGGCGACGCGTGAGTTCGAACAGGCGTTGGACCTGCAGCCCTACAACGCGGACGTGCTGGTGCGGCTGGCGGACCTGTACATGGTGCAGGGCAACGCGCAGAAGGGCCGGGACCGGCTGGAGGAAGCGCTCCGGTTCGACCCGCAGAACAAATTCGCGAAGCAGCGGCTGGGCATGATTCCGGCGCAGTGAGGATGCGCGGCGGAGCAAGGCTTCTCGGTGCTTCGTCGCGGCTCTTCGCGCTGGCCTGCGCGCAGACTGCGGCGACACCCGGGGTCGTCCAGATCAACGCTCGCGACATTCCCGAACGCATCCCGGGCCCCATGCCGGGCTTCGGACCATTCAACACCTACTCGGACGCGCTCATCTCCGCCTGCTCGATGATGCTGAAGCAGCCGCATGCCACGGCAGGGCGGAAGTCGGACATGAACTTCCGGCTGAGATGGGACCTGTCGCAGGAGTATTGCGCGTGGGTCTACTACACGCCCGACGAGCGGTTCGAGATGAGCATGATGTCCGTAACCACGATCCAGGACGCGCGTGGCAAACGGAGCTGCCGCCTGCCTCCCAAGGTGGACGACGCCCGCTACCCTCCCGGGAGCCTGGGATACGTGTACCTGCTCCACACGCATCCCTACGAAGGCGAACTCACGGAGCAGGACATCCGCTACATCGTCACCATGGGACTGGAGCATGGATGGGAGGTGAAGACGAAAGCAGGAATGTTGCGACTGTCCCTCGTGGCCTTCTTCTCGGCATCGAGTGACCCCGCGAACCCGACCTGCGACGGCTTCTTCCAGTACACGCCCACGACCGGCGACCTGTCGAAGTGGACCCAGGAGCGGAATCAATGGCGCCGCCAATCCATTGGCAGCGTGAGCTGGATCGACGCGCAGCACTATCGGATCGACCGCCACTAGGGGCGAGGTCGGGGCATTCACGAAGAGGGCGCATGGCGACAAAGCACTTCATGATTCCGGCGGCGTTGCTCCTCGCGGGCTGCCTGCGGTCCACGCCCACGCGTGATGCGTGGACAAATGACGCGTCCATCGAGTTCCCCCACTTCTTCGGTCAGCCCGCCGTGGAAGTGGGGGCGGATGGCGGCACGGTCGAGCTGAACGGCACCGTCCTGCATGCGCTCGAAGCCGCCGCCGCCGACTTCCTGGGCCCACAAGATGCCAACACCCCATGCGTCGACCGGCGCGAGTCACACCGGTACAGGGTCATTCAGCGGCAAGGCATCACCTTCGTCCGGATGGATGAAGATCCTCGGGCCTGTGGCCTGACCGTTCCCGCGCTGCACTCGGGCGCGCAGTACGCGGTCGGAAGCGATGGCCGGATCCTCCGCCGCCTCCGGGATGGCGAACCGGATGGGTCGCTGATGCCAACGGATGCCGGCCCCGGCATCCTGGTCCCCACGTCGGAAGTTGGCCGGTCCTTCGATGCACCCGATGGATCCGTGCCCTTGCCGTTCCTCCAGGCGCCCAGCCTGGATGCGGGAACCGGAGGACGCCATGGCCCCTGAGCTGCACGAGTTGCTGGAAGAAGTCACGGACGAGCCCTCCTTCCTGCGCTTCGTCCAGGCGTTGAGGGAGGACTTCGAGGCGGACCGCGCGGAAGCAGCACGGCTCCCTCCGGCTCCGTACTCACCGGGCCCCCTCGGCTGGGAGAACGTCACCATCGGGGCGTTCCTCGAAGCGGGCGCGGCCTGGGCCGAGGACACCGGGGAACGGGGCCTCTCCGCCAATCCCTGGCACCGGTGCGCGACCATCCTGTACGCAGGCAAGATCTACGAGTGACAGGGGCCCTCCGGGCCCGGCGGTCATGACAGACGTGGCGTGCTGAACGCGCGCCCTCCCTTCAAGACAGACGCCCGCCTGGCGCTCGTGACGCACGTTGGCTCTTCCCTTATCCCAGCCAGCGTCAGGACGCGCCATGTCTCCACGAATCCCTCCATCTTCCCTGCCCTTGCGTTCGTAAGGGGAACCCCGGACCTCCAGCCCCTGGCGGGAGGTCTGTCATTGACTGCTGATCACTTCCTCGCCCGTCTGTGTTGTCCACTGGAGCACCAGGGGGCGCGAACCGTGGCGGGGGGCTGGCTTCGCCCCTACCTGGGGAGCATTCCTTATGAACGCGCTTGTGTTCGCAGCCCTGCTGGTTCCCGCCGGAATCCCCGGCGCGGCGGCAGCTCAGCCCGGCTCCGGACAATCCCAGACGGTCCTCGCGCAATACACCGCGCCACCGCAGCGCGCACCCCCCGCGCCTCCGCCACCCACGCCGTCCGCACCCGCGCCCAACAAGCCCGCGCCGAACGCCCAGGCTCCCAACGCGCCGCGGGCTCCCGCCCCGCCGCGGCCCGGGCGGCCCCGCGCGCCTGCGTCCCCGAACCCGGACGACGTCCCGGAAGTGCCACCGCCCTTCCAGGCGAACGTGTCGGATCCACTGCTCGCTCCCGCGCCTCCCGCGCCCCAGCAACTCCAGTCCTGGAACGAAGCGCTCACGCTCCTGCGCCAGCGCTCCACCGACCTCCAGGCGGCCCTGGGCCAGCTTGAAGTCGCCGCGGGCACGTGGCGCATCGCGCTCGCCAACCTGCTGCCCTCCGTCACGGGCGACCTGTCCGTCCAATACAACGTGCTCAACCCGGACATCCCCGCCGTGGGCGGCGGCGTGGGCGGCGGCGTGGGCGGCGGCGTCAGCGGCGCCGGAGGCTTCACGCCCACGCAGTTGCTGGGCATCGGCGTGCTCACCGCGAACGTGCCCGTGGTGGACCTGGCCAACCTCTACGCCCTGGGCAGCGCGAAGGAGTCGCGGCGCACCGCCAACCTGTCGCTCGCGGAGACGCGCCGGCAGCTCACCCGCGGCCTCGCGCAGGCGCTCGTCTCCGTCTCCTCCAACGAGCGGCTAGCGGAGGTCAACCGCGTCAACCTGCGCACCGCGCTGGAGCGGCTGGCCCTCGCGCAGCGCCGCTTCGAGCTGGGCGCCGGCACCCGCCTGGACGTCGTCCGAGTGGAACAGGACGCCCAGAGCGCCCGCCGCAACGTCGTCACCGGCGACGAGAACCTGCGTCAGGCGCGCGAGTCCCTGGGCCTGGCCCTGGGCACCCCGACCCCCGTGGGCCTCAAGCCCGGCCTGGAGCTCAACACGCTGCTCCAGGGCGCCAAGGCGGCCTGCCGCACGCTGGAGTCGCTGGAGAACCGCCCGGACATCGCCGCCGCGCGCTCACGCCAGGTGGTGGCCGAGCGCGCCATCGGCGAGGTGAAGCGCCAGTACGCGCCCACCCTGGAGATCACCAGCACCACCACCGCGCTCACCGTCAACCCGGGCTTCGCGGAGGTCCCCATCTGGAACCTCGGCGCCAGCCTGGTGCTGCCCTTCTGGGACGGCGGCGCGCGCGAAGGCCTCCTGCGCCAGGCGCGCGGACAGCTGGAGCAGGCCCGCGCGGAGGTCACCCACCGCGAGCGCAACATCGCCGTGGAGGTCACCCAGGCGAAGCGCGCCGTGCAGGTGACCCAGGCGACGCGCGACCTGGCGGAGCGTGAGCGCGGACTCGCGGAAGAGAACGACCGGCTCACCCGCCGCAGCTTCGAGGTGGGCACCGGAACGAGCCTCGAACTGGTGGACGCGGCCGGGGCCCTGCGGCAGGCCGAACTGGAGCTCGTCATCCGCGACTTCCAGTTCCGCCAGGCGCAGGTGGATGCATTCCTGTCGGAGGCAGCATGCGATTGGTGAGGGGCGGTTGGGGCGCGTGGGGGCTCGTCCTCGCGCTGGCGGGCGGGTGCAGTGGCGGCAAGGACCCCGGCCAGGCCACGCCCGGAGGCGGCCCCCGGTCCGGCCAGCAGAGCCAGGGCGGCGGCAAGCCCGTGCCCGTGCAGGTGATGGCGGTGAAGCCCGGCCCGGTGCGCGACACCCGCGAGTACGTGGGCACCCTCATCTCCCGCAGCAGCATCACCGTCGTCCCGCAGGTCGCCGGCTACATCCAGAAGATCCCCGCCCGCCCCGGTCAGCGGGTGAAAACCGGAGACGTGCTGCTCGTGGTGGATCCGCGCCAGGAGCAGGCCACCCTGCGCGCCACCCAGGCCCAGAAGGCCTCCGCCGTCGCCAACCGCGAATACGCGCGCAGGACGCGCGAGCGCAGCGCGCAGCTGCTCAGGGAAGGACTCGTCAGCCGCCAGGACTACGAGCAGGCCGTGGCCCAGGCGGCGCAATCCGAGGCCCAGGCCCAGGCGGCGGAAGCGCAAATCCAGAACCAGCAGGTGCAGCTGGGCTTCTTCAACGTGAGCGCCCCCTTCGACGGCATCGTGGGCGACATCCCCGTGAAGCTGGGCGACTACGTGACACCGCAGACGGCGCTCACCATCCTGGACCAGAGCCGCGCGCTGGAGCTGTCCGTGCAGGTGCCGGTGGACCAGGCCTCGCGCGTGAAGGTGGGGCAGACGCCGCTGGAGGTGCTCAACGAGGACGGAGAGCCCATCGTCCGCGCCCCCGCCTCCTTCGTCGCCACCACGCCCGACCCCAACACGCAGCTGGTGGAGGTGCAGGCCGACTTCGCGAACACCGTGGGCCTCAGGGCCGGCCAGCTGGTGCGCGCGCAGCTCGTCTATGACGTGCGCGACACCTTGAAGATGCCCACCACCGCGGTGACGCGGCAGGGCAGCCAGTCCTTCGCCATGGTGGTGGGTGAGGGCGACGCCGGCACCGTGGTGAAGCGCCAGCCGGTGACGCTGGGGCTCGTCGAGGGCAACGACTACGAGGTGCTGAACGGCCTGGATGCGGGCACACAGGTGGTCATCAGCGGCGTGCAGCAGCTGCGCGACGGCATGCCCATCCAGCCCAAGCCCGCCGAACTGAAGAAGCGCCAGGACGAAGCCATGCCGCTGGCGCCTCCTCAGGGCACGGGCGGCGGCGCGGACGCGGGTCGCTAGGGGGCCTCCATGCACTTCTCCGACTTCTTCATCAAGCGCCCCGTCTTCGCGAGCGTCGTGTCCATCCTCATCACGCTCGTGGGCGCCATCTCCATCCCCAGCCTCCCCGTCGAACAGTACCCGGAGCTGGCCCTTCCGCAGGTGCAGATCACCGCCACGTACACCGGCGCGTCCGCGGAGACGGTGGAGAACGCCGTCACCACCGTGCTGGAGCGCCAGCTCAACGGCATGGAGGGCATGCGCTACCTGTCCTCCACCAGCACCGACGACGGCCAGTGCAACATCATCGCCACCTTCGATCCGTCGCGAGACCCGGACCTGGCGGCGGTGGACGCGCAGAACCGCGTGGCCACCGCCACGCCGCAGCTCCCCGCGCAGGTCAACGCCCTGGGCGTCACCGTGCGCAAGGCGCAGACGCAGCTGCTCGTGGCCTTTGGCATCTACGACAAGCAGAAGCGCTACGACCCGGAGTTCCTCAGCAACTACGCGGACGTCTTCATCCGCGACGCGCTCCTGCGCGTGAAGGGCGTAGGCGACGTGCGCATCTTCGGCGAGCGCCGCTTCGCCATGCGCCTGTGGCTGGACCCCACGGAGCTGGCCCGGCGCAACCTCACCGCCCAGGACGTGGTCAACGCCCTGCAGGAACAGAACGTCCAGGTGGGCGCGGGCAAGGTGGGCCAGGCGCCCACCGCCAGCGACCAGGCCTACCAGCTGTCCCTCCAGGTGAACGGGCAGCTCGCCTCCGCCAAGGAGTTCGAGGAAATCGTCGTGCAGCGCGGGGCGGACGGCGCCCTGGTGCGGATCCGCGACGTGGGACGCGCGCAGCTGGGCGCGGAGAACTACGCGCAGCTGCTGCGCTTCAACGGGCAGGAAGCGGTGGGCCTGGGCATCACCCAGTTGCCGGGCTCCAACGCGTTGCAGGTGCGCGAGGGCGTGGAGGCGGAGCTCAAGCGGCTGTCGGTCAACTTCCCGCCCGGCCTCACCTACAAGGTGGCGTTCGACACGACGCTCGCGGTGAGCGCGTCCATCCGGGAGGTGTTCCAGTCGCTGGGCGAGGCCATCCTCCTGGTCATCATCGTCATCTTCATCTTCCTGCACGGCTGGCGCAGCGTGCTCGTCGCGGTGACGACGCTGCCGGTGTCGCTGGTGGGCACGTTCATGTTCGTGAACGCGTTCGGCTTCTCCCTCAACACGCTGACGCTGTTCGGCCTGACGCTGGCCACGGGCCTGGTGGTGGACGACGCCATCGTCGTCATCGAGAACGTCGAGCGCGTGATGGAGCACGACCAGGTGGACTCGCACACAGCCACGTCCCGGGGCATGCAGCAGGTGTCCGGCGTCGTGGTGGCCACCGCGCTGGTGCTCTCCGCGGTGTTCATCCCGGTGTCGTTCTTCCCCGGCACGACCGGCGCCATCTACCGCCAGTTCGCCCTCACCATCGCCTTCTCCATCAGCCTCTCCGCGCTGGTCGCCCTCACCCTGTCACCCGCGCTGTGCGCGCGCCTCTTGCGCTCCAACGAGGGCAACAAGTTCGTGCTGGCGCGCAAGTTCGACGACGGGCTGGATTCGCTCCGGCGCGGCTACGGGAAGCTCCTGGGCTTCATGCTGGGCAAGGCGCGCTGGCTCGTCGTCGCCGCGTTCGTCGTGTTCCTCGTCGCCACGGGGCTGCTCTACCGCTCCGTGCCCAGCGGCTTCATCCCGGACGAGGACCAGGGCTACCTCATCGTCGCGGTGCAGGGCCCGGAGGGCACGTCGCTGGAGTACACGCGCCAGGTGCTCCTCCAGGTGGAGGACATCCTGCGCAAACAGCCGGAGGTGACGGACATCTTCACCGTGGGCGGCTTCTCCCTGCTGGGCACGGGCGCCAACTACGGCTCGCTCTTCCTCAACCTGAAGCCCTGGGAGGAGCGCAAGAAGAAGGAGCAGAGCGTCGCGAGCATGGTGGAGCGGCTGCGCGGGCCGCTGGCGCAGGTGGGCGGCGCGCGGGTGCTGCCGCTGCAACCGCCCGCCATCCGGGGCGTGGGCAGCGTGGGCGGCTTCGAGTTCGTGCTGGAGGACCAGGAGGGAGGCCACTCGCTGGAGGAGCTGGCGCAGGCGACCCAGTCGCTGGTGGGCAGGGCGAACCAGGAGCCACGGCTTCGCGGCGTGTTCTCCGCGTATTCGGCGGGCTCGCCCCAGCTCAACATCCAGGTGGACCGCGAGAAGGCCAAGGCGCAGGGCGTGTCCCTGGCCGCGGTGTTCGCCACGCTCCAGGTCTACATGGGCAGCCAGTACGTGAACGACTTCACCTTCGCCAACCGCGTCTACCGCGTGTTCGTGCAGGCGGCCGTGCCCTTCCGCGACAACCCGAAGGACATTGGCAGCTTCTACGTGCGCTCGGACGCCGGAGGCATGGTGCCGCTGGAGGCGCTGGTGAAGCTCACCCCTGTCGCCACCGCGCAGACCATCAGCCACTACAACCTCTTCCGCGCCGCGAACCTCAACGGCCAGGGCACCCCCGGCGTCAGCACCGGCCAGGCGCTCCAGATCATGCAGGACCTGGCCACCCAGACGCTGCCGCCGGGCTTCACCTACGAGTGGACCGGCCTGTCCCTGGAGCAGAAGAGCGCGGGCAACACCGTGCTCATCATCTTCGCGCTGGGCATCCTCTTCGTCTTCCTGGTGCTGTCCGCCCAGTACGAGAGCTTCGCCCTCCCCTTCGTCGTCATGCTCGCGGTGCCCGTGGCGATGCTGGGCGCGCTGCTCCTGCAGACCCTGCGCGGGCTGGTGAACGACGTGTTCTGCCAGGTGGGCCTGGTGATGCTGGTGGGGCTCGCGTCGAAGAACGCCATCCTCATCGTGGAGTTCGGCGAACAGCTGCGCGCGCAGGGTCAGGGCGTGGTGGAGTCCGCCATCAACGCGGCGGAGACGCGGCTGCGCCCCATCCTGATGACGTCCTTCGCGTTCCTCTTCGGCGTGGTGCCGCTGATGCTGGCCAGCGGCGCGGGCTCCGCCGCGCGCAAGTCGCTGGGCACCACCGTCTTCGGCGGGATGCTCTTCTCCACCTTCGTGAACCTCATCTTCATTCCGGTGCTCTACGCCATCATCGAAGGCGCTCGGACGAAGCTCCTGAAACACCGCAAGCACGGCAATCCCCAGAGCGGACCGCCGCACAATCCACCGCCGCCGTCCATCCCTCCCGAGGGGGAGCCACCGCGACCCCAGCCGGCGTAGCGACGCGTCGCGCAGGACCCGCACAGCGGGCAGGCACTCCAGCGCGCTACCCGGCGCCGGAGCGTCCTGGTTATCCTTGGGCGACGCATGGCTTTTCCCCTGACTGTCGATGAGCGGCGTCGGTGGCTGTACACGTTGAAGCAAGCCCCGGCGCTGCGCCACACACGTGCGTCTGTCCTGCTCCGTCTGTTGGAAAGGGCCCGGCCGGTGGAGCCCCGGCCGGGCGAGGGCATCTGCCGCGAAGGTGAGCCCGTCGACGGCGTCTACCTCTTGCGCTCGGGCGAATGGCGGGTCACGGCGGGAGGGACGGTGCTCCTGCACCTGCGCTCGGGCATGTCGCTGGGCGTGGAGGCGCTCGCGCGCGGCACGTGGCCCGTCACGGTGACGGCCGGATCCGCGTCGTCGCACGCCCTCTTCCTTCCCCGCGCGGAGCTGGAGTCGGTGGCCGCGGTGCCTCGTCATGGAGGCATCACGTCGCGCGCGGACGTGGTGACGTTCCGGACGCAGGGGCTGGAGCTTCCGCCCCCGGTGCTGTCCCTGCTGGTGGAGCTGGTGGCGAAGGTGATGGTCCACGACTTCGGGGACCGGGTGCTGCTCGTGCGCGCGGGGAAGAAGCGCTCGGAGAGCACGGTGCGCGGCGCGGACGGCGTGTTCCGCCGCACGGTGGGCCCGCGCTCGCCGTTGCTCGCCGAGGGTGAGGACTTCGACTGCGTGCTGGTGGATGGCGTGCCGGTGCCGGAGGGCCTGACACCTCGCGAGGTGGTGCTGCTGCCGCGCGGAGGCGAAGCGGATGGCGTGGGAACGCCGGGAGCACCGGTGCTGCCCACGGTGCTGCTGTCACCGTGGCGTCCGCAGGGCAGCCCGACGTTGCTCGGGCGCTCGCTGCCGGACGAGGACGGGTGGGACGAGGAAGCGCCACCGCCCGGGTGCCGGCTGCGGCTGGACTGGGAGCGGCTGCTGGTGCGGCCCGGGGACACCCGGCCGCTGGTGGCGCTGGGCCTGGATGCGGGGACGCGGGACGCGCTGTCGCGGTGGGCGCGCGCCATCACCGGCCGGCGCGTGGGGTTGGCGCTCAGCGGCGGCGGCGTGTGGGGCTTCTACCATGTGCATCTCCTGCGGAGGCTGGCCGCGCTGGACGTGCCGGTGGACTTCCTCAGCGGCGCGAGCATGGGTTCGCTGGTGGGCGCGTACTACTGCGGCACGGCGCGCGATGGCCGTGAGGGATTGGATGGCCTGCGCCGGCTCCAGCACCGCGCCAAGGGCGGGCACCTGTCCGCCGCGGCGCTGTCGTCCGTGGTCACCACCCAGGCCATGGAGTGGCTGGTGCGCGGCGACCTGGGGGACCTGGCGCTGGAGGAGCTGCCGGTGGGCTTCCTGCCGGTGACGACGGACCTGACCACGGGCCGCTGCGTGGTGCTGGAGAAGGGACCGCTGGCGCTGGCGGTGCGCGCGAGCGGCTCCGCGCCGGGCGTCTGGGCGCCCACGCTCCAGCCGCCCGCGCGCTACGTGGACGGGGCCTTCACCAGCATGGTGCCGGTGGACGTGCTGCTCAACGCGGGCGCGGACCTGGTCTTCTCCAGCAACATCTTCCCGGCGGGCCACCACCACGCCGCGCGTCCGCTGTTGCCCGGAGCGGTGGGGCTGTTCCTCTCCGCGCTCAACCCGGTGGCGCGAGCGAAGGACCTGCTGGCCAGCGGCGTGTTGCTGCTGCACCGCAGCGGCGACCTGGAGTCCTCGCGCGGAGACCTGCGATACGACGTGGGCACGCGCGACCATCCGCTGATGGGGTCCATGCGCTTCACGCACGTGGACGAGGTGCTGGACGAGGCCGCGCGCGACATGGGCCTGGAGCAGAAGCTGCTGGAGCTCAAGCAGGCGTGGGAGTCGCTGCGCGGGCGCAGGAGTCCGTCCGGCGGCAGGAGGGCCGCGTGATTCCGGTCCGCATCCTCGGCACGGCGAGCGTGCTGCCGGGCCCTCCGGTGACGACCGCGGAGGTCTGCGCGCGCGTGGGCCGCGACGCCGCGGAGGTGGAGCGGAAGACGGGCATCCGCACGCGGCACTTCGCTCCGGAGGGGACGCGCGCGGCGGACCTGGGAGCCCAGGCCCTGCGGGGCGCGCTGGAGGCGGCGGGGCTTCCGGCGACGGCGCTCCAACGGATCCTCTTCGTGTCATCCATGGGCGGGGACGTCACCACGCCGGCCAATGGCAGCCGGGTGGCGGCGGCGCTGGGGCTGTCCGGGACGTGCGACGCGATGGACGTGACCAACGCGTGCATGGGCTTCCTGAGCGCGTTCGACCTGGCGGCGCGTTCGGTGGCGACGGGGCTGGGGCCGGTGGGCGTGGTGTCCGTGGAGCTGCTGTCGCGCACCACGCGGCCGGAGGATCCACGCCCCTACCTGGTGCTGGGCGACGCGGCGGCGGCGGTGGTGCTGGGAGCGGCGCGGCCCGGCGAGGGCGTGCTGGGGGCCGCGTTCGGAAACGACGGCACGCTGCCGCCGGACGTCGTCCTGGAGAACCCGCACCAGACGGGCCAGCGCGAAGGCATGCGCTTCCTCACACCGGCGCGCGACATGACGCGCGTGGCGCTGGGGGCACTGACGCGCGCGGCGTCGGCGGTGCTCCAGCGCGCGGGGCTGACGGTGGCGGACGTGGAGTGGGTGCTCACGCATCAGCCGAACGGGAGCATGCTGGCGGCCATCCTCCAGGCGCTGGAGGTGCCGGAGGACAAGAGCGTGACGGTGGTGGACACGGTGGGCAGCGTGGGCTCCGCGTCGTTGGGCACGGGGTTGGACTGGCTGTGGCGCACGCGGCCGGTGAAGCCGGGGGACCGGGTGTTGATGGTGGGCGTGGGCGCGGGCGTGGCGCACGGCGCGGTGCTGTACCGGGTGGCCGGGTGACGAAGACGGCGGTGGCGGCGCGGGCCGCGTGGCTGACGGCGTTCCGCCTGCTCCAGCGCTACCACCGCTACGAGGTGGTGAACCTGGAGCCGCTGTTGCGCCCCGGAGCGAAGCTGCTGGTGGGCTACCACGGGCGGCCCCTGGCGGTGGACCTCTGCATGCTGACGGTGACGCTGCACGACCACCTGGGCTACCTGCCCCACGGCATCGCGCACGGCGCGTTCGACCGCATCCCGGGCATGCGGCAGGTGGCGGACGGGCTGGGCTTCGTCACGGGTGATGGGCCGCTGCTGGCGCAAGCGGTGGCGAAGGGCGAGCACGTGCTGGTGCAACCAGGAGGCACGCGCGAGGGCTGCCGCGACTTCCGGCACCGCTACCGCGTGGACTGGGGAGAGCGGCTGGGCTACCTGCGGCTGGCCGTGCGCTACGGGCTGCCCATCGTCCCCATCGCGGGCCACGGCATGGACGACGCGTACCTGGGCCTGAACGACGGCTACGCATGGGGCAAGCGCGTGGGCATGCCAGGAAGGCTGCCGCTATGGCTGGGCGTGGGCGCCACGGGCGTGTGGCCGCTGTCCCTGCCCTTCCCCGTGAAGATGACCCAATGGGTAGGTGAGCCGCTGACGACCCATCTGGCCCCGGGGTTCGAAGTGGGAGACCGGGAGGCGCTGCGGACGGTGCACCGCGAGGTGACGGGCGCGGTGCAGGGGCTGCTGGACGCGGCGCGCGGCTACCAGCGGACGCGGTAGGTGGCGGCGCGGCCCTGGCGGGCCTCGACCACGGTGGTGAGCCCCTTCACGCCGGTGGTCAGCGTCGCGTGGTGGCAGATGGAGCCGATGAACTCCGGATAGGTCCCGCCCTCGCTCACCTTGATGCGGTAGTCCGTGTCCGCCACCCGCTCCACGTCCACGTGCAGGAAGTTGCTGCCGGAGGCCAGGTTGCGCGACGTGCGCTCCAGGGCGCGCGCGGGCCCCAGGAGCTTCAGCACGGTCTGGAGCGCGCGGCCCATGTTCGTCTCGAAGTAGCCCGACACGAAGCGCTCGCCCAGCTGCCACTGCGCCTCGTTCATGGACACGCCCGGGAACAGCTCCGTCGCGCTGATCTGCAACACGCGCTGCCAGATGGCGTTCGGATAGGCGGGCTCCAGCTTCCGGTCCAGGTCCAGCCCTGCGTCCTTGAGCTTCGCGCGCAGCGGACCATCCAGGCGGCCCTTCAGGGCCAACAGCAGGCCTTCGACCGTATGGCCGAAAACGATCTCCGAGGGGTTCGACACGAGGGGCTCCTCCGGCGCGGCTCGGGGGATGCCGCGGCTGGGTGCCCCTGGTTAGACCGGATACCGACTTGTGAACAACCCCTACATCCCCAGGGTGATGACGATTTCACACCCAGACAGTCACACCTCCCCGGCGTCAGACGTGTCCCGCCAGCCCTCACGGCAATGATTGCTCACCTGTCCATGGGACAGGGGCCTTTCACGTTTCGGGGGAGCGCATGAGCTGGAGCATCCAGATTCCCGCGGTGAACACGCTGAAGCTCGCGCTGGGTAACGCAGCGCACGAGCAGGCGCTGGGCCACGCGGAGCTGAACGGCAACAAGGCCATCCCCATCCAGGGAGGCCAGGTGTCCCTGACGGGCACGCTCAAGGTCCCCGTCGAGCTCTTCAACGACCGCGACGACCAGGACGCGTACGGCATCATCGGCGTGCCCCCAAAGGAGCTGGACGGCTCCTCGGTGGAGCCGCTCTTCTCACCGGACGGGGTCGCGTGCTGGCTGAAGTACGCGGCGGAGCTCAGCGCGGAGGCCAACGGCCAGGGGAACTTCCCCTTCGTCGAGCTGAGCGGCGGAGGCTCGCTCCAGGTGAAGGTGGCGGACTACCGGCACCACGCCGCGACGAAGACGCTGGAGTCCGCGCTGGGTTCGGACGCGAAGTCCCTGCGCCTGCCCTTCGTGCTGGAGGAGGTGCAGGCGCTCCAGCCCGGTGACGCCCTGTCGTTCCAGACGCGCGTGGAGCTGAAGGCCGGGGTGAAGGTGTCCTGGTCCGCCATCAGCACGTCCCTGGTGGCGGCGCTCGCGAAGCGGCTGGCCGGACAGCTGGTGTTCGAGCTGAAGGCGGAGGTGGGCGCGTCCATCGGCGGCACGGTGTCGCTCCAGGACGAGTTCCGCATCGTCTTCTCGAGGCCGAAGGACGGCGGACCGTTCCGCGTGTCGGTCCGCAAGGCCACCTCGGACGCCGCGGCGGTCCACGTGTCCGCGGGCGTCTCGCTGGGGTACTCGTCGCCGCTGCTCGCCTCCATCCTGGGCGCCGTGGACGCGAAGGTGCAGGACGCCTTGAAGGTCGTCGAGGGCCTGGAGCATGGCTCGCTCACGCCCGCGCTCCTCCAGGTCGCCGCCGCGCTGCTGAAACAACTGGGCTTCCTCAAGCCGGTGGAGCCCACGCTCGCGTCGGTGAAGGCCGCGTATGAAGAGCTGAAGGACTTCGTCGAGAGCGTGGTGAGCGGGGCGCTCAAGGCCGGCTTCGAATACGAGTACGCGCGGAGCACCGAGGACGCGACCCTGCTGGAGCTGGAGGTGCCCGTGCAGGAGCTGGCGGGCGCGCACGGTGCGTTCGTCTCCGGCGACCTGGCCTCCATCCAGCACCGGGTGCAGGACGCGTGGCTGCGGCGCTACTTCCACATGAAGTCCGTGGAGTCGCAGCGCGTCTGGGGCCTGGGCCTGGGCTGGCGCGACTTCAACTTCGCCACGCAGGAGGACCGGCGGAAGCTCAAGTCCGTGGTCCAGCACGCGTCCCGCGACCACCGCCAGGGCCCGCGCCGCTACGCCTTCCTGGGGGCTCGGAGCTACTCGAGTTCGGGCGTGCTCTACGGGAAGACCTCCCGCTGGGGGCTCGACTTCAACGCCCAGATGCCGCGCTTCAGCCTCACGCCCAGCGCGGACGAGTTCGACTACTCCCTCTTCGCGCAGAGCCAGGTGGAGGACGGGCTCACCAAGGACCTGATCCAAAGCGCGGTGGATGCCGCCACCGTCTGGGGCGCGGTCCGTCCGGAGGACGCACCGGCGCTGGTGGAGCGGCTCTTCCGCGCGGCCCCCGCCGGCACGAAGACCACCACGCGGCTGGAGCTGCGGGTGGACAGCGCCAGCTTCCGGAGGCTGCTGACGCGGCTGGGCAGCGAGCCCGTCTTCGAACGCAACGCCTTCGCGCGGGGCCTGGCGCGAGCAATGCCCCGGGCCAGCCAGCCCGTGCGCACGAGCTTCCAGCGCCGCGAGGAGCTCTACACTCCGCTCTGGGACGCGTACCTCAAGGACGGGGCGAAGGACTGGACGCTCGACAAGGCGAGGGCGACCGTGGCGTACCACCTGAAGACCCAGGCGGGCGCGGACGGCCACGTCGCGTCGCACTGGGAGCAGAGCGGCGCCACGGGCACGTTCTCGGACGTGCTCGTGCAGGCGTCGCGCTACGGAGGCGACATCGGGAGCCGGCCGTACGGGAAGGTGTACGCGTTCTGGAAGGACGTGCTCGACAAGCTCAGCGCGTTGAACAAGGCCATCCATCTGGAGACCGTCATCGCGGAGAACGACGCGACCTCCGTGGTGCAGCAGGTCTTCACGGCCCTGGATGATCTGCTCTGCGACGACTTCCGCGTCGCCGCGTTCGTGGCGTGGCTGGACCAGCTCTCCTTGCGGTGGAAGCTGGGTTCGGGCGTGCAGCGCACGCTCCAGGTGCGCGTGGGAGACCAGGAGTTCGTCATCGCCCACGGCTGAGCACGGCCCGCTACCACCGCAGCCGGTACGTGGCGGAGACCCCCTCGTGGGCCTCCACCACGGTGGTGAGCCCCTTCACGCCGGTGGTCAGCGTCCCGAAGTGACACAGGGCCCCGATGAACTCCGGGTGGACGCCCCCATGGCTCACCTTCAGCCGGTAGTCGGTGGCGGCCAGGCGCTCCACGTCGACGCGCAGGAAGTTGCTGCCGGAGGCCATGTTGCGCGCGGTGCGCTCCAGCGTGCGCGCCGGGCCCAGCAGCTTCAACACGCCCTTCAGCGCACGGCCCATGTTGGTGGCGAAATAGGCGGTGACGAAGCGCTGGCCCAGGTGCCAGTGCGCCTGCGCGGGGGAGTGGCTGGGGAAGAGCGCCTCCGCGGCCAGGAGCAGCATCTGGTGCCACTGCTCCTTGGGGTAGGCGGGCTCCAGCTTCTGGTCCAGGTCCAGCCCCACGTCCTTCAACTTCGCCCGGAGCGGGCCCTCCAGATGCCCTTCCAGGACCGTCAGCAGGCCTTCCACGGTATGGCCGAACACGACCTTCTCCGGAGGACGCACGACGGGAAGCTCCTTCTCCACGGCGCGGGGATGCGTCCTTCATCGGTAGACGCTCATGGACCCGGGAACAACCCACCCCGCCCTCCGTGCAGGGAGATTTCCACCAGCGGACGGAGCAACTTCATGAAGCACGTGAGCCATGTGTCATCCGTGGCTTCATTGCGCGCATGTTGCTCAAGGTGTGTCTCAACGGCGCCCGCGCGCCCACGGATCATCCCCGGCTGCCCGTCACCCCCGGAGCACTCGCGAGGGACGCCGCCGCCTGTCACGCCGCGGGAGCGGGCGCGTCCCACGTGCATCCGCGAGCGGCGCACGGAGGCGAGTCGCTGGACGCGGCGGACATCGGAGTGGCGGTGTCCGACATCCGTCACGCCTGTCCGGGTGTGCCGGTGGGTGTCAGCACCGGCGCGTGGATCCTCCCGGACGTGACGGCCCGCCACGCGCGGGTCGCCAGCTGGAAGGCGCTGCCCGCGAACACCCGGCCCGACTTCGCCTCCGTCAACCTGTCCGAGCCCGGCTGGGAGTCCATCGCGGACGCGCTGCTCGACGCGGGCATCGGCGTGGAGGCGGGCGTGTGGTTCCCGGAGGACGTGTCACGGCTCATGGCGTGGCCGCGCGCGGCGGAGTGCCTGCGCATCCTGGTGGAGACACAGTCGTCCCAGCCGGAAGCGGCGTGTCAGGAGGCGCGGACGCTGGTGGACCTGCTGCGCGCCACGGGCCTGGAGCTTCCCCTGCTGGTGCACGGCTCCGAGGGTGGCGCGTGGGCCGTGCTCGGATGGGCGCGGCGCCACGGCTTCGACGCGCGCATCGGGCTGGAGGACACGCTCGTGCTTCCGGACGGACAGCGCGCGGCGGACAACGCCGCGCTGGTGACCGCGGCGCTTCAGCTCCAGCACGGATGACGCGCCGGAGCGCTCACTTCGCGCACGGCCCACTGCGCCTGGACTCGGGCAGGTAGAGACAGGCCAGGTACCGGGCCTCCCGGACCTGGGGAGCATCCGCGGTCAGCTTCCCGAACTCCTCGAGGTACCGTGCCTTCAGGCTGCAGCCGGTGGAGTCCTTCAGCGAGCACGCCTGCCCGGCACGCGCGAGCATCGCTTCCAGGTTGAGGGGGGCGCCTCCACGGACGCCCCTGTAGTACTTCGCCAGCTGCACGCAGGCTGCCCCGCTGCCACCGTCGCAGCCCTGCTCCGCCACGGGGATTTCCTCCGCCCGGTCCCAGTCGATCTCCCGTCCTTGCTGGTACGCCTGGGCCAGCTCGCCGCAGGCATCTGGATCTCCCGCATCGCATGCCTCCTTCAGGTGGCGGACGCGCACGACATCCTTCGGCATGGGCAGTCCCAGCGCCGTGCATTCGTCCTTGACCCGCGTCTTGCAGGCCTGGGCCTGGATGCTGGGGATGCTGCGTCGCGCGTCCGAGCTCACCGCCTCTGGACCCGAGTCGGCGAGCTTCTTCGTGATAACGAGGAGCAGGACGCAGCTGTTCATGTCCTCGTGGGTGAAGCATCCGTTACGCCAGGCTTGCACGCCCTTCCCCACGCTCGCGTACTGGCGGGTGGTGTCGAGCCGGGCTCGACCCAACAGGTCGCAGGCTCTGCCGCCGTCGCGCGCTTCGCACCCCGTCTCCAGGAAGACGAGCCCCACGAGGGGCGCCGGCGCGACCTTCAGGGCTTCGTTACCGGAGACCATCAAGGCTCCGAGCAGCGCGCAGGCGGAGGCCGTGCGTTTCAGGCATGCGTCCTCCAGCAGCTGCATTCCCTTCTTCACGTCCACCTGGAGCCCGGCGCTCCCTTCCAACAGCACCTCCCCGAGCCGGGCGCACGCATCCCCCTCGCCCTTTCCGTCCTGACACTCGTCTCTCCAGCGATCGACGGACGCTCGCGGCGCGGGCTTCGCGTTGGCCGTGGGCTTCGCGTTCGCGGCGACCTTGCCCGCATCCAGTCGCAGCGACTCCAGCACGGACTGCTTCGGCTTCTCCGGAGCGACCTTCGTCATGTCCAGCTGGAGCGACTCCAGCACGGACTGCTTCGGCCCTTCGGTCTTCGCGCCGTCCGCCGTGAGCCCCAGCATGCGCCGCACGTCGCCGCACGCCTCCGGCACGTCGTGGTCGCACGCGCGCTGGTAGTACATCGTGGCGCGGCCGGGGTTCACCGCCACGCTCGCGCCCTTCTCGTACGCGGCGCCCATCACGTAGCACGCCATGCCCAGGCCCACGCCCGTCTCACACATGGCGCGGATCTTCTCCAGCTTCGCGCCCTCCTCCGGCGTGACGGCCGGAGTCGGCTCCGGCTTCGCCGCCACCGCCGCGCTCGTGGCAGCGCACGCCTCCTTCTCCCCCATGCCGCACGCCGTGCGGAAGTAGCTGGACGCGAGCCGCGCGTCCTTGCGCGTGCGCACGCCCTGGTCGAACTCGCGCGCCACCGTGAGACAGGCGACCCCGACGTTCCGGTTGCACGCCTGCACCAGCATCCCCATCCCCGCCGCCACGTCCTGCGCGACGCCGAAGCCGCCCATCAGCTTCAGCACGCCCAGGTTGTTGCACGACAGCCCGTCATCCCCCGCGCAGCCACGCTCGTAGAAGCGCACCGCCTGCGCGAGGTCCTTCGCCACGCCCCGGCCCTCGCCGTACAGCAGCGCCAGGTGTCCACAGCCCTCCGGCAGGCCCTGCTCACAGCCTCGCGCGTACAGCCTCGCCGCCTCGGCCTCGTCCTTCGCGACGCCCCGGCCCTCCTCCTTCAGCACGCCCAGCGCCACGCACGCCCGCCGCTCATCGCCGTTGCAGCTCAGCTCGTGGAGCGTCGCCGCGCGCGCCTCGTCCTTCGTGACGCCGTCGCCCACGCGGAGGCGCTCGGCCTGCTCGAAGCACGCTTGCGCGGTCCTCCCACCGCAGGTGCGCTGGTACAGCGTGGAGAGCTGTTCGGCCTCCGACGTCGTTTCGTCCGAGGAGCCATGGGCACACGCCACGAGCAGTGCGAGGACGGGCAGCACCCGCCACGCGAAGAGGAGTTTCACTGAGGGCATGGGCGGATCCTTCCACTCCGTCCCCCTTTCCGTCGAGGACCCCCTCCGTCTTCCAAGCCCTCCCGCGCGGGGCTTCCTATGATTGGACCACCATGCACGTGTCATCAGCAGCAGGCGGATCTCCTCCAGCCGCATCGGAGGGTGCTCCCCCGGCGTGGGCGCTCATCCTCGGTGCCTCCTCGGGCACGGGCGCGGCCATCGCGGAGGCCGTCGCGCGCAAGCCGGGCCTGAACGTCTTCGGCGTGCACCGGGGCCGTTACCCGGACACCGCCCGCGAGCTGGAGGCCCGCGTGCGCGACCTGGGCCGGGACGTGCACCTGCGGCAGGCGGATGCGTCCACGCCCGAAGCCGCGGAGGCCGGCGCGGACGCGTTGCTCCAGCGCGCGGGCCCTCGCAGCGTGAAGCTGTTCGTGCACGCCATCGCGGGCGCGTCCGTCGGGCACTTCCTCACCGAAGGCCCGGACCGGCTGCACCCGCGCCGCATCCAGCGCACGTTCGACTGCATGGCGCACTCGTTCGTGTACTGGACGCAGGCGCTGGTTCAACGCGACCTGCTGGCCCCGGACGCGCGCCTCCTGGGCCTTCAGAACCCGCTGGATGAAACGCACCTGGGCAACACCGGCCTCATCAGCGCCGCCAAGGCCGCGCTGGAGATGTACGTGCGCCACCTGGCCATCGAGCTGGGCCCGAAGGGCCACCGCGTGAACCTGCTCAAGTTCGGCACGGTGATGACGCCCGCGCTGCGCCACGTCTACTCACCCGAGGCGCTGGCCCAACTGGAGGCGCGCCACGCGGCCATGAACCCCGCGGGGCGCATGGGCACGCTGGACGAGGTGGCCCGCTTCGTCACCGTGCTCGTGGGGGACGACGCCGCCTGGTTCAACGGCGCCACCATCGACTTCACGGGCGGCATGACCCTGCGCCTGCTGGACCTGCTGCTCAACCCGTGACGGCCGCCGGAACGCGGAACGTGAGGCAGTAGTAGAACGGTGACACCTGTTCCTCGATGACACCTTCGGCGTCCTGCGGCAGCAGCGCGCGGGGGCTCTTCGCCTCGCGCGTGTAGAACGTGAGGGCGCGGAACGCGGCGCGCTGGAACAGCGACGGGCGGAAGCCCGCGTCCAGCTGCTCATCCACCACCACCAGCGGAGTACCGGGACGCGCCACGCGCGCCATCTCCCGCAGGGCCACCGCGGGCTGGCGGAAGCCGCCAATCCCGCCGACGTGGAAGACGCGGTCGAACATCGCGTCCCGGAACGGGAGCGCGTGCGCGTCCGCCACCAGCAGCCGCGTGTCCTTCACCCCCCGGCCCTTCCGCAGCCGCTTCTCGCACTGCGCCAGCATGCCGGTGCTCAGGTCCAGGCCCCACACCTCCACGGGGAGGCCCGGCGGCAGCGAGCCCCGGATGCGCGGCAGGTTCGCGCCCGCGCCCACGCCCACCTCCAGCACGCGCACGGGCTGTCCGTCGTCGCGCGGCTTCAGCGCGCCCAGCTCCAGCCTTCGCATGTACCCGTCGCGCATCCGCGACTCGGAGACGGACTGGAACAGCGGCGTCAGCACGGCCGTCAGCGGATCATGCAACGCGGGCAGCCCGTCGTAGAAGTGGCGCATCAGGCGGTCCGTGCCCTGCACGCGGTCCTCGCGGTACAGCCGGGCGAGCCCGTCCTCCACCTCCCACGTCTCGCCGCAGCCGCCACAGCGCAGCCGCCCCTCGTCCAGCCGGTCGTCCTCGTTCTGCCCGTGCCACACCAGCTGGCCCCGGCAATCCGGGCACGCCAGCAGCGCCACGTCCTGCACTCGCATCATCGCTTCGTCACCCTGCCGTCCCCTGTTCGGCCAGCGTCCGCGCCAGGTCCTCGCGCGCCCCCAGCCGGGTGAAGTCCTCCGCGGCCCGCCGCAGCAGCTCCGCGCGCTCCGGCTCCTCCGGAGGCAGGTGCCGCGCCCACTCCAGCCGCGCGCGCGCCGCTTCGTAGGGCATCCCCCGCGTGTCGGACTCCGCGATGCAGCGCGTCCACGCGCGGAAGGCCTTGCGGTGCTTGCCCGCGAGCCACGCCTCGCAGCCGCGCCACAGCCACGCGGCCGGTTCGCCGAAGGGGAACACCTTCGCGAAGCGCTCCACCTCCCGGAGCGCGGACCGCGCGCTGTGCGTGAGCGCCTGCAGGCCGGGCCCGGGCGTCTCGCGCGCCAGCAGCGTGAGCAGCACCTCCGCCACCGCCGTCGCGCCGAAGTAGACGAAGTGCGCCACCGGCTTGCCCGCCGACAGCCGCACCAGCGCCTTCTCCGCCGCCGCGCGCGCGCCCGCCGTATCGCCCTCGCGCAGGCACAGCAGCGCCAGCGTGCCGTCCACGATGATGCGGTCGGTGGCACCGCCATGCGCCTCCGTCCACGCGAGCGCCGGCTCCAGCGCCACGCGGGCCCGCGCGTGCTCGCCCAGCCGCAGCAGCATGTGGGCTCGATAATGCTGGGCCCAGTGCTGTGTCTGCGCGGAACCCCGGCGCAACGCGGACGCCTCCAGCCAGTCCATCAGCGGCAGGCCCCGCGCGAACTGGCCCCGGTACATGGCGGACACGGTGAGCAGCGCGCGGCACTCCTCCGCCAGCCGCAGGTCCCCCACCGAGTCCACGATGGCCGTCGCCCGAGCGAGCCACGCCTCCACGTCCTGCCAGCGCGCCTGGTACACCGCGCACACCGCGTTGCGGTTGAGCACGTAGGCCAGGTCCGCGGGGCGGCCCACGCGCTCCGCCACCTCCTGCGCCCGCTTCACCCACGCGTCCGCCACGCGGTGCACCGGCACCGTGCCCGCCACCACCGCCATCACCGTGTAGCCGCGCGCCAGCTCCGGCGTGGGCCCCGCGGGCTCGCACAGGTTGAGCATGCGCAGGCCGCTCCAGAGCACCGGCAGCGCTTCCTGCGCGTAGATGAACGCGTCGGTGAGCCGCATGAGCAGCCGGCCCGCCACCCGCCGCGCCTCGCGCCGCCGGGTGGAGTCATCCACGTACGCGTCCGGCCGGGCACTCTGCGCCAGCCGCGACAGCACCTGCCCCAGCGTGCCCAGCACCCACGCCACGCGCGACGTGGGCACGCGCCAGCCGAAGCGCGCGAGCGCCGCCTCCGCGTGCACGCGGAAGGCCTCCAGGTCACCCAGTTGGAAATGGGCCTCCGCCAGCAATGCCTCCGCGCGGCCCTGCTCCAGCGGAGTGGATCCGGGAGCGACCGTCAGCGCCCGCGTGAGCAGCGGCAGTGCTTCGCGGCACGCGCCCACCGCCAGCGCCTCCTCGCCCGCGATCCGCGAGTGGTGCGCCTCGCGGGCCACGTCCCGGGCCTGGCCCCAGTGGTACGACAACGCCGAGGCGTACCCCGTGGGGTGCGCCGCCTCCAGCGCCTCCGCCGCGCGCCGGTGGAGCTCGGGCCGGGCCGCCGGGACCAGGTCCTCCAAGAGCCGCTCCCGCAGCTTGTCGTGCGCGAAGCGCCAGCGGCCGTCGCCCACGTCCAGCACCGCCGCCGCCGCGCAGTCGGTGAGCCACGCCTCCACGTCCACGCTGGGAGCGGCCCGCTCCAGCACCGCCAGGTCCAGCTCCCGGCCGAGCAGCGCCGCCACGTCCAGCAGCCCACGCGCCTCCCGGGGCACCTTCTCCAAGCGGCGCTGCACCAGCGCGCGCATGCCGCCCGCCCACACGCGCTGGGGCAGCGCGACGGCGCCCAGCCGGTCCAGTCCGCCCGCGTCCTCCGCCAGCGCGCGCACCACCTCCACCAGCAGGAAGGGGTTGCCCTCCGACTCGCGGCGCAAGAGCTCCGCCACGTCGGGCCGGCGGCCGACGGCGCCCAGCATGGACTCACCCAGCTGGGCGATCTCCTCCGCGTTCAGCCGGTGCAGCCGCAGCATGCGGGTGCCGGGCAGGCGCTCCGGCAGCTGCGGGGACTCGTCGTCGCGGAAGCTCGCGAACAGCAGCAGCGGCAGGCCCGGCGCCCTCGCCGCGAGCTGCGCGAGGAGCTGGAGGGATTCAGCGTGCGCCTGATGCAGGTCCTCCAGGATGACCACGGTGGGCTGCGGCAGGCGGGCGAAGAGGTCCTCCACCGTCTGGTGCAGGCGCAGCTGCGCCATGTCCGCGTCCAGCTCCGGCGCGGCCGGCACGTCGCGGCCCAGCAGCGCATCCAGGTCCGGCACCAGCGGCCGGAGCACGCGCGCCTCGCGATCGGAGAGCTCCGTGAGCATGGGCAGCCAGCGCAGCACCGCGCGCCACTCCTGGTACGGCACGCCGCCGGTGTCCACCGCCTGGCCGCGCAGCACCACCGCGCCGCGCACCAGCGCCAGCGAGCGCACCTCCTCCAGGAGGCGCGACTTGCCCACGCCGCTCTCCCCGCCAATGAGCCACGCGCCGCCCTGCCCCGCGAGCGCCATGTCCAGCACGTCCGTCAGGTGTTCGCGCTCCGCCACGCGGCCCACGAAGCGCGCGGACTGGAGGAAGCTCTCGCGCGTGGCGGCGGACTCGGCGGGCGGGGGCTGGCCCACGGCGGCGCACAGCGCGGCGATGACGGCCTCCGCGTCGCGCGGCCGGCGGTGGGCCTCCGGCGCCACCAGCTGCTCCAGCACGGCCTTGAGCGCGGGCGGAAAGCCCGGCGTCGCGAACACCTGGCCCGCGTGCGGCAGCCGGCCGAAGAACATCTGGCATGCCATGGCGCCGAAGCCGAAGAGGTCGGTCCGCTCGGACGGGGGCTGATCCTCGAAGAGCTCCGGGGCCAGGTAGCCCGGGGTGCCCGCGGGCTGCGCGCGGCGGCCCTGCTGGTCGCGGCCCACGGCCAGGCCGAAGTCCAGCACCTTCACCTGCCCGCGCACCACCAGCACGTTCCCGGGCTTGAGGTCGCGGTGGATGATGCCGCGCCGGTGCAGGTACGCGAGCGCCTGGAGCGTCTGGATGAGCAGGTCCACCTGCGTCGTCAGCGGCGCGTCCGTGCCGGCCTCCACCAGCGTGCGCGCGTCCTCCAGCAGGTCCATGGCCAGGTAGGGCCGGCTCTCCGCGTCGAAGCCGTAGTCCAGCACGCGGATGACGTGCGGGTGGCGCAGCGACACCAGCGTCTGGAACTCGTGGGCCAGCGACAGCGCCATGCCCTGCGTGGCGAAGGCGGAAGGGGTGCCACGGCCGGGGCGCCGCGCCAGGTCCGCCACCGTCTTGTGCAGCCGCTTGAGGGCCACCGGCCCGGACAGGCCGTCCTGCGCGCGCCACACCGTGCCCGCGCCGCCGCGCCCCAGCAGGTCGAGGATGCGGTAGCGGCGGCCCACCACTTCCGGATCCATGCCCGGAGACGTGTCGGCGTCCGGAACATCCGTCCGGGGGGAAGTCTGGCAGGAGGGGGGGTGAGACATGAGGGGGAGCCGCCCTGCCAGTGAGGATATCCCCCCTTCTCGTGCGGGAGGGGATTGAATGTGTCGGAGGGCAGGCGAAGCGGGAGGCGCTTCGGGCCCCGGGGAGCAGCCCGGCGGGCGGGGCCCGGCAGGGCTCCTTCCCTCTGGAGTGCTGAAACATCATTTTTCGATGCACGGAGGACACCGATGGCGGGCTACGACTTCGACTTGTTCACATTGGGTGCGGGGTCGGGCGGCGTGGCGGCCAGCCGGCGCGCGGGGTCCTCCGGGGCGAAGGTGGCCATCTGCGAGGAGGGGCGCGTGGGCGGCACCTGCGTGCTGCGAGGGTGCGTCCCCAAGAAGCTGCTCGTGTACGCGGCGCACTACCGCTACGACATGGAGGACGCCGCCGGCTACGGCTGGACGGTGAGCGGCCCCGCGCTGGACTGGAAGCGGCTCCAGGCGATGAAGGCCAAGGAGCTGGACCGGCTGACGGGCATCTACGGGCGGCTGTTGCGCGACGCGGGCGTGACGCTGGTGGAGGGCCGGGGCCGCGTGGTGGACGCGCACACGGTGGAGGTCGCGGGAAAGCGCTACACGGCGGAGCGCATCCTGGTGGCCACGGGAGGCCGGCCCTACCTGCCGGAGGTGACGGGCATCGAGCACGCGCTCACGTCCGAGCAGGCGCTGGAGCTGCCCACGTTGCCGCGCCGGGTGGCGGTGGTGGGGGGCGGCTACATCGGCGTGGAGTTCGCGGGCATCTTCGCGGCGCTGGGCGTGAAGGTGACGATGTTGATTCGCGGCGACACGGTGCTGCGCGGCTTCGACAACGACATCCGCGCGGCGCTGACGCAGGAGATGCGCAAGAAGGGCGTGGACATCCGCCCTGAGACGTTCATCCAGGACATCGAGAAGCGCGAGGACGGCACGCTCAGCCTGATGACGCGCACGAGCGACACGCTGGAGGTGGACGCGGTGCTGTACTCCACCGGCCGCGTGCCCAACACGCAGGGGCTGGGGTTGGAGGAGGCGGGCGTGAAGCTGAACGAGCGTGGGGCGGTGGTGGTGGATGGGCAGTCGCGCTCGTCGGTGGAGAGCATCTACGCGGTGGGGGACGTGACGGACCGGCTCAACCTCACGCCGGTGGCCATCGCGGAAGGCCGGGCGATGGTGGAGACGCTGTACCGGAACAACCCGGTGACGATGGACCACGAGAACGTCCCGTCCGCGGTGTTCAGCCAGCCGCCGGTGGGCACGGTGGGGCTCACGGAGCGAGAGGCGATGGAGCGGTACGGCAAGGTGGACGTCTACGTCTCCAGCTTCCGGCCCATGAAGCACACGCTGACGGGCCGGGATGAGCGGTCCATGATGAAGGTGGTGGTGGAGCGCGGCACGGAGCGCGTGCTGGGCTTCCACATGGTGGGCGCGGACGCGCCGGAGATCATCCAGGGGCTCGCGGTGGCGCTGAAGTGCGGTGTGACGAAGAAGCAGCTCGACGCCACGGTGGGCATCCACCCCACGGCCGCGGAGGAGTTCGTCACCCTGCGCGACAAGCGGCCCGATCCGTCGGAGAGCGCCACGCTGCTGGAGCTGGGACGCGAGGTGGTGGCCACCCCGCCGGGGGATCAGCGCAAGTAGTCAGGCCTCTTCGTCAGGGAGGAGCGTGCGGAGCAGTTCGTCGTCGGGGCCCAGGGGGCGCCAGCCGGGCGGGGGCGGATGGGCGAGAAGTACATCACCAGCCCGCCTCACACGTTCTATGTGGGTTTCAGGGGTGAAACCGGACCACAAGCCAAGTGCCTTGGCGACCTTGAAGCGGTTGGCATCATCCAACACGGCTGGCCAACCATCAGGGAGGCTCCGCCACAACTCGCGCACGAGCTGCCCGCGCACCAGGTGAGTGAGCCGATGACTGCGCTCTGCTTCGGCTACCAGTCCGCTGAATACTTGCGCTCCGGCGATGTCGTCAGGACCCAGCTCCCTTGCCAGCGCCACCAACGATGCAGTGGGGCGCGACTCAGCGAAGGCGGTCAACGAATCAAAGCCCCGTTCGCGGACCCGCTCATAGAGACGAGCTTTCCAGTTACCCTCCCAGGGGCGGTCCCCGCTCATCGTCCCCTCCAAGCGGTGAAGTTCATCGGGACTCTGTACACGTCCATGACCTCAGCGACGATGTCCAGGATCTCATTCCGCGTCAACATCCGCCCGACATTGGCCTCAGCGTCGCCCAGTGTGCGCATGATCAGCTGATTCCACTCGCCGGGCCACATGCGTCCCAGCTTCCAGTTCCCTCCACCGTGAATGGCTTCGTGGTCGGCCCGCTCCATCCGGACGCAGAACTGGTCGATGTTCATGTCGCCCTTGAAGCCGCGCCGCTCGAACCATTCGCGGTGCTCTTGCGGCAGCACGTGATGCTTGGGCGCGTTGGACATGCCCGCCCCTGCCCTGCCGGTTTCGTGCATGGCGCGCACTTCGGGACTGTCTCCCAGCGCATCGCGCACACCCTTGGGCAGGTCGCGAGGCGCCTGTGCCATCAGCACCTGCCCACCGTGGATGAGGACAGCGGAGCTGACGGCAGGGACTGAGATGACGCCCGCCCGCACGAGCCTTCGCATCATCTCCACCCACTCGGCGGAGACCACCAGCCGTGAGCCCGTCATGACTCCGCCTGAGCTCATCACCAAGCCCATTCCGAGCGTCGCGGGCGCCGAGGGAGGCAGCCTTGGAAGCGACACCTTCAACGTGGAAATCAAAGCGAGCATCTCCACCGCCCGCACCGCCGCGATGACCTGCCCGCCGAGCTTCATGCTCGCGCGGGCGTCCCGATGAATCGCGTCGAATTCATGGGTCAGCCTCCCCATCAACTCGGGCATCGCCACCGCAGCCGCCTCCACCCGAGCCGGGTCCTGGGAGGCGAGGTCCGCCAGCACGGGCTCCATCAGCTCTTGCACGCGATGCAGGTCGACGAAGAGCTTTTCGACGCTGCACGTCGGACAGTTCCGAAGCACGGCATCCGCGAGGTGGAGGAAGTCCACCCAGGTGGCCAATAGAAGCATCCCGAACAGGGCCGACTCGAGCTTCGGCCCCGTCATGCGAAGGAGGCCCTGCTCCATGTTCGAGTCCCCCACCTCCGAAGCCACGCGTGTCAACCCGGTGGCGCTGCCGAGCGCCCCTTTCATCCACTTCACCTGACTGGAGCCATGGTCGAGGTAGCGGGTGAAGACGCCTTTGAGGCTCCAGCCCACGAGAGGCGAAGGGCGGCCCGCCAACTTGGAAAGCGCGGCCTCAACGCCGTCCAGGGAGCCCTTCACGTCGGCAATGCCCGCGAGGACTGCTTCACGCGTTGATGCATCGCTTTCACGTGCGCCCTGGCGGCGCAACGGCCGTTGTTCCGGCCCAGAGCGGACGGACGTTACACTCGGCGCGTAGCTCAAGCTCCGCGCGTGTGGTGCGGAGGCACATCCCGTGGCCAGCAGCACTACGACCAGCACCAGCACCGTTATTCGCATACGCACCTCCCAGGAACGTCCCGGCGAGGAAGCAAAGGACACGCGCAAGGACCACGAATGACCGTGCTCAGCCCTGGTCGGCCCATTTCGGAAGGCCACAGTGCAGGCACTTTCCGTGTGAAGGTGTTCCTATAGGACCCGTCGGTAAAGAACCGCTCTCGACAGCGAGGACATTGGAACAGAGCCGCCCGAAACGATGCAATCACGGTGAACAGCATCGACCCCAGCGCGAAGGCAAACAGGATTCGCCTTCCTCCTGACCGCCCCTCCCACGACAGGAATGAGTGGAAAGAGCAAAAACCCCATGTTCACCAATCGGTCGAGCCGCCGCAGGTCGCCCCACTGTTCCTGGTAGTTGGCCACGGCAGTTCCCTCAGTCCGTCTCGCCCAGCTCGAAGGCCGACGTGCCGGTGTGGTGCTTGCGCTTCGTGAGCTGATGCTCGTCACGGAGCTGGTTCTCGAAGAAGGGCAGGTGTTCCGCCGTGCGGTGCTTGCGCAGCGCGCGGATGGTCTCGTGCTCCGTGGTGTTGCTGTAGCCGTGCTTCGCGTGCCCGTGCGTGTACGGCTGGGGCTGCAGCACCATCCGCGTCGGATAGCGGTTCTGCAAGACGTGGATGAGCTCGTGCCCGTACACGATGAACGCCGGCGCGGGGATGGGGTGCTGCTCACGGGAGTAATTGCGCTGCGTGCTGTCGCGCAGTCCAGAGCGAAGGCTGAGCCGTGAGCCGCGTCCGGAGCCCTTGCCCGCGAGCCCCGGCGCCGGTTCGCTCAGCAGGTAGTCCTCGCCGTGGCCGTCCTCGTCGTACCAGCCGAGCTCCACCTCCAGCTCCCCGACGCGCTTGTCCACGCCTTCGCGCCGCTTGCTCAGCTCCGCGTAGGGCCTCGACGACTCAGCAAGGCGCTTGCGCAGCTCGCCCCAGGCCTCACTGCCCTGCCGCGCGTCCTCCTCGATGCGGGTCAGCTCCTGGCTCATCCCTTCGTATTCGCCCTTCAAGCGCTGGAGTTCGTCGGACGTCGCCACCAGGCGCTGCTTGTTGACCACCACCTTCTGCCGGAAGGTGGCGGACGGAGTGAAGGCCTGGGTCAGCACCAGCGTCACCGGCCACTGCGGATCCTCCCGCGTCTCCCGGAGGATCCACCGCATCAACTCCCGGCCATGCGGACGCGACAGCAGCCGCGCGTGGATGGCGCGCACCTCGCGGTTGCCACGCGCGTACTGCGCGCCGGTGGGCAGCTTTACCGCGCCCGTGCCATTGCGCAGCGCGTCCCAGTCCGCGTCCAGCTGGTTGCGCGCGGCGGTTCCCAGCGTCGAGCGGTCCGGCGTGAAGAGCTTCAGGTTCTTCGTGTGGACGTAGTCCACCATCTCGATGTGCTTCTCCTGGATCTCCACCAGCAGCCGCATCAACACCAGTCGGGACGCCTTCGAATGCGCGAGCCGCTCCTGCTCCAGGTCGCACAACCGGTACAGCAGGTGCTCCGCCGTATCGAGCGCCTTCAGCCGCGCATCCACCCACGACTGCTGGCCGGTGAAGTAGTACGTGGCCTTGCCACCCCACCCGCTCCAGTCCGCATGGAACGCATCGAGCGCGGCGCAGAACGGCCGGATGAACTCATCGAAGCGCGCGACGATCGGCAACAACTGGCGGAGATCCAGCCCCAGCTCATTCTTGAAATTCGTCGACGTGCTCAACGCCATGTCCGCTCCCGATGTCTCGCCGGGATGCGACGGTAGCACGCGGTCCCCTACCCGCAGGCTCGGGCCCGGGCGAGCAGGTACTCGCGCTGCGGTGGCGTCCGGGCCAGCGCCGCGGCCTGACGGAAGCAATCCGCCGCGCGACTCCGCTCCCCTACCTGCTCCAGCAACATGCCCTCCACGGCGAAGCGGTACGGGTATCTCCGCAACACCCTCTCCGAGCGCAGCGGCCCCAGCGCCTCCAACGCGGCGGCCGGTCCCCGCACCCGTCCCAGCGCCACCACGCGGCCCAGCGCGACGATGGGTGAGGGCCTGAGCTCCAGGAGCGCGTCGTACAGCACCAGCAACCGCGCGCTGTCCTCCGGTCCCGGCGCGGAGGTCTTCGCATGCACCAGCGCGATCTCCGCCTCCAGGTGCAGCGGCGTCAGCACCTGCCCCATGGACGCGCGCAGGTGCCGCAGCCCTCGCGCCATCAACAGGGGTGAAGCCTCCGCTCCCTCCCGAGCCTCTTGGGGAACGAACGCCCCCCGCGCATCCACACGGCCTGGAAGCCTCGCGGCCCGGAAGCAGAACAGCGCGGCCAGCGCATGTCCCTCCGGTGTCGCGGTGCCCGGGTGTGACAGCAACACCTCCGCCAACCGCAAGGCCTCCGCGCACAGCTCCGAGCGGGACAGGTCGTGGCCCTCGGAGGCTTCGTAACCCTCGTTGAAGAGCAGGTAGAGCGCCGAGCCCACCGCGCCCAACCGCTCCGGCAGCGCCTCCGGAGCAGGCACCTCCAGCGTGGCCTGGCAGGTGCGCAACGTCCGCTTCGCGCGCACCAGCCGCTGCGCCACCGTGGGTTCGTCCGCGAGCAGCGCGGCGGCGACCTCTCGCACGGAGAAGCCACACGCCACCTTCAGCGTGAGCGTCACCTGCATCTCGCGCGACAGCGCCGGATGGCAGCACGCGAAGAGCAACCGCAGCGCATCGTCTGGAAGCTCCGCCGCGTACCGGGTGGGCTCTTCCAGCGACCCGGGCGTTTCCTCCGGAGGCGAATCCTCCTCCGGCACCTCGGGCGCGCGCTGCCGCACCAGGTCCGTCAGCCGGTTCGCGGCCACGCGCAAGAGCCACGCGCGCGGCTGCTCGGGGATGCCGTGGAAGCCCCAGGTCCTCGCCGCCTGGAGCATGGCGAACTGGACCGCATCCTCCGCCAGGTCCAACCGGCCCAGCCCCACGCGCCGGGCCAGGGCCGCGACCAGGCCCGAGGACCACTGCCGGAAGGCCAGCTCCAGCGTGGCCTGGACCTGCGTCGCGGGGGACATGGCTCAGACCTCTTCGATGGCGCGAAGCTCGACCTCACCGCCGTAACGCAGGTGGGGGCACGTCCGGGCCAGCGCCACGGCGGCGTCATACGAATCCGCCGACAGGATGAAGAGGCCGCCCACCACGTCCTTCACCTCCGCGTACGGCCCGTCCGACACGAGCAGCTGTCCGCCCTGCTGCTTCAGGCGCCGGCCACCCTCGTCGCGCAGCTTCTCACCCTGGAGCAGGCGGCCCTCCTGGAGGAGCTGCTCACTCCACCGGGCGTATTCCTCCACGATGGCCTGCAGCTCCGCGGGGGACAGGGTGGCGAACTGGGCGGGGTTCTCGTGCAGCAGCATCAGGAAGCGGGCCATGGGGTGGGCCTTTCGGGGACGGCGGGGGTTTCGTCGAAAAAGACGGCCCACGTCGCGGAAGATCGACATGGGCGTGAGAACAGCGCGGGACCTACCTCACCGCCCGGTGCGCACACCCACTCCGTGCGTCCAGCGAACACTCGTCTCGTGCGCGAGGGTGACACGTCACCCGGGGGTGCCTACCCCTCAAGGTCAGGAGGCGCGGGCAACGGACGTGGGCAAGGGCGGACGATGGTGGTGGGGGGTCGTGGGGGCGTTGCTGCTCGCGGGATGTCCGTCCGCGTGCAACACGAAGGAGTCGTCACGCCCATTCCAGCTCACGGGGCAGGTGGGTTCGCGTGGGGCGGGCTTCGCATCGGCGCTGTACCAGACGACGGGCGTGCGGATGGAACCGCGCAACCGCATCCGGTGGGCGAACAACGGCGCCGTATTCGACGTGATGGTGGAAGAGATCGGCCGGGCCCGCGCCTCCATCAACATCGTGATGTTCATCTGGAGGCCAGGGCGTGCCTCCGACCGGATGATTGAAGCGCTCGCGGAGCGTGCCCGGGCGGGCGTGCACTGCCGGGTGCTGGTGGATCCACTGGGCAGCGGCCCCTTCGAGACGGCGGTGAAGCCCCGGCTGGAAGCGGCCGGCTGCGAAGCGCACCTGTTCCGCCCGCTACCGGCGGACGAGAACCTGGCGCGCAACCACCGGAAGATCGTCGTGGTGGACGGCCGGGTGGCCATCACCGGCGGGCTCGCCATCCAGGACGAGTGGCTGGGCAACGCGCGCAACGAGAAGGAGTGGCGCGACACCAACGTGCGGGTCCAGGGGCCGGTGGTGGCGCAGCTCCAGCAGGCGTTCGCGGAGAACTGGCAGGAGGCGACGGGCGAGCTTCTGCCCATGACGGACTTCCCCACGCTGTCGGCGGATCAGCCCGGTCTGGACGCCGCGGGTGAGGGCTGGGCGGCCTTCGTCAGCAGCACCGCGAACCCGGAGGTGACGCGCGCGGAGCGGCTGACGCAGCTGATGGTGAAGGCGGCGAAGAAGCGGCTGTGGATCTCCCAGGCGTACTTCACGCCCAACGACGCGCTGACCGCGCTGCTGGTGGAGCGGGCACGCGCGGGCGTGGACGTGCGGGTGCTGGCGCCGGGAGACAAGAACGACCAGCGGGCCATCACGGTGCTCCAGCGTCAGACCTACGACACGCTGCGGGCGGCGGGTGTGCGCCTCTGGGAGTACCAGCCGTCGATGATGCACGCGAAGACGATGCTGGTGGATGACCGGCTCGTGCTGGTGGGGTCCATCAACTACGACGCGCTGTCGTTCAACCTGCTGGAAGAAGGTTCGCTGGTGCTGGAGGACGTGGAGGCGGCACGCCAGCTGGAGGCCCTCTTCCTGGAGGACCTGACGCAGGCGCGCGAGGTCCAGGCCGAGCAGGCGCATCGCTGAGGTCCGCTGTCCGGTTTCACGCCCGGCCCCGGGAAACACTGGGCAAGGGGTGGGCCGTGTGCTCAAGAAGTGCTTCAGGGGCCAGGAAGGTCACGGTCCGGGAGGCATCGCCATGGGCAGCGCAGCTCCTCGTCATCTCTTCGTCGCGGGCGCCACGGGCGCCACGGGCCGCACGCTGATGCGGCAGGCCCTGTCCAGGGGTGTGTCCGTGACGCCGCACGTGCGCCCCAAGAGCGCGAACACGGAGCCCGCGAGCGTCTGGCCGAAGAAGGCGGTGCTGGAGCTGGCGGACGGGCCCGCGCTGGCGGAGGCGATGAAGGGCAGCACGACGGTGCTCCAGCTCATCGGCACGATGCGCAAGCGCTTCGCGGCCGGGGACACCTACGAGACGAGCGACATCGGCACCACGCGGCAGCTGGTGGACGCGGCGAAGGCGGCGGGCGTGGACCACTTCGTGTTGCTCACGTCGGTGGGAGCGGGAAGCCCGGTGGGCGCGTACCTCAAGGCCAAGGCGGAAGCGGAGCGCATCGTCCGCGAGAGCGGCATCCCCTACACGATGGTGCGCCCACCCGCGCTGGAGGGCGAATACCACGCGCCGCCCGGCATCCTGCACGCACTGGGCAAGCTGCCGCTGCTCGGCAACCTCAAGCCCATGCACCTGGATCAACTGGCCGCCGTGCTCCTGCACATCTCGGAACGCCGCGCACCGCTCGACACGGCGCTCGAAGGCAAGCGCCTGTGGGCGGAGGTCGAAGCGGCGGGCCGGTAGCCCGCGCCTACTCCTTCACCGCCCCGGCAGTGAGCCCGGACACGATGCGCCGCTGGAACAGCACCGTGAGCACCACCAGCGGCAGCGTCGCCACCACCGACGCGGCGGCGATCTCCCCCCAGGGTTCCTTGTACTCACTGGCGAAGAGGCTGATGGCCACCGGCACCGTGCGCTTCTCCGGCGTGGACAGGAACGTCAGCGCGTAGAGGAACTCGTTCCACGCGAAGATGAAGACCAGGATGGCCGTCGTCGCCAGTCCCGGCGCCGCCAGGGGCAACAACACCCGGCGGAACGCGCCCACCGGCGTGCATCCGTCCACCCGCGCCGCGCGGTACAGCTCGTCGGGCAATTGGCGGAAGAACGACGTCAGCACCCACAACGTCAGTGGCAGCGCGAACGTCGTGTACGGCAGCGCCAGCCCCACCAGGCTGTCCCGTAAGCCCACCGCGTTGAGGATGAGGTACAGCGGGCTCACCGTCGCGATGGGCGGGAACATCGACACGCCCAGCGCCGCGGACAGCAGCAGCCCCCTCCCCCGGAACTCCAGCTTCGCCAGCGCGAACGCCGCCGACGCGCCCACCGTGAGGCAGAACACCGTCGTCAGCGTCGCCACCACCAGCGAGTTCAACACCGCCCACAGGAACGGCCGCCCGAACAACACGCTCTCGTAGTTCGCTCCCGTCAGGTGCGAAGGCCACGGCCGCGTCAGCTCGCCGTCCGGCCACAGGCTCGTCAGCACCTGCCACAGGAACGGCCCCAGGAAGAACGTGAGGAACGCCACCACGGCCAGCGCCGTGCCCAGCCCCGGCCGCTTCATCGCCGCCCCTCCTCGCGCCCCAGCCAGCGCAGCCACACCACCGCCAGCAACACCACGCACAGGAACGTCGCCACCGACAGCGCGCTGCCGTACCCGAAGTCCCCTGAGCGCATCAGCGTCTTGTACGCGTAGATGCTCAGCGTCTCCGTCGTGTTCGCCGGCCCGCCCTCCGTCAGCACATAGATGGCGTCGAACACGCGGAACGCGTCCAGCGACCGGAACAACACCGCCAGGAGCAGCGCGGGCTTCAGCAACGGCAACGTGATGGACCGGAACTGCCGCCACCCCGACGCGCCGTCCACTCGCGCCGCCTTGTAGAGGTCCTCCGGAATGCCTTGCAGCCCCGCCAGCACCAGCAGCGCCACGAAGGGCGTCGTCTTCCACACGTCCACCAGGATGGCCGCGTGCAACGCATACCCCGGCGCTCCCAGCCAGTTCACTTCCGCCCCGCCCAGCATCCGGTTGATGAGCCCGTAGTCCGGGTTGAACATCCACGCCCACAGCCGCGCGCTCACCACCGTGGGAATCGCCCAGGGCACCAGCACCGACGCGCGCAACAACCCCCGCCCCGGGAACGCGCGGTTGAGCAGCAACGCCAGCGGCACCGCGAGCAACAACTCCACCGTCACCGCCACCGCCGTGAAGTACGCCGTGTTCCCCAGCGCGGACCAGAACCGCACGTCCCCCATCAGGTAGGCGTAGTTCTCCAGTCCCGTGAAGCGCCGCTCGCCGAACACCAGGATGAAGCGGTGCAGGCTCAGCCACACCGCCGCCAGCACCGGGTACAACGCCACCACCGCCAGCACCAACACGGCCGGCGCCACCAGCAGGTACGCCTGCCGCCGCTCCCGAGCTTGAGACCCCGCGCCCCTCACTCCTCCTCCTCTTCCGGCCGCTCACCGGTCAGGTGATCCACCTGCTTCTGCGCGCGAGTGAGCGCAGCCTCCGGAGTCCGCAGGCCCGCGACGGCCGCGGAGAACTCGCTCTGGAGCACATCCGCGATGAGCAGGTAGTACGGCGTCACCGGCCGGGGCCGCGCCCGCACCAGCGCTTCTTTCAGACTCGCGATGAACGGCTCCGCCGCGCGCAGCTCCGGGTCGTCATACAGCGCCAGCCTGGGCGGATTGCGCGCGTAGTGCAGCGCCAGCACGCGGTTCGCCTCCGGCGATGTCAGGTGCGCGATGAGCCGGGCCGCCGCCTTCCGCCGCGCGGGCGACACGTGCGCGTTCACCGCCAGCTGCCATCCACCCAGCGTCCCCCACCCAGGCTGTCCATCCTTCGTCGGCAGCGGCGCGATGCCCACCTTGCCCCGGATGGGAGAGCCCTCCGCCTGCGCCTCGCTCCACGCATAGGGCCAGTTGCGCATGAACACCGCCCGGCCCTCCTGGAACACGCGCCGCGACTCCTCTTCGCCAAAGCCCGTGACGGTCTGGGGCGACAGCCCGTCCGCGATGAGCCCGTGCAGGTATGCCAGCGCCTCGCGCGCGGGCTCCGTCTCCAGGAGCACGCGCCCGTCCGGCCCCAGCGATTGCCCGCCATGGCCCCACAGCGCCTCGTACACGTTGCAGGTCAGCCCCTCGTACTGCCGGCCCTGCCACACGTAGCCCTGGATGCCGGGCACCTTCGCCATCGCGTCGCGGGTGAAGCGCCGCAGCTCGTCGTAGGTGCGCGGCGCGCGCGGCACCAGGTCCTTACGGTAGTAGAGGACGCCCACGTCCACGTACCAGGGCACCGCGTACGTGCGCCCGTTCATCACGACGGCGTCCACCGGCCCGGGCAGGAACTCCTCGCGCAGGCGCTGGGGAGGGAAGTCCTCGGACAGGTCCGCCACCCAGCCCGCGCGAGCGAACTCCGGCACCCAGACGACGTCCGCCACCAGCACGTCGAAGTCCGTGGCTCCGCCCTGCAACGACGTGAGGAAGAACTGGTGCGCCAGGTCCGACGAGTTCGGCAGCGCCTCCGTCACCAGCTCTACGTCCGGGTTGGCGCGCTCGTACCGCGCCAGCAACTCACGAAACGGCTTCGGGTCCCCCCACAGCGGCTGGAACTTGAAGACGATGCGCGTGCGCCCCCCGGTGCCTGCCTCCTCGGACGAGCGCCGGCACCCTCCAACAACGAGGCCCAGCGCGGCGAGGAGGACGAGGAGGCGGCCCATGCGCCCGGATGACTCCAGCGCGAAGGCCCACCGTCAATGACAAGCCCCGCCCCCGGTCATCCAGGCGACATGCCCGGCACGGGCGCCAGGGCCCCCGGTCCCGGAGCGAACAGCCGCCGGGCCGTCGCACCCACCGCGCGGCACGCGAGCGCATCCACCGCGCCGCCCACCAGCCCACCGGCCAGCGGCACCACCTTGGACAGGTTCACGACGCCCTTCTGCGACGCCTTGCTCACCAGCCGGAAGCCCACCGCGCGGTTGATGCTGCTGAGCGCGTGCTTCGGCACGGCCTCCAGCGCGCGCATGCCCAACTGCTGGCTCACTTCGATGCCGGCCTGCTTCACCACTTCCTTGCCAATGTCCCCCACGATGGCCAGCAGCGTGAGGGTCCGCACGCGGTCCTCCTCCACGTCGTGCCCGTGGATGCGAGCGATGGCGCCCACCAGCCGCGCCTGCACCGCCCACGACACGCCCAGGCCCGCGGGCAGCGACACCGGCAGCGTGAGCAGGCCGCCCAGGCCGGACAGGAAGCCCGTGGTGAACAGCTTCCCCGTCTCCCAGTGGATGAGCGAATCGATGCGCGCCTCGTGGTCCGCGTAGCGCGCATCCTCCAGGTACTCGTCCGCCAGCCCCGTCGCGCTGCACAGCGGCCCCAGGCCCTCGAAGCCCGCGTCCAGGACGGCGTTCACGACTTCCAGCGGCTTCGACATGCGTCCACCTTCCCACTTGAAACCCGGGTCCTGACGCAACCCGGAAACAACAGCTACGGCGTGTCCCGGACCGGCGCGCGCGGCAGGCGCACGGTGAACACCGTGCCTTCCGCCGCGGAGGACTGCGCGTCCACCGTCCCGCCATGCGCCAGCACCAGCTGCCGCACGATGTAGAGCCCCAGCCCGATGCTGCGCTCGGAGCGCCCCACCGTCGTCCCGCGCTGGAGCGGTTCGAAGATGCGCGGCAGCATCTCCGGGGGGATGGGGTCCCCTCCGTTGCGCACCTGCACCACGATGGCATCCGGCTCTCCACGGCTCTCCACGCGCACCGGCGCGTCCTCCGGGCTGTACTTCAGCGCGTTGCCCAGGATGTTGGACAGCACCTGCGCCATCCGGTCGGAGTCCCACGCCCCCTGCCCGTCCCCCACCTGCTCCATCTGGAGGATGCGCTCCGGGTGCGCCGTGCGCGCCTCCTCCACCACCTGCAACGTGAGCGCGTGGAAGTCGCACGGCGCCGCCTGCACCGGGATGCCGCCGCCCATGCGCGCCTGCGTGAAGTCCAACAGGTCGCGGATCATCCGCGTGGCCCGCTCCGCCGCGGACAGGATGCGCGCCGCCGCCTTCGCGTGCCACGGCTGGATGTCGTCGCGCCGGAGCATCAACGACGCGCCGGTGAGGATGGCGCCCAGCGGGTTGCGCAGGTCGTGGCTCACGATGCCAATGAGCTGCTGCTCGAACTCCACCCGCGCCTGCGCCTCGTGCACCAGCTTCTGCCGCTCCTCCTCCGCCCGCCGCCGCTCCGTGATGTCGCGCATGGCGCCCACGATGCGCCGCGCCTTCCCGCTCGCCCCGCGCAGGATGGAGCCCTGCGCCGCCACGTACGCGTACGCCCCGTCCTTGCGCAGCACGCGGTACTCGTCCTGCCACCGGTCCTCGTCCGAATCGAACGCCCGCTGTAGTCCCGCCAGCACGCGCTCGCGGTCCTCGCCGTGGATGTGCCGGCGCCACCACGCCGCGTCCGCGCCCACCTCTTCCAGGGGGAAGCCGAAGACCTCCTCCGTCGCGTCGCCAATCCAGTGCATCGCGTCCGTCTGGAGGTCCAGGTCCCAGATGGCGTCGAAGCTCGCGTGCGCCACCAGCTGGTAGCGCTCCTCGGAGCGGCGCAGCGCCTCCTCCGTGCGCTTGCGCAGCCGCACCCCTTCCGCCTCGCGCAGCGCCCGCCGCACGCTGGGGCCCAGCCGCTCCAGCCGGTCCTTGAGCACGTAGTCCGTGGCGCCGCGCTTGAGCAGCTCGATGGCGCGGTCCTCGCCCAGCGCGCCGGACACGAAGAGGAACGGCGTGTCCGGACACACGGCCTGCGCCGCCTCCAGCGCGCTCATCCCGTCGAAGCCCGGCACGTTGTAGTCCGACAGGATGAGGTCGAACTTCCCCTTCACCAACGCCGCGACGAAGGCCGTCCGGCCTGGCACGCACTCCAGCCTCGAGGGCAACCCGCCCTCCTCCAGCTGCGCGGCCACCAGCTGCGCATCCAGGGGACTGTCCTCCAGCAGCAGGATGGACAGGGGCCGGTCCGTCGAAGGCAGGGGCGTCAGGTCCAGCGCGGCACCGCCGCGAGCACTCACTTGGAGGCTCCGGGCGCACCTGGAGCACCCGGCGGCGGCTGGTTCACCACCGCCCAGAACAGCCCCAGTTCGCGCAGCGCGGACACGAAGTCCGGGAAGGCCACGGGCTTCACCACGTACGCGTTCACGCCCAGGCCGTAGCTGCGCGCCAGGTCCCGCTCCTCGCGCGACGAGGTGAGCATCACCACTGGCACCGCCTTCAGCTCCGGGGCGCCCTTCACCTTCTCCAGCACCTCCAGCCCGTCCACCTTCGGCAGCTTCAAGTCCAGCAACACCACCGCCGGGTGGCCGTCCTGCCGGTTCGCGTACTCGCCCTTGCGGAAGAGGTAGTCCAGCGCCTGCTGCCCGTCGCGCACCACCACGACTTCATTGGCCAGGTGCACCTCTTCCAGCGCTGCCAGCGTGAGCGCCACGTCGTTGGCGCTGTCTTCCACCAGCAGGATTCGCTTCAGCTCGATCACGCGCGCGTCTCGACTTTCTTCTCCAGCGGAGAGGTCCGGGGCAGGGTGAAGGTGAAGGTCGCGCCCTGCCCCACGGCGCCCTCCGCCCAGGTCCGTCCCCCATGGCGCGACACGATGCGCCGCACGTTCGCGAGCCCGATGCCGGTGCCCTCGAACTCCTCGGCCGTGTGCAAACGCTGGAAGACGCCGAACAGCTTGTCCACGTACTGCATCTCGAAGCCCACGCCGTTGTCGCGCACCCACACCGCCACCTCGCCCTCCGTCTCGCGCACCCCCACCTCGATGAGGGCCTCCGGCTTGGGACGCGTATACTTCAGCGCATTGGCCAGCAGGTTGTGGATGACCTGCCGCAGGAGGGCCGGGTCACCCTCCACCGTGGGGAGGCTCTCCACCCGCCACTCGACCTGCCGCCCGGTGGCCTCCGGCATCAGGTCGCGGCGCGCCTCCTCCACCAGCTGGCGCAGGTCCACCCGCGACTGGCGCAGCTCCGCCCGGCCCATGCGGCTGAACGCGAGCAGGTCGTCCACCAGCGTGCCGCCCTGCTTCGCCGCGCCCGCGATGGTGGAGAGGTAGCCCTTCGACACGTCGTCCAGCTTCGCGCCCGCCCGCCGCTCCAGCAACTGCGCGAAGCCCGTGATGTGGCGCAGCGGCGCGCGCAGGTCGTGCGACACGGAGTAGCTGAAGGACTCCAGCTCCTTGTTCGCCTCCTGGAGCTGGGCGGTGCGCTCGCGCACGCGCTTCTCCAGGCCGGTGTTGAGGTGGCGGATCTCCTCCTCCGCCTGCTTCAGGCTCTCCAGCGTGCGGCGCTCGTCGTCGATGTCCGTGTTCGTGCCGAACCAGCGGGCGATGCGCCCCTCACCGTCCCGCACGGGCATCGCGCGCGACAGGAACCAGCGATAGGTGCCGTCCGCGCGGCGCAGGCGGAACTGGTCCTCCCACAACGTCCCCTCGCGCAGGGCCGCGCTGAAGTGCTCCAGCACGCGCCCGGTGTCCTCCGGGTCGATGAGGTCGTTCCAGTTCTTCTCCCCCACCTGCGCGGCCGTCGTCCCGGTGTAGTCGTACCAGCGCTGGTTGAACCAGAAGAGGCGCCCGTCCGGCTCCGCCATCCACGACAGCTGCGGGATGGAGTCCGCCAGCGTACGGAACTGCTGCTCGCGCTCCTTCAGCTCCGCGGCCAGCGCCTCGATGCGCCGGCGCGCCAGCACCTGCTCCGTCACCTCCCAGGACACGGACACGATGCCGTCCACCTTGCCCTCCGCGTTGCGCAGCGGCTGGAAGGTGAGGTTGAAGTAGCCCTCCGGCGCTTCCGCTTCCTGGCCCACGTCGCGGCCCAGGCGCATGGGCACCTCGTGGCCGCGGTAGGTCTCGCCGGTGCGGTAGACCTCCTCCAATTGGGCCACCTGCCCCTGGTCCTTCAGCTCCGGCAGCGCCTGGCGCACGGACAGCCCCAACAGCGGCCGGGAGCCGGTGAGCTTCAGGCGCAGGTCGTTGGCCATCTCGAAGATGAGCTCCGGCCCGCGCAGCACGGTGATGGCGGCGGGCAGCTGCTTGAGCACCGCGAACAGGTTGCGCCGCTCCGCCTGCGCCGTCTCGTACAGGCGCGCGTTCTCCAGCGCCACGCTGGCCATCTGCGCCAGCTGCACGGCGACCGTTTCATCCTCCGCGTCGAAGTCGCCCTCCACCTTGTCGGACACCTGCAACAGGCCCAGGTTGCGGCCGTCGTGGCCCACCAGCGGCACCGCCAGGAAGCCCTTCAGGGGCAGCGCGGGCGGGGGCGCGGCGGGCGCTTCGGTGTAGGCCGCGTGCTTGCGCAGCTCCTCACGCGTCAGGCGCAGCGGCCGGTTCTCCTGGTACACCCGGGCGAAGAGGCCGCGCTCGTCCACGCTCACCGACGCGGCACCGGGCGCCAGCGGATCATGCGCCACCGCCGACAGCGCGGCGAGCGGCTGGGCGTCGCGGCCGTCCGCCACCTGCACGGAGGACTGGTTCGCGCCAATCAGCTTGCGCGCCTTGAGCGTCACGAGCTCCAGGATGGCGGGCACGCTGCCGGCCGCGTTGAGCGCCAGGCTCGCGCGCGACAGGCCGCGAAGCTGTTCGGTGCGGCGCAGCTCACCCGCCATCAGCCGGGCCCGCTCCGCGTCGGCGCGCTTGCGCGCGGTGATGTCCTGCACGGTGCCCACGAAGCGCACCGGCTTGCCGTCCTGGAAGTACGTGCGGCCCGTGGCGCGCACCCAGCGCTCCACGCCATCCTTGAGCCCCACGGTGCGGTAGGCCACGTCGTAGTCGCCCTTGCCGGTGGGGTCCCAGCTGAGCGCCACCGCGCGCTGCACGGCCTCCCGGTCCTCCGGGTGCAGGCCCGCGAGGAACAGTTCGTAGGACGACTCCGCCTCGGGCGGCAGGCCGAAGAGCGCCTTGCAGCGGGCGTCCCACTTGAGCGCGCCCGTCACGATGTCCATGTCGAAGGTGCCCAGCGCGGTGGCCGTCAGCGCCAGACGCAGGCGCTGCTCGCTGTCCGCCAGCGCGGCCTGCTGCTGGCGCAGGTCCTGCGCGAGCGCCTCCGTGTGGCGGCGCGCGCGCACGAACGCCGTCACGTCGGTGGCCAGGGTGATGATGCCGGACGCGGTGCCGTCCAGCTCCACCATGGGGTGGTAGATGACGTTGAAGAAGACGGAGTCCGGCTGGCCGTCGCGCACCAGCTTCACCTCGAACTCCGGCCGCACGAAGGGCTGCTTCGTGCGCACCACCCCGCGCAGCACTTCCATGATCTCCGGCTGCGAGGCCATCTCCGGGAACGCGTCCATCAGCGCCTGGCCCGGCTTCACCCGCCGGCCCACCAGCAGCTCGTAGTAGGGGTTCGCCAGCTCGAAGACGAAGTCCGGCCCGCGCGTGATGGAGATGCCCACCGGGGCCTGCATGAAGAACGCGTGCAGCCGCTCGCGGTGGACGGCCTCCAGGGCGTTGCGCTCACGCTCGCGCAGCGACTCCTCGCGCAGCTGCACGGCCTCGCGCGCCAGGTGCAGCTCCACGAACATCGACACCTTCGCCAGCAGGATCTCAGCCCGCAGCGGCTTGCGCAGGTAGTCCACCGCGCCGTGCGCGTACGCGGCCAGCCACTCCTTCTCGTCACCGTCGCCCGCGGTCATCAACAGCACGGGCGTGCGCCGGCTGCGCTCGCGCTCGCGCAGGAGGCCCAGCACCTCCACGCCCGTCATGTCGCCCAGGTTCATGTCCATCAGGACGGCGGCGAAGTCCTCGTCCAGCACGCGCCGCAAGGCCTCGCGTCCGGACGTGGCGCGCACCAGCCGCTGCCCCAAGGGCGCGAGGATGCCCTCCAACGCCAGCAGGTGCCCTGGCGTGTCGTCGACGATGAGGATGCTGGCCCTGGGGGAAGACACGGGCAGGGACACGGCGGCGGAGGACATGGTGGAGGCTCGGGGAGCGGGCTCCCCTTCCCTTTAGGCTGCTTGCAGGCACGCGGGGGGAGGACGGACCCGGCTCGGTGCGTCCCCGTTGACGGCAGGACAACACCCCGCGCCACAACCTGCCTCCTCCCTCCTGTCGATTCCAGCAGAACCCTGGCGTTCCCCCGCGGTTACAGCCTCCCCGTCTGCTCAGGAACGCACCGGGAGGGCGCCCGTCCGGCCGCATCTCATGTGTTTCTCATGTGTACGGCTCTCACGGAGCCGGCAGGCGGCGCAGCGACGTCATCGGGAAGGGCACCCAGAACGGCGTCGCCACGCTGTCCCCCTCCAGCGAGAACCAGGGCCCGTCCCTGCCCGCGAGCACATGGAAGTCCTGCGCGGGAGTGAAGCCCTGGCCCACCAGCGCCACGCGCTCGCCCTTCGTGTTGCTGGCCACGTCCAGCACGAGCACGGTGTGGCCGGGACTGCCGCCCAGGACGAAGAAGTCCCCGGGGCGCAGCTGCTCCCGCGTGGGACGCGCGCCCTCCGCCTGGATGGACAGGGTGCCCGCGTAGGTGAAGAGCAGGTCCAGGTAGTTCCGGAACGCCGCCCGCGAGCTGTCCGCCGCCGCGCTGCCGGGCACCCACGTCACCTTCGCGCCGGAGACGCGCGCCCGCTCCCCGGCCGCGTACCGGGGCCAGGACGCCAGGTGGCCGCTGGTGAAGCGGTAGGCGATGCGCTCCGGATGGCCGGACGCCCAGCGCCACTCGGCGTGAAGGCGCAGGATGGAATCCGCGCACTGCTGGAGGTTGACGGTGCCCACGTCCAGCTCCCCCACCGCCGCGAGCCGCGCGTCAGAGGCCGCCAGCACCGTCTGGCCCTGGAAGTCGCGCACGGGGGTGCCATCAGGACGCAGGGGCAGGCCGCGCAGCCAGGCGCCAAAGGAGCCCGCCTCCAGCGGCATGCGCGTGTAGCCCTCCGGAGGCGCGAAGGACTCCTCCAGCGAGCGCACCTGCGCGGAGGCCGTCAGCCACGGGTAGCGCGTCCGCTCCTCCGCCGTGGGGACGTGAGGCGCGACCTTCGCCCGGCCGGCCGCTTCGCAGCTCACCAGGGGCAGCGCGACGGTGAACAGGGTGGCCAGGGCCATCAGGGGACGGAAGGGTCCCATCGCGTTCACGGGGCGGACTCCAGGGAGACGGGCCGGGGAAATTCCGGGCATGCCCCTGGGACACCGCAAGCAGGGCCACGGGTCCCCGTGGGGCGCGGATCCACGAGGGCACCAAGGGAGTTCTTCGCCGGACGCTCGCCATGGCGGACAGGTGCGCCCCAGGTGCCGAGCACTACCTTTTGAAAGCCATGCACCGTCGGGCAAGCCTCGTGCTGCTCAATACGCTGTCCCTGTCGCGCCTGCCCCTCGCCGCGGTGTTCATCGCGGTGTCGGACCTGCGCCTGCGGGCGTTGCTGGTGGTGCTGGCGGCGACGACGGACTTCCTGGACGGCTGGATTGCCCGGAACCGGGGACTGGCCACGCGCCTGGGAGCGCTCATCGACCCGGTGGCGGACCGCGCCTTCATGGTGACGGCCTTCATCGTGTGTCTGCTGGACGGGCTCATCGACCCGGTGGAGCTGACGCTGCTGCTCCTGCGCGACATCGGCACGGCCATCGGCTTCATCGTCGCGAGGCTGCGGCCGGACATGCGGGCCATCGAGCTCAAGGCGCGGATGCTGGGCAAGGTCGTCACGACGTTGCAGCTCGCGGTGTTGCTGTGCGTGCTGCTCTACCCACCCCTGGTGCGGCCGCTCGTGGCGCTCGTCGCGCTGCTGTCGCTGGCGTCGGTGGTGGACTACACGCGGGCGGTGTGGCGCCAGCGTCAGCGCCGGGAACTGCCGCCGTCCCAGCCGTCCTCGCGCATTCCCCATGGGCCACCGGGTGCGCCCATGGGGTCCGTGCGCGAGTGACGCGCAAGCCTCACGCATGCACCTCACGCGCATCCGATGCCTCGGCCAACCGGGCACGTTCGCGCTCCATGGCGGCGCGCTCGCCTTCGGACATGGCGTCCCAGACCTCGTCCATCGCGTCGAGCAGCGCATCCGCTTCGGGTGATTCCCCTCCCGGCGCGCGGGCGCGGACGAGGGCCAACTTGTGCAACAGGGTTCGGTATCGGTCGTAGACCGTCATGATGAAAACCTCCGTCCGGGAGACGCGGACCGTGCCGCGCGGCTGACGGACGGCAGGCCCCAGTCTCTCACCGGCGGCGCTGGGTTTCGGCGTCGCGGCGGGCCTCGGCGCCGGTCAGCACGGCGATCTCCCGCGTGTGGCTGCGGCCCACCAGGTTCACGGTGGCGCGCACCCGCTCGCCCTCCTTGAGCTCCGTGACGCCAATGTCCTCGCCTTCGCGGACGATGCGCGTCTGGGTTCCAATCTCCAGCGGCAGGCGCGAGCCCTCGTTGTCGATGACGACCTCCTTGGAGGACACCGAGCGCACCGTGCCCCGGTAGATGGCGTCCACCACCGCGACGCCCTGCGAAGCGCCGGACGCAGGGGGCTTCGCCGTGGCGGGAGCCCCCGTGCCCGTGTTGCCCGTGCCCCCCGTGCCCGCGTTCGGATCCGTACCCGGGTTGGGCGGAGTCGTGCGTCCCTCCGGGTTCGGCTCCGCGCTGGGGCTGCGCTGCTCCGTGTCCTGGGTGTTCCCCTGGGGCGCCGCGGTGCCCTGCGGCGGAGGCGTGGCAACAGGAGCCGTCCCAGCGGGGGCCTGCGTGTTCGTCCCGGAGCCCCCCGTCCCAGGTTGCTGCGGTGAGATCGTCGTCGAGCCCCCCGTCCCGGGTTGCTGCGGTGAGATGATCGTCGAGCCCCCCGTGCCTGGCTGCCGCGGTGTCGTCGCCGGAGCCGAGGGAGTCTGCTGCGGAGCGGCCGGCTGTGAAGTCGCGGGAGGCGTCGTCTCCTCGGACGCCGCGTCATCCCCCCTGCCGCCGGACTGGGCCCCGGCACACATCAGCAGGCAGGCCGCGCCCGCGATTCCCAACTTCAGCCACGTGTCTCGCTTCATGCGCGGCGCGCCTCCGTTCTGGGAAGGTGCGTGCGCACACGCCGGGAGCCACCGTCCCGGAAGCCTGGCGGTCGGCCGCCTGCCCGCACTGCCAACCCACGACACGTCGCTTGCCCGGAAACTGAAGCGCCCCCGGTCCCACTGAAGGGACGCGGGGGCGTCAGGCGCTACGGGAGCACGGGCATGCCGCTACGGCAGCGGGAGCGGACCGCCGCCCTGGGGCAGCGTGCGCGCCAGGGCCACGGCCTTGGCCGCCTGCACCAGGCCATGGCCGTACTTCTCATCCACGCCCGGCGTCGTCTTGTCGTCCAGCGCCGTCTTCTCCAGCACGGCGCGCACGTGCGCGGCGCTCAGGTCCGGCCGGGCGCTGAACACCAGCGCCGCGACGCCCGACACGTGCGGGGTGGCCATGGAGGTGCCCGACTCGCGCTGGTAGTCCAGGCCGGTGGTGGTCACCGTCACGTCCTTCCCCACGAGCTGCTTGAGGGCCGAACCCGACGCCATCGACACCGACACCGTGGGCACCCAGTGCGAGTTCGCGGAGCCCAGCGTGAAGGTGCCGTCCCCGTCATCCGCCACGTTGTTGCCGATGATGACCGCGCGCGCGCCGGCCTGGATGACGTTGCGCGCCTTCTCCTCGAAGAACAGGTCGCCGCGGTCCACGTACGCGACGAAGCCGTCGCAGGTGGCCGCCTCACCGCACGACGCGCGGTCCGCGCCCAGGCCGCAGTTGACCAGCCGGCCCGTGTACGTGCCCTGCGCGGTGTACGTGAGCGGCGACGAGGTGACGGGCGCCGCCCCCACGTTCACCGAGGACAGCGACGCCGCCCCCAGCACCGTGGCGCTCAGCACGCCCACGCCCGGGCCCACCACGGACAGCTCCTGGCCGTACTGCGAGAAGACCGCGTACTCGCCCTGCAGGTCCACCGCGCCCACCGCCATCACCGACGGCAGGTACGCGGCCGGATAGGAGATGCCGCGCTTGCCGTCGTTGCCGCTGGCCGCGACGGACAGCATGCCGTTGCCGTTCTCCCAGACCTTCTCGAACATGAGCTGCTCGGCCTCGGACGGATCCGGAGCGCCCAGCGACAGCGAGGCGATCCGCGCCCCCTCCGCATGGCACCAGTCCACCGCCGCGATGACGTCATCCGTGCTGCCGCCGCCATCCGTGTCCAGCACGCGCGCGACGAGCAGCGACGCGCCCGGCGCCACGCCCACCACGCCGTTGGGGTCCTGCCCGGGGCCCACGCGGCCGCCGGAGCCCGCGCCGAACTGCGCCAGGATGGTCGCGGACACGTGCGTGCCGTGGCCGCCGCCCACCGTCACCACGCCCTGGGCCTCGCTCTGGTCGGACGGGTCCTCGTCGTTGTCGACGAAGTCCTTGCCCTTGAGGAACGCATTCTTCAGCTCCGGGTGCTTGCTGTCCCAGCCGCTGTCGATGACGCACACCTTCACGCCCTCGCCCGTGGGCGCGCCGGTGTCGATGACGCCGTCGTTGTTCGCGTCCCACACCTGCGGGGCCTGGACCAGCTTCAGCCCCTCGGTGTACTCGCCCACCGACCCCTGCGTGTTGAGCGCGCCCTGCCACGACACCAGCGGCGGCGGCGTGGGCAGGCCCATCGCGAACACGCGGCGGTTCGGCGTCACGGACAGCACGTCCGGGTGGAGCTTCAGCGCCGTGACGGCCTCCGGCGACAGCCGGGCGGACACCACGTTCATGTTCGGGATGCGGCGCTTCACCGTGCCGCCCTCGCGCTCCACGGCCGCCGCGATGTCCGCCGAGGCGGCCAGCGCGCTGGCGCTCACCTTCGGCTTGTAGGTGATGATCACCCCGTCCGCCGCCGGGGTCGAGCTCAGCGCGGAGACCGCCGGAGCCGGCAGCGCCGCCTCCGCGGTGCCAGGGCATGCCTGGGGCAGGATGTCGCCGCCAGGGTCGGGGTCACTGCCGCAGCCGCTCGCCACCAGTCCGGACAGCCCGAGCCCAAGCCAAAGCCAACGCTTCATGGGATGCATCTCCTTCGTGCCCGGCCAACGTGGAACACCGCGCCGTGACCCGCTGCCCCCGAAAAGGGGGCCGGGAAGAACGGGCCAATCCTGCTTCCCGTTCCCACGGCGATTTAAGCATGGACGCAGGACGACTGCTCGGGCGGCTGTCGTGCGCCCGACGGCCATCCGGTGCCGGGCCAACGTGAGGCGCTCAACGCTCGCAGGGGGAGCGCCCCGTTCGAGCCCCAGCATGACGCACCGGGTCCGCCCTCACGGCGAGGGGTCAGGCGTCGGAAGGATCCACGCCGAAGATGCGCTGGGCATCCGTGTCATAGGCCGCCAGCTGCCGCTCCGTCTCCGCCGCGTCCCACCCCAGGCGAGGCGCCATCACCTCCGCGGCGCGGACAGCGGCGGCGCGGCCCTGATCGCGCGTCTCGAACGCGACCTTGAGGCGGCGGATGAGCAGGTCGGCCAGCGTCTGGACCATCTCGTGGGACACGCCCCACGCGGCCTCGGCGCGGCGGTACGGCAGGCCGTCCACCAGCGGCCCGGCCAGCTCCGGCGTCTCGCGAGTCAGCGCCCACACCGCGCGCCAGCGGCTGCCGTACGCGCGCACCAGGTGCTCGCCCGTGGCCGAGTCCCCCACGTCCTGCCGCGCCGCCGCCAGCTCCGCGTCCAGCTTCAGGATGTCGCCGCCCGGCAGGGGCTGCTCGTGGGTGACGGGCTTGCGGTGCTGGACGGCCAGGTGACGCTCCACGGCGTTGACCACGTCGCGGGCCATGACCCGGAAGGTGGTGAGCTTGCCGCCGCTGATGGCCAGCACGCCGGACGGGCTCACGTCGATGGAGTGCTCGCGGCTGGCGCTGCCCGCGTCGCTGTTGCCGTGGTAGCCGCTCGCGGCCAGCGGGCGGATGCCGGCCCAGGCGCTGACCATGTCCTCGCGGGTGAGCTGCGCTTCAGGGAAGAAGGCATTGGCGGAAGCGAGCAGGTAGGCCACGTCCGCTTCGCTCGCGCGCACCTCGGCCGGGTGGGCGCGGGTGGCCGTCTCCGTCGTGCCGATGAGGGTGAACGCATCCGCGGGCAGGATGAACATCACGCGGCCGTCCACGGGGGACAGCAGCGTGAGCGCGTCGCCAATGTTCAGCCGCGAGCGGGGCACGGCGATGTGCACGCCCTTGCTGCCGCGCACCGCGGGACCCGTGCGGGCCTGCCCTGAATCCAGCTGGCGGATCTCATCGCTCCAGGGACCGGTCGCGTTGACGACGGCGCGCGCGCGCACGGTGTGCTCCAGGCCGGTGAGGTGATCCACCACCACCGCGCCCTGGGTCTTGCCGTCCTCCAGCACCAGCCGCTTCACGGAGGCGTGGTTGAGCACCACCGCGCCGGCCTCGCTCGCGCCCAGCGCGTTGGCCAGCGTGAGGCGCGCATCGTCGGTGGCCGCGTCGTAGTAGCGGGCGCCGCCCTTGAGCCCCTCGGAGCGGATGCCGGGCTCGGCCTCCACCACCTGCTTGAGCGACAGGCGCTGATAGGCCTTCACGTTCCGGAACAGGGACAGGGCGTCGTACAGCATGAGGCCCGCGTTGAGCTTCCAGCGCGGCACGCGAGCACCGGCATAGACGGGCCAGATGAAGGCCAGTGGCCGCACCAGATGGGGCGCCAGGTTGAGCAGGCGGCGCCGCTCGATGCTCGACTCGAAGACGAGCCCCAGGTGGCCATGCTCCAGGTAGCGCAGCCCCCCGTGGATGAGGCGCGACGAGCGGCTGGACGTCCCACTGGCGAAGTCCTCGCGCTCCACCAGGGCCACCTTCAAGCCCCGCAGCGCCGCGTCCCGGGCCGCGCCCGCCCCCGTCACCCCACCGCCAATGACGAGCAGGTCGAAGGACTCGCTCCCCAGCGAACGCAGACGGTCAGCACGCGAGGGCGGGGCGGGAACCTCCGTGGAGGCAGGCAGGGAACGGAGCGCAGCGGATTCAGAAAGCACGCACGGAGTCTATGACGGGAAGTCTTCGGCCGCAGCGGATTCCAATGCGATGCGTCAAGCGGTCCACGGGGTCATGGGACTGGATGACAGGACACTGTCTGGCAGCGGGCGTCAGGGGCGGTCTTGCGTGTCCGGGGCAGGACGGATAGGCAGCCAGTCGCCTCACCTCCCCCGTCCTGGACGCGCTGCCGCCTCACTCCGAACCGCCGTGTGGGACTCCCGAGACCGACGTGACCTGGCGTTCCTGGGACTGTGGGTCCTGGTGTACGGGCTCGCGGTGGCGCCGGTGCTGCACGCGGTGGTGGGACACGGCGGAGGCCTGGGGCGTCATGCCCACGAGCACGGCGCGGCCAGCCACGTCCACCGCACCCCCGGTACGTGCGACGCGGCGAAGGCCCCCTGTAAGGCCGAGCCCGAGGCGGACGGGGCGAAGCAGGGCCATGGCCACCAGCACCTGACGGGCTCGGTGGAGCACCTGCTGGCGGTGGCGGCGAGCTGGACGGTGTTCGTGCCGCCGAAGCTGCGCGGGGTGTCGTGGCGGGTGGAAGCCGCGCGAGGCCCGGAGTGGTCACCGGGTCAGCGATTGCGGTCCGCGGCGATGCCGCAGGGCCCCTAGCGACATCCGCGCACTTCGGACTTCCGTAAGGATGACTTGCGAGCATGCGGACCGTCTGGCCTGGGCCAGACACGGGCCTGCGTGGGCGTGTGTCCTGAAGCCGTCTGTCTTTCAACCCGCACGCCCTGGAACGCGTCCCGACGCGAGCCGGGGACGTGTCGCCGTGTCCTCGTGTCTTCCCATCCGTGACCATGTTGCTCATCGCGTTCGCCACGCTCTCGACGTGTCTTCACGCAGTCCCGGCCTCCGCGCAGGAAGGACCGGGCCTGGAAGCCACCGGCCATGTGGTGACAGAAGCCACGCCACAACAACAGCAACCTGGAACACAGCAGCCGGCCGCGTCCTCCAGTGAGCCGGGCACGCCTCCCGCCGAACAGCAGCGCCTGGAATCGCCCAGCGCCAGTGACTCGGTCGCATCCCCCGCCGGGCAGCAACCTCCGGAAGCCCCCAGCACCAGCGAGGCAGTCGCATCCCCCGCGGAGCAGCCGTCTCCGGATGCCCCTCCCCCCACGCCGCCGCCGGAGGCGTCCGGCAAGCAGCGCTCCACGGTGGTGCGAGGCACGCGACCGGCGCAGAGCGCCTCCGAGGTCACGCTGGGCCGGGACATCCTCGACACGGCACCACGCACGAACGCGACGGACGTGCTGCGGGTCGTCCCGGGCCTCGTGGCCTCGCAGCACAGTGGAGAGGGCAAGGCGCAGCAGCTCTTCCTCCGCGGCTTCGACGCGCTCCACGGCCAGGACGTGGAGCTGAACGTCGGAGGCCTGCCAGTGAACGAGGTGAGCCACATCCACGCGCTCGGCTACGCGGACACCAACTTCATCATCCCGGAGCTCGTCCAATCGCTGGAGGTGACGGAGGGCTCCTACCGAGCGTTCCAGGGGGACTTCGCGGTCGCGGGAACCGTGCGCATGGACCTGGGCGCCCGGGAGAAGGGCGTGGAGTTCGCCGGCACGCTGGGCCAGTTCAACCAGCGCCGGCTCGTCGTGACGGTGCGTCCCGGCGAGGACCCCGGCACCTTCGCGGCGGCGGAGATTGGAGAGAGTGACGGCTTCGGCCCACAGCGAGGCTACGGCCGGGCCGCCCTGCTCGCCCAGGCGAACATGGACCTGGGCCACGGCCTGAGCGCCCGCATCCTGGGAGGCAGCTACGTCACGCGCTTCGACTCACCGGGCGTGGTGCGCGAGGACGACCTCGAAGCCGGGCGCAGCACCTTCTACTCCGGCTCCTTCCCCCGTCAGGGCGGCACGGTCTCCCGGCATCAGCTCCTCATCGGGGTGGACCTGCCACGCGAAGGCACCGCGCGCACGAGAGTGGAGGCCTTCGGAATCCTCTCGGACCTGCGCCTGCGCAACAACTTCACGGGCTACCGCGTGGACGACCGCGGCGACGGCCTGGAGCAGACGAACGGCGGATCCATCCTGGGCCTGCGCGCGGAACACCGCCGGCAGGTCACCCTCTTCGACCGCCCGGTCGCGCTGGAACTGGGCCTCGGAGGAAGGCGCGACGGCATCCACCAGACGCAACGCCGTTACCGCGAGACGGACGGCACCTTCTTCGCGGACGAAGTGGACGCGGACATCACGCAGACGGACGTCTGGGGTTACGCCGAAGCCAGGCTCCCCCTGGGCCGCTGGGCCTTCCGGCTCGGAGGCCGAGCCGACGCGTTGGGCGTGGAGGTCTTCGACGCGCTCGCCTTCCGCGACTCGCGCTACTACGACGGACAGGGCTACTCCCGCAGCGCCTTCGGGGTGCACTGGGGAGCCAAGGCCGGCATCGAATACGCGCTCACGGACACCTGGGCCCTCTTCGCCAGCTACGGTGACGGCTTCCGTTCCCCGCAGGCGCGAAGCCTCTCGGAGGGAGAACAAGCCCCCTTCGTCGACGTGCACGGCGCGGAGCTGGGCACCCGGAAGGACGGAGAACGCCTCTCCTTCCAGGCGAGCGTCTTCGGTTCGCAGGTGACGGACGACTTCTTCTTCGACCACACGGTGGGCACCACCGTCTTCACGGGAGAGACGCTGCGCACGGGCATCTCCGCGGCGCTGCAGGCGCGTCCCATCGAAGGGGTCACGGCCGCGCTGAGCGCCACGGTGGCGAACGCGACGGTGACGAAGACGGACGCGAAGCTCCCCTACTTCGCGCCACTGGTCGCCCGAGCGGACATCGGCTGGGAGAAGCCGCTGCCCGGCATCGGCTCCGTCCTGTCCGTGGGCACGGGCCTCACGCTCATCGGGCCGCGGCCCCTGCCCTACGACGAGTTCAGCCACACGGTGTTCCTCGCGGACGCGCAGGCCGCGTTGCGCAGGGGAGCGCTCGCGTTGCGGCTCGACGTGAAGAACCTGCTCAACACGCGCTGGCGCGACGGCGAGTTCGTCTACAGCTCGCGCTTCGACCCCACCACCCAGCCGAGCCTCGTTCCAGCCCGGCATTTCACCGCGGGGTCGCCACGCGTGGCCTCGCTCACCCTGGAGGTCCACCTGTGATGAACCCACTCCCCGCCCCGCTCCGAGCGCTGGCGCTGACCGCCACCCTGCTGAGCCTGGGCTGCGGCGGCAAGACGGAAGCAGAGCGCCGGACCTTCGCGGTGACGATGACTGCGACGGCCCCCGCGGCCCCCAACGAGTACGGCTGGACGGTGACGCCCGAAGCCGCACAGGTTTCCGTGGGCTCGGTGCGTTTCTTCGAGGGCCGAGTGCTGCTGTCCCGCCGCGCGCCGCGCTTCGACTGGTACTCGCTCATCGGAGGCACCGCGAACGCGCACCCCGGCCACTACGTCCCCGGCGACGCGCTGGGAGAGGTGTTGAACGTCCGGACGGTGGACCTGCTCGCGGGCGGAACCCTGGGCGACGCCAACGCCGTCACGGGCTCGTACGGTTCGCTGGAGCTGACGCTCGTGACGCCCACCGCGGCCACGGACGCACAGAACCTCCTCGGAGGCCACCAGGCACACGTGCGTGGCACGGCGACGCACACGTCCGGAGCCACGGTGCGCTTCGACGCGACGGTGGACCTGACCAAGGCCATCGAAGGCGTGCGCTTCGAGCGAGACCTCCAGAAGGAGTCCGGCTCCGTGCGCATCGCGGTGAACCTGGGGAAATGGATGGACCGCATCGACTTCGCCACCGCGTCTCTTCCGGACGCGTCTGGCGTTTCCACCTTCCCCGCCGAAAGCCAGGCCCAGAACGGGTGGGTGCGCGGCGTGGAAGACACCAGCGCCTACGTCGTGACGTGGGTGGAAGGAGCAGCGGAATGAAGAAGCATTGGCTGATGGGAGTGTCGTGCCTGGCCCTGGTCGCCTGCTCGTCGGGTGAGGGCAACGTGACGTTCACCACGTACGGGGAGGACTTCATCGAGAAGCAGATCCCCGCGAGCGCCTTCGAGGACGGCTGGAGCGTGAAGTACGACAAGTTCCTCGTGAAGCTGGGCGAGGTGAAGGTCGCCAACCACGAGGGAGAGACCGCCGCCGAGCAGTCGCCCGCGAAGGTGTACGACGTGCACCGTCCGGGACCGGTGGACGTCGCGACGTTCAACGACCTGGCCTCCGCGGAATGGGACGAGGTGAGCTACGCCATCGCCCCCGTCACGGACGCCACCGCCGGCAACGCGGACGCGGAGGACGTGACGCGGATGAACACCGAAGGCTGGTCCGTCTACGTCGAAGGCACGGCCACCAAGGGCACCGTGACGAAGCGCTTCCGCTGGGGCTTCCCCACCAACACCGTCTACGAGCACTGCGAGAACGAGGACATCGGCAACGGCGTGACGGTGCCCAAGGGCGGCACGGAGACGGTTCAGCTCACCATCCACGGCGACCACCTCTTCTTCGACGACCTCCAGTCGGCCGACGCGAAGATGCGCTTCGACGCCATCGCCGCCGCGGACAGCACGGGCATCGTCGGCCCGGACGGCGACATCACCCTGGATGAACTGGGCCTGGTGGACCTCACGTCGCTGCCGTCGAACCAGTACGGCACGGGAGGCGCGGGCAGCGTGCGGACGCTGCGCGACTTCGTGACGGCGCTCGTGCGCACCGTGGGCCACTACCGCGGCGAAGGCGAGTGCTCGCCGCGCGTTCGTTAGGACAACGTCCCAAGGAGGGGCCGGCCCGAACGCGCGGCCGGCCTCTCCTGTTTCGTTCAGCGCTTCGAGGAGTCGTCCCCGCCCGTCATGCCGCCACCATGGGAGGGCATGTTCGACGGCGGGTTCGGAGGACGGTTCGGGTTCATCTGGTTGGCGCGGTTGTCCTGCGGGGTCTTGTGCTCCGGGCGCTCGGGGTTCTTCGTGTTGGAGCGCTGATCATTCGGGCTCGGGTTCTTGTGCTTGCTCATCGTTCGGCGGCCTCCCTGTGTCCGGACATGGGCGCCCGGATGGAAGGCACGGTAGGGAGGCGCTCCCAGGAAGAGCAGGGGCCCAGGGGACGCTGCACAGTGTCCGGCACCGGGCGCTCGGGCTGTCGTTCCGGGACCCGGAGCACCCGTCGCGGCCTCCTTGGGATGCCGAGGAGGAGGCGAATGCCTACTCCTTGACCCCAGGGAGGTACGGCGCGTGAAGACGGTGACCTACGAGCGCAGTGGCCGGACGAACACTGGAGCGCAGGCGCTGCGAGTGGAGGGACTGAAGCACCTCCGCGTCCTGGAACAGGGCGAACCGGTGGTGGAGCGGGACCTGACCCAGGAGGAGATCCGCCGGCTGGCCCCCTTGCTGGAAACCCTCCAGCGGGAGCCCGAGCCCGCCACCCTCGCGCCGCAAGCGGGAGGCCCGGACGGCCTGGCGGTGACCCTGGCCTTCGAGGACGAGGAGACACCCCGCCTCAGGCTCGCCACGGAGCGGCTGCCCGCGAAGGGGGCCGGTGGCGGGTATGATCGGCTGCTCGCGGAGCTGGACGCCCTGCTGACGGCGGAGCTCCACGCACGAGCTCCCCGCCACGCGCACGCCGTCCTGCCGCACCAACTCCGCCACGACGAATGACGGGGCCACACGGCCCGTGAGGGCCACGTCGGCCAGGGCACAGCAGGGGAGCAACCGGGGCAGGTTGCCCTGGCGGCCCGGTTCTGACAGACAAGAAGCATGAAGCGCGTGCAGTTCTCCGTGCACCGCACGGTCGGAGAGGCGCGGATGCTGGCGGGGGCCCTGGAATCAGCCGGGCTCTCGGTCGACATCCGAGGCGAGTCCCTGGTCCCGCTGAGCGGAGAGATCCCCAGCACCGAAGCCTGGGTGGAGCTGTGGCTGTGGCCCCAGGAACTGGAAGCCGGGCGCCAGGTCCTCGCGGAGCTCCAGGCCAACCAGGAAGCCGCCAGCCGTTCGGTGACATGCCCGCGATGCGGCGAGGAGAATCCCGCCAACTTCGAGCTCTGCTGGAGCTGCGAGATGGAGCTACCCTCGGGGCTGCGCCCCCACCTCCGCGCCGTCTAGAAACGCGTTCATGAGCGACCCATCGAACGAACCAGCGCAGGGAACCGGCCGGCGCTGGGACCAGGGGCTCCGGAGCGTTCTCTGGGTCTGTGGGGCAGCGCTCGTTGTCCACGTCATCCCACTGTTCCTGCCCCGCGACATGCCCGAGCAGGAGCTGGCCATCGCCCGGGCCACGGACAACGTGGAAGGCCGCCTGCGGTTCCTGGTGCCCCTGAAGCACAACGACAAGGCCACGGCGGCGGACCTGCGCACGGCGGCGGAACTCCTGCGCGAAGGAGCCCCGGCGGAAGCGCACGACCTGGCCCTGGAAGCCGAGCGACGGGACCCCAACGCGCTGGAAACCCAGCTCCTGCTCGCGCGCATCTGCGACCGGGAGCGGATGTCCCGCTGCGTGGAGCAGTCGCTCGGCAAGGCACAGAAGCTCGCGCCGGCGGACCCGCGGGCGGAGCTGCTCCGGGCGGACCTGAGCGAGGAGAAGGGCGACATCGAGGGTGCCACGGAGGCCCTCTCCCGGGCCTACGGCCGGGCTCCAGGAGACCCTCTCGTCGGCGTGCGCTACGGCCGGCTGCTCAGCCGGATGGGAAGGCCCGAGGACGCCTTGAAGGTCTTCACCTCCCTGGAGGGAAAGGTCCCCGCGGCCAGGCTCCTGGTGGAACAGGGGCTGGTGCTCACCAAGGAGGGCCGGAACCGCGAAGCCGTGGGGCTGTTGCAGCAGGCGGTGCAGAAGGACCCGAAGCTCGCGGAAGGTCACTTCCAGTTGGGCATCGCCTGGTTCCAATTGGGAAATCAGGACGCCGCCGAGGAGGCCCTGCGCCAGGCGGACCGTCTGGACGTCTCCGACACCCGAGCGCTGGGCACCCTCTGCACCCTCCAGGTGAAGGCAGGAAAGCTCGAGGGAGCTCGCCAGACACGCACGGATCTGGAGCGCCGCTTCCCGCAGCGGATGGACACCATCCGGGAGCAGTGCCGGCTGCCCTGAAGCGCAGGGGAGGCTCAGCGCGGTTCCTGCCCCCGGATTTGCCGGAGCATCCGCGCGGAGGCGATGACCGGCGCGTCCACGGACCCGTCGGCCCGTTCGGTGCGCACCACGGCCTGGAGGAAGGGGATTGCCTCTTCATCGCGGCCCTGCTGGAAGAGCAGCTCCCCCAGGGCGAACCGGGCCTGGGTAAGCAGGACCAGGTCCTCCGCGGCCACGGCCGCATCGATGGCGTCACTCAGCGCGGACTCCGCCAGCTCGGGCTGTCCGCGCCCCAGCAGCTCGCGGGCGCGCTGCAGGTATTCGAAGGTATTCATGGGGCACGGTCCCCGAGCGGAGAAGACAGCAATGGAAGACAAGCGCCTGGTCGAGCTGGAAATCCGCTACACGCAGCAGCAGGAGCTGCTGCAGGAGTTGAGCGACGTGCTCTACCAGCAGGGACGCGTCATCGACGCGCTCCGAGCGGAGCTGGACCGGCTCAAGCGCAAGCTGGACGCCGAGCCGGGCCTGGTGGACGCCCGCCAGCAGGAGCGCCCCCCGCACTACTGAGGCACGGCTTCAGAACTTGTAGCCCAGCCGCAGTCCGATGATCGGGTTCGGGTCGAGGTAACCCACCTCGACGCCGATGCTCGCGGCCTTGCCCTGGAGGCCAAAGCCAAACGCCGCGTGGGCCTTGAAGGTGTCACCCTTGAAGAAGATCCACGGCCCCGCGAGCCCTTCGATGTAGACGGTGCGGCCCACCGTCGCGCGAAGCGAGATGTCCAGCGGCACGCCAATGATGTTGCCGTCGGTGACGAGCACCGCGCCGAACCGGGCCCCCACGAAGACCGGGCCCGCGACATGCCCCTCAACGCCGAGCGTGAAGTTGAAGGCGGCGCTGGTGTCCACCCAGTAGTCCGCGCCCACGCCCAGGCGAACCCCGGGCTGCTGCGCCTTGGATTCAGAGGGTGCCAGCAGGAGCCCCAGCGCGAACAGCCCAGCGGCGTAGATTCGAAGCAGATGCATGCGAGAGGCTCCTGTCCAGAGAGGGGGAAGGAGCGCCACTCAAGCAAAAGCAGGCAGGGTCAGGCCAGCCTCAAAGCCAGTACGCCGTACGTTCGCACGCCGTCGGATCAATCCACGAAGAAGCATGCGGCCGCGCCAGGCAGCACCAGCCCGCAAAGACAAAGCCCCTGGCGCCTTGCGGCACCAGGGGCTTTCAAAAAAGAATCCGGCAGCGACCTACTCTCCCACGCGGTTTCCCGCGGAGTACCATCGGCTCTGGAGGGCTTAACTTCCGTGTTCGGGATGGGAACGGGTGTGACCCCTCCGACATTGCCACCGGAAAA
>NZ_RAWE01000209.1 GCF_003611695.1 Corallococcus carmarthensis | reverse complement strand
TGCCGGACAACGTCGAGATGGTCATGCCGGGCGACAACATCGCCATCGAGGTGGAGCTCATCACCCCGGTCGCGATGGAGAAGGAGCTCCGGTTCGCCGTTCGCGAGGGTGGTCGTACGGTGGGCGCGGGAGTTGTGGCGGAAATCATCGCGTAGTATTCAGCCCACCAGCTCTCCGGACGGCCCCTTGGGGGCGGTTCGGGGAGCCGGTGGAAATCCAGTTGCAACCCATGGGGTGTGGTGGTACACACCGCGCCCCTTCGTTCCGAAGAAACGGTTCTCTGAAATCCAGGCGTTGACGGGCGTACCGCCTCACGGTTCCCAGAGGTCGTTCAAAGAGGTTCTTGCGAATGGCGACACAGAAGATCCGCATCCGGCTGAAGGCGTACGACTCGAAGCTCCTGGATCAGAGTGCTGGGGAGATCGTCGAGACGGCCAAGCGCACGGGCGCCAAGGTGGCCGGTCCGATCCCCCTGCCGACGCGCATCAACAAGTTCACCGTGTTGCGTTCGCCGCACGTGGACAAGAAGAGCCGCGAGCAGTTCGAGATCCGCACGCACAAGCGCCTGCTCGATATCCTCGAGCCGACCCAGCAGACGCTGGACGCGCTGATGAAGCTGGATCTGTCTGCCGGCGTTGACGTCGAGATCAAGTCCTAGGAAGCGGGATGGCGTCGGAGTGGTTTCACTCTGACCCCCGAGGAAAGTGCCATGGCGAAGTTTGACGTAGTCGACCTGGATTTGAAGAAGGTGTCGGAGATCGAGCTCTCCGACGAGATCTTCGGCGCCGAGCCGAACACCCACCTGTTCTACGAGGTGGCGAAGATGCAGCAGATCAACCGGCGCCGCGGCACGGTCGGGGTGAAGAACACCTCGCTCGTCAGCGGCGGCGGCAAGAAGCCCTGGAAGCAGAAGGGCACCGGCCGCGCCCGCCAGGGCTCGATCCGCGCTTCCCACTGGGTGGGCGGCGGCAAGGCGATGGCCCCCAAGGCCCGCGACTACTTCTACCGGCCGCCCCGCAAGGTCCGCCGCGGTGCCCTGCGCGCCGTGCTGTCCCTGCGCGCCCGGGAGAAGCAGCTCATCATCCTGGATGGCTTCAAGCTGGACGCCCCGAAGTCGAAGCAGGCCTTCGAGGTGCTCACGCGCCGTCTGAAGCTCCAGAACGCGCTGGTCATCGACGAGCGTGGCAACACCAACCTGCACCGCAGCGTGCGCAACCTGGCGAAGTTCGACGTGCTGCCGCCCGAGGGTCTCAACCTCGAGTCCGTGCTCAAGCACTCGCACGTCGTCCTGACTTCCGCCGCCGCGAAGGCGCTCGAGGGGTCCCTGTCATGAATCTGAACGACGTCATCAAGGGCCCGCTCATCACGGAGAAGCTGGACAAGGCCCGGGAGAAGTTCCGCCAGTACTCGTTCATCGTGGACCGCAAGGCCACGAAGCACGACGTGTCCCGCGCGGTCCAGTCCCTGTTCAAGGTCACGGTGGAGGGTGTTCGCACCAACATCGTGCGTGGCAAGACGAAGCGGGTGGGCAAGAGCATCGGCCAGCGCCCCAACTTCAAGAAGGCGGTCGTCACCCTCAAGGAAGGTGACAAGATCGAACTCTTCGAAGGGGGAGCGGTCTGACGCCACTGGCGACAGATCCGCCTGAGAGGAACACACCATGGGCATCAAGAAGTACAAGCCGACAAGCGCCGCCCGCCGTTTGATGACGGTGTCCGACTTCGCGGACATCACCAAGGACTCGCCGGAGAAGTCTCTCACCGAGCCCATCAAGCGCTCCGGTGGCCGCAACGTCCACGGTCACATCACCCGCCGCCACCAGGGTGGCGGTCACAAGCGCCGCTACCGCGTCATCGACTTCAAGCGTCGTGACAAGGACGGCGTGCCGGCCAAGGTCGTCGCGGTTGAGTACGACCCGAACCGCACCGCCAACATCGCCCTCCTGCACTACGCGGACGGCGACAAGCGCTACATCCTGGCCCCCGTGGGCCTGAGCGTGGGCGACACCGTGTTCGCCGGCGCCACCGCCGACATCCGGCCGGGCAACAGCCTGCCGCTGCAGAACATCCCGGTGGGTACGGTCATCCACAACGTGGAGCTGAAGCCGGGCCGTGGCGCCCAGGTCATCCGCTCCGCGGGCACCTCCGGCCAGCTGATGGCCAAGGAAGAGCGCTACGCCCAGGTCCGTATGCCCTCGGGCGCCGTGCGCAAGGTGCTCATCGAGTGCCGTGCCACCGTCGGCCAGGTGGGCAACATCGAGCACGAAATCATCCGCATCGGTAAGGCGGGCAAGAGCCGCTGGTTGGGCATCCGTCCCACCGTCCGCGGTCTGGCGATGAACCCTGTCGACCACCCGCACGGTGGTGGTGAGGGTAAGTCCGGCCAGGGTAACCCGCATCCGGTGTCTCCGTGGGGCAAGAAGACCAAGGGCCTCACCACGCGCACCAACAAGCGCACCGACAAGTTCATCGTGAGCGGCCGCCGCCAGGGCGCGCGCAGCCAGTAAGAGGATTTGAAACATGGCTCGTTCGATTAAGAAGGGTCCGTTCGTTGACGATCACCTCCTCAAGAAGATCGAGGGGATGATCGCCGCGAACAAGAAGGCGGTCGTCAAGACCTGGTCCCGGCGCTCCACGATTCTCCCTGAGTTCGTGGGTCACACCTTCGCCGTTCACAACGGCAAGAAGTTCATTCCGGTGTTCGTGACGGAGAACATGGTGGGCCACAAGCTCGGCGAGTTCGCTCCTACGCGCACCTTCGGCGGGCACTCGGCGGAGAAGAAGGTCGCCAAGGCCCCGGGCAAGTAGCCCGTTCGCACGCCTGAGAGCCTGAGGAGATGACCATGGAGTCGACTGCACATCTGCGTCACCTGCGTATGAGCCCGCGCAAGCTGTCCCTTGTTGCCGCGCTCATCCGGGGCAAGCCTGTTGAGGCCGCCCTGAACATCCTGAAGTTCACCCCGCGCGCCGCCGCGCGGCCGGTGGAGAAGCTCATCAAGAGCGCCGTCGCCAACGCGACGGACCTGTCCAAGGGTCAGGTCGACGTGGATACGCTCTACGTCAAGACCATCTCCGTGGACCAGGCCGCCACCCAGCGCCGGTTCATGCCGCGCGCCATGGGGCGCGCGACGCCCATCCAGAAGAAGTCTGCCCACGTCCACGTCGTGCTGGCCGAGGCCAAGAAGTAGGACCCGTCGGGCCCCGCCCGGACGCACCAAGGAGATTCAGTTTGGGACAGAAAGTACATCCGATCGGGTTCCGGCTCGGCGTCATCAAGACCTGGGACTCCAAGTGGTTCGAGCACAAGAACTACGCCCAGTGGCTCCACGAGGACATCCGCATCCGCGAGTTCGTGAAGAAGTCGCTGAACCACGCGGGCGTGTCCAAGGTGGAGATTGAGCGCGCCGCCAACAAGGTGAAGGTCAACGTCCACACCGCGCGTCCGGGTATCGTCATCGGCAAGCGCGGCGCGGGCATCGAGACCGTCAAGAAGGACCTGCAGCAGTTCACCAAGAACGAGGTCTTCCTGAACATCGTCGAGGTCCGCAAGGCCGAGACCGACGCGCAGCTCGTGGCGGAGAACATCGCCACGCAGCTCGAGCGCCGCATCGCCTTCCGCCGCGCCATGAAGAAGGCGCTGCAGACCGCGATGAAGTTCGGGGCCAAGGGCATCCGCGTCGCTTGCTCGGGCCGCCTGGGTGGCGCCGAGATGGCCCGCTACGAGTGGTACCGCGAGGGCCGCGTGCCCCTGCACACCCTCCGTGCGGACATCGACTTCGGTTTCGCCGAGGCGAAGACGACCTACGGCAAGATTGGCTGCAAGGTCTGGATCTGCAAGGGCGAGGTCCTCCCCGGCAAGGGCGGCCAGGCCCCCATGCCCACCAACCGGTAAGACGCCCCCTGTGGGGCGGGTTTAACAGACCCGCCCTGCACGGAAGGCACGAAGGACATCGACCATGCTTCAGCCTGCTCGAACCAAATACCGCAAGATGCAGAAGGGCCGCATGTTCGGCTCGGCCCACCGCGGCAGCGACCTCACCTACGGTGAGTTCGGCTTGGTAAGCCTCCAGCCGGGATGGATCACCTCGCGCCAGATCGAGGCGGCCCGTATCGCGATGACCCGCCACGTGAAGCGCGGCGGCAAGATCTGGATCCGGATCTTCCCGGACAAGCCCATCACGAAGAAGCCCGCCGAAACCCGTATGGGTACCGGTAAGGGTGGCGTGGAGTACTACGTCGCGGTCGTCAAGCCGGGACGCGTCCTCTACGAGATGGAGGGCATGACGCAGGAGATCGCCACCGGTGCGCTGAAGCTGGCGCAGGCGAAGCTGCCGGTGCTCACCAAGATCGTGCGCCGCAGCGAGCTCTCGCTGTAGTCACGCACCGCCGGGACGGGCGCTCCACCTGGTGACAGGGGAGGGCGCCCGCATCCCGCGCCGAGGAGACCAAGATGGCGACTGCGAAGGAACTGAAGGACCTGTCGACGGACGACCTGCAGAACCGCGCGAAGGAACTGCGCGACACGCTGGTCCAGGATCGGCTCAAGCGTCGGACCGGCTCGCTGGACAGCCCCGCTGAGGGCGTGCAGCACCGCCGTGATCTGGCCCGCATCCTCACCGTCCTGGGCCAGAAGGCCCGGGCCGCGAAGGCGGGGTAGTAGTAGCAGTGCATCCGCGGGCATCCGGGCTCACCCGGATGTTCGTGGCCATCCGGGCAGAGGGCCCGGGTGCATGACAGACAGTGAGAACCAACATGGCTGAAGCGACCGAAACGCCCGCTGCCGAGACCTCCACCCGGGGTCGTCCCAAGACCCGCGTGGGCATCGTCACCTCCAACAAGATGCAGAAGACGGTGGTCGTCACCGTCCAGCGTCGTGCTCCCCACCCGAAGTACGGGAAGATCATGAGCCTGCGCGAGAAGTACAAGGCGCACGTCGAGGATCACGACTACCCGAAGAAGGTCACCATCAACGAGGGTGACCGGGTGCGCATCGCCGAGACCAAGCCCGCTTCGAAGGACAAGCGTTGGCGCGTGGTCGAGGTGTTGGAGAAGAGCAAGAACGTCTAGGTAGGCCACACCGCGTCCGTGCGCCATGAAGCGCGTGGACGGGTTCGAGCAAGAGGAGACTTCACATGATTCAGATGCAGAGTGTGCTCGATGTGGCCGACAACTCGGGCGCCAAGAAGGTGTTTTGCATCAAGGTTCTCGGCGGCTCCAAGCGCAAGTACGCCTCCATCGGCGACGTGATTGTCGTGTCGATCCGCGAGGCCCTGCCCAACTCCAAGGTGAAGAAGGGTGACGTGGCCAAGGCCGTCATCGTCCGCACCCGTCGCGAGGTGGGTCGTGCGGATGGCAGCTACATCAAGTTCGACGGTAACTCGGCGGTCCTCATCAACAAGGACCTGGAGCCCATCGGGACGCGCATCTTTGGGCCGGTCGCCCGTGAGCTGCGTGCCCGCAAGTTCATGAAGATCATCTCGCTGGCGCCCGAGGTCCTCTAAGAGGACGCAGGCCTGACGGCGAACAGCCAGAGTGAGGAAGCCATGCAGAAGCTGAAAGTCGGTGACACCATCCAGGTCATCTCCGGGTCAGAGCGCTCGGAGAAGACGCCGGCGACCAAGCGCGGCAAGGTGCTGAAGGTCGACCGGGAGGCGGGCCGCGTGACGGTCGAGGGTCTGCGCCTGGTCAAGCGCCACATGCGCAAGACGCCGCAGAGCCCCGAGGGCGGCATCATCGAGAAGCCGGGTACCATCGCGCTCTCGAACGTCCAGGTGGTCTGCGCCAAGTGTGACAAGCCGACCCGCGTCGGCATCCGCAAGGAGGGGGAGTCCTCCAAGCGGTTCTGCAAGCAGTGTGACGCCCTGATTGACTAGGGGTCGGTGTTCGGGCATGTATGCGCGCCCCTTGCCCCACCTCGTGGTGGGGCAAGCGGGCGTGCACGTCCAGAGGGCTGAAATGGTTGAGCCCTCCGGGTGTTTCCACGTTCTAGACGCAGGACTGATCGGACGCGCTGGGTCCATGACGGCGCTCCGAAGCAGGGGACTGAAAGATGGCTGACGAGAAGAAGGCCGACTCGAAGGAAAAGAAGAGCAAGAAGCGCGGGAAGGAAGAAGCCAAGAAGGTCGGCTTCGCCGCGAACATCGAAGAGGGTCTGAAGGCTCGCTCGGCGCGCCTCAAGGACCGCTTCCGTTCGGAAGGCGTCCCCGCGCTGATGAAGGAACTGGGGCTCAAGAACCCCATGGAAGTGCCGCGGCTGGAGAAGATCGTCGTCAACATGGGTCTGGGCGAGGCGCTCGCCAACAACAAGATCCTGGAGTCGGCGGTGGACCAGCTGGCTGCCATCACCGGTCAGAAGCCGGTCGTGACCCGCGCGCGCAAGTCCATCGCGAACTTCAAGCTGCGCCAGGGCCAGGCCATCGGTGCAGCCGTCACGCTGCGCGGCGACCGCATGTTCGAGTTCATGGACCGCCTCATCACCGTCGCGCTGCCGCGCGTTCGTGACTTCAAGGGCGTGTCCCCGAAGGCCTTTGACGGGAAGGGTAACTACACGCTTGGTGTGCGCGAGCAGATCATCTTCCCTGAAATCAACTACGATCAGATCGAGAAGGTGAAGGGGCTCAACATCAGCTTCGTCACCACCGCCCCGAACGACGAGCAGGGACTGGCGCTGATGCGTCACTTCGGCATGCCGTTCCGTCAGTAGGACCGAGCCCAGGACTCCCATCGATCATGGCCAAGCTCTCCAAGATTGCCCAGGCGAAGCGCAAGCTGAAGTTCCCCGTGCGTCAGTACAACCGCTGCGGTCTCTGCGGTCGTCCTCGCGCCTTCCTGCGCAAGTTCAAGATGTGCCGTATCTGCCTGCGTCACCGCGCCCTGCGCGGTGAGATCACTGGCGTCACCAAGTCGTCCTGGTAGACGCTGGAGCCCGGAAGCCGTCCCTGTCCTGAAGAGGGCAGGGCGGTTGCCGGTTGAAGTGGAAGGGAAGTGGCGGTCTCCGCGAACCCCCGGGATGGGCCCGGCAGGCGTGGTGGTCGCGAGCGCGGTGTGTCCCTGAAGGGGCCACTGCTTAGCTTGAAGGTGCTTCATGCCGGTCAATGATCCCGTCGGCGACATGCTGACCCGCCTGCGCAACGCCTCGCGTGCGCGGCACGACAAGGTTCTCATTCCCCACTCGAAGCTCAAGGTGGAGATCATCAAGGTCCTCAAGGACGAGGGCTACATCGGGGATTTCACGATCCACGAGGTCGCGCCGCAGAGCGAGATCACCGTCCAGTTGAAGTACGGCCCGGACCGCAGCCCGGCCATCACCGGCCTGCGCCGCGTGTCGAAGCCCGGCCTGCGCCGCTACGTCGCGGTGCGCGACATCCAGCCGGTGCTCGGCGGCATGGGCATCTCCATCCTCTCCACCTCGCGCGGCATCCTGGTGGACACCGAGGCCCGGAAGCAGAAGGTCGGCGGCGAGCTGCTCTGCACGGTCTACTAGCCAGGAGCCTGGGTGTAGCGCCCCGCGAGGAGCGCGCCCTGGGCGACGACAGCACGAGGCAATCATGAGTCGGATTGGAAAACTGGCGATCAAGCTTGGTGACAAGACGAAGGTCAATGTCGCCAACCAGCAGGTCAACTTCGAAGGCCCCAAGGGCAAGCTGTCCGTCAAGCTCCCCGCCAAGGTGAAGGTGGAGGTGAAGGACGGCCAGGTGACGGTTCAGCGTGAGGATGACTCGCGCGAGGCCCGCAGCCTGCACGGCCTGACGCGGACCATCCTCGCCAACGCGGCGAAGGGCGTGTCCACGGGCTTCGAGAAGCGCCTGGACATCCGCGGCGTTGGTTTCCGCGCGGAAGTGAAGGGCAAGGCCATCCACTTCTCGCTCGGCTACTCCCACCCGGTGGTGTTCAACCTGCCGGAGGGCGTGACGGCGGAAGTCGACAAGGTCTCGCGCACCGAGGACAGCCTTCCCACGGTGGGGCTCACGCTCCGCTCGGCGGACAAGGAATCCCTGGGCGCCACGGCGGTCAACATCCGCTCGCTGCGTCCGCCGGAGCCCTACAAGGGCAAGGGCATCAAGTACGCCGAGGAGCGCATCCGTCGTAAGGAGGGCAAGACCGGAACGACCTAGTCGTCGCCGCGTCTTCGCCGAGCATTCAACCCCGCCGGGCCTTGACGCCTGGCGGACTCATCCGGTGGCGGAAGGCCGCATCGCCGCCGGACGGAAAAGGAAGCAGCCATGTCCAAGACTGTCGAGCAGCGCCTCAAGAGGAAGAACCGCATCCGCAAGAAGCTCTCGGGTACCACCGAGCGCCCGCGGCTTACGGTGTACAAGAGCCTCAAGCACATCTACGCGCAGGTGGTGGACGACTCCACCGGCCGCACGCTGGCGTATGCGTCGTCCCTGTCCAAGGAGTTGAAGGGCAAGGACGAGGGCGACAAGAAGGCCGACGCGAAGCGCGTGGGCTCCCTCATCGCGGAGAAGTGCAAGGCCGCCAACGTCGATGCGGTGGTGTTCGACCGCAACGGCTTCCCCTACCATGGGCGCATCGCTGCCGTGGCCGACGCCGCGCGCGAAGCCGGCCTGAAGTTCTAGGTACCAGAAAGGAATTCCTCAAGTGGCAACTCCGATCAATCCGAACGATCTGGACCTGACCGACCGCGTGGTGAACATCAACCGCGTGGCCAAGGTGGTGAAGGGTGGCCGCCGGTTCTCCTTCGCCGCGCTTGTCGTGGTGGGCGATGGCAACGGGCACGTGGGCGTGGGCCTGGGCAAGGCCAACGAAGTCCCCGAGGCCATCCGCAAGGGCGGCGAGAACGCGAAGAAGAACCTGTTCCGCGTTCCTCGCATGGGCCACACCATCCCGCACGAGATCCTGGGGCACTTCGGTGCCGGCTGGGTGCTCCTGAAGCCGGCCTCCGAAGGTACGGGCGTCATCGCCGGTGGCGCGGTGCGCGCGGTGCTGGAAGCGGCGGGCATCCGCAACATCCTGACCAAGAGCCAGGGTTCGCGGAATCCTCACAACGTGCTGAAGGCCACGGTTGCGGGCCTGAAGCTGCTGCGCAGCGCGGAGCAGGTCGCGCGGCTGCGTGGCAAGGACGTCGAGACCCAGAAGCTCGCGGGCGAGGCGAGGGGCTAGTCATGGCGCTCAAGGTTAAGCTGACGAAGAGCTTCTCGGGGTCTTCCGAGGACATGCTGGCCACCATCAAGGGCCTCGGTCTGAAGAAGTTCGGCGACGAGCGGCTGTTGAAGGACACCCCGGCAGTGCGCGGCATGGTGTTCAAGGTGAAGCACCTGGTCTCCCTGGAGACGGTCAGCCAGGAGGCTCCGGCGCCCAAGCGCCGCAAGCCCCGGAAGATTGTCGCCCGGGACCGCGCCCTGGAGCGCCTGGCCGCCAAGGCCAAGGCCTGAGAACTGAGGATCCATCATGAGCATCCTGACCAATCTGAAGCGCCCTGAGGGCTCCTGGCACCGCAAGAAGCGCGTGGGCCGTGGCCAGGGCAGCGGCCTGGGCAAGACGGCCGGCCGCGGTGGCAAGGGCCAGAAGGCCCGCTCCGGCAACATGCGGTTCGAAGGCTTCGAAGGCGGCCAGAGCCCGCTGCAGCGCCGCCTGCCGAAGTTCGGGTTCAACCCGCCCAACCGCACCACCTACGCGGTGGTGAACCTGGGCGACCTGGAGCACGTGTTCGACGCGGGCGCCACGGTGGACGAGGCCGCGCTGAAGCAGGCGGGCCTGGTCAAGGGCCGTTATGACGGCGTGAAGGTCCTGGCCCACGGCGAGCTCGCCAAGAAGCTGACGGTCCGCGTGAACAAGGTGTCCGCGGCGGCCCGTGAGAACATCGAGAAGGCGGGCGGCTCCGTGGAGGAGCTCCCGCTGGTGGCGCACAAGCCGGAGTCGGCCGCCAAGGCCCACGCCGGCAAGGGCGTCAAGGCTCCTCGCCAGCCCCGGGCGTAGGCGTGACCGGCGCGCATCACGGTGATGTGGTGCGCGCCCCCAGCCTTGTGTAGGCTTCCGCGCCCCTTTCCGGAACCGGAGAGGGGCGTTTGTTGTTGCTGGCAGAACCTCTTGAAGAGGATGGCATTACCGTGGCCCTGAACGCCCTCGCCAACGTCTTCCGCATCGCGGAGCTGCGCAGCCGGCTTGCGTACACGCTCGTGCTGCTGTCCGTCTACCGCATCGGCATCTTCATCAACACGCCGGGCGTGGACCGCTCCGCGATGAACGCGTTCATGGACGCCCAGAAACAATCGGGCGGTCTGGTGTCGCTGTTCAATCTCTTCTCCGGCGGCGCGCTGGAGCAGATGTCCATCTTCGGTCTGGGCATCATGCCGTACGTGAGCGCCTCCATCATCATCCAGCTCCTGGCGGTGGTGGTGCCAAGCCTGGAGCGCCTGCAGAAGGAAGGCGCCGCGGGCCGCCAGAAGATCAACCAGTACACGCGCTACGGCAGCATCGTTCTGTCCGTCGTGCAGGGCGTGGGCATCTCGCGGTGGCTGGCCTCGCTGGGCCGCTCCGACGCGGGGCAGGGCGGCTTCAACCAGGTGGTGGTGCCCAACGACAACCTCTGGTTCACCTTCATGACGGTGGTGAGCCTCACGGCGGGCACGGCCTTCATCATGTGGCTGGGCGAGCGCATCACCGAGCGCGGCATTGGCAACGGCATCTCGCTCATCATCTTCGCGGGCATCGTGGCGCGTGTGCTGCCCGGCGCGAAGACGCTGCTGGACCTGACGACGCAGGAAGTGGTGAACGTGGCCGCGGTGCTGGGCCTGCTCTTCTTCATGCTCCTCATCATCGGCGTGGTGGTCTACGTGGAGCGCGGCATGCGGCGGGTACCCATCCAGTACGCCAAGCGCATGGCGGGCCGGCGCATGTTCGCGGGCCAGGCTACGTACTTCCCCATGAAGGTGAATGCCTCGGGCGTGATTCCCCCCATCTTCGCCGGCGCGGTGCTGTCCTTCCCAGCGACGCTGGGCGCTTGGTTCCCCTTCCTGCAGGGCTTCCAGCGCAGCATCGAGGGCAACCTCTGGGTCTACAACGGTCTGTTCGTGCTGCTGGTGGTGTTCTTCTCCTACTTCTACACGGCGCTGACCTTCCGCCCGGATGACGTGGCGGACAACATCAAGAAGCAGGGTGGCTACATCCCCGGCATCCGCCCGGGCCGCCAGACGGCGGAGTTCATCGAGCGCACGCTCAACCGCCTCACGTTCGGTGGCGCCATCTACCTGGCCATCATCTGCGTGATTCCGTCCGTCATCAGCAGCGTGCTGGGTGTGCGGTTCACCTTCGGCGGTACGGCGCTTCTCATCGTCGTGGGCGTGGCGCTGGACACGGTGCAGCAGATTGAAGGGCACCTCATCAGCCGCAACTACGAAGGCTTCGCGGGTCCGCGCGGTCCGCGCATCCGTGGTCGGGTTCGCGTGGCGGCCTGACGTTGGTCGGTTGTGTTCCGGCGCCTCTCCCCAACGGTGGGGAGGGGCGCCTCGTCGTTCAAGGGTGGACGCAGGTGCAAAGGAGCGACATGAACCTCATCCTCTTGGGGCCGCCGAACGCCGGGAAGGGAACCCAGGCGAAGAAGCTCTACGTGGACTTCCAGATCCCGCAGATCTCCACCGGCGACATCCTGCGCAAGGCCGTGAAGGATGGCACGCCGCTGGGCAAGGTGGCCGGGCCGCTGATGGCCGCGGGGCAGTACGTTCCGGACGATGTCGTCATCGGCATCGTGGAGGAGCGGCTGAAGGAGTCGGACGTGGCCAAGGGCTTCGTGCTCGATGGCTTTCCGCGCACCCCGGGCCAGGCGGACGCGCTGGACCGGATGCTGGAGCGGCTGGGCAAGCAACTGAACGCGGTGGTTTCGCTCGAGGTCCCGCACTCGACACTGGTCGAGCGTGGCTCTGGCCGGCGCGTGTGCCCCAATGACGGGTCCGTCTACCACGTCACCCAGAGCCCGCCGAAGCGCGCCGGCCTGTGCGACAAGTGCAGCACGGAGCTCGTGCAGCGCCCGGATGACACGCCGGAGGTCATCGAGAAGCGCCTTCAGAAGTACGACGCGGAGACCTCTCCCCTGAAGGACTTCTACGCGAAGAAGGGGCTGCTCAAGAGCGTGGACGGCGTCGGGTCTCCGGAAGGCATCTACGAGGAGATCAAGAAGGCTGCCGGCCGTCCTGCCTGAGTCCAGGCCAGGCAGTAGGACGGGGGCAGGTCCGGCCTGGACTGCCGCCCCACCGGTCGCGGGTTTCGGACAGGGCAGCGGACCGGTAGGGAAAAGGGCGCATGAACCCCATGGAGATCAAAAGCCCGGATGAGATCGCCCTGATGCGGGATGCGGGGCGGATCGTCTGTGAAATCCTGGACGAGTTGGAGAAGGCGGTCGCTCCTGGCGTCTCTACCTGGGAGCTGGATGCCCTGGCCGAGAAGCTCATTGCCCAGAAGGGTGCCAGGCCGGCGTTCAAGGGCTACCACGGCTTCCCGGGCGTGCTCTGTGCCTCCGTGAACCAGGAGGTGGTCCACGGCATCCCCAGCCGGAAGCGCCGGCTGGTGGCTGGGGACTTGATGAAGCTGGACTTCGGGGTGGTCTACCGGGGCTTCTTCGGGGACTCGGCGCGCACGGTGCCTGTGGGGAAGGTGACGCCGGAGGCCCAGGCCCTGGTGGACGCCACCCGGCAATCCCTGGAGAAGGCCATCCGGGTGATGCAGCCGGGCAACCGGATCGGCGACATTGGCCACGCGGTGCAGAGTCACGTGGAAGCCCGGGGGTTCTCCGTGGTCCGGGACTTCGTCGGGCACGGCATCGGGCGGAAGCTGCATGAGCCGCCCCAGGTGCCCAACTATGGGCAGGCGGGGGCGGGGATGAAGCTGCGGCCGGGCATGGTCCTGGCGGTGGAACCGATGGTGAACCAGGGAACGCCCGACGTGGAGGTCCTGGAGGACGAGTGGACGGCCGTCACCGTGGACGGCAAGTTGTCCGCTCACTTCGAGCACACCATCCTGATCTCGGAGCGGGGGCCGGAAGTGCTCACCCGGCGCTCATGAAGGGCCCCAGACCCGGGGTGAAATAGGGTGATGTCAGCAGGTGTTGATAGAGGTCCAGATTTCAGATCGCGCGGCGCTTGCTACTTACGGACCAAAGTGTTATCCCGCCGCGCTTCCAGAAGGTTCGTGGTCCGGGAAGAAGGTTGACGCTTGCCGAAGGATGATTCCATCGAAGTCGAGGGGACCGTTATGGAACCCCTACCGAACGCGATGTTCCGCGTGGTGCTGGACAACGGCCACAAGGTGCTCGCGCACATCTCGGGCAAGATGCGGATGCACTTCATCCGTATCCTCCCGGGCGACAAGGTGAAGGTCGAGTTGTCGCCGTATGACCTGACCCGTGGACGGATCACGTACCGGGCCAAGTAATTCGCGCCGGCCGCCTGTGCGGACCGGCTGTTGTGCTTTTCTCCGTTGAAGGAAGGAAGTTCGCTCCATGAAGGTTCGGGCGTCCGTCAAGAAGATCTGCGACAAGTGCAAGGTTGTTCGCCGTAAGGGCATCGTGCGCGTCATCTGCGCCTCCAACCCCCGGCACAAGCAGCGCCAGGGCTAGAGAGTCCCACAGGGACTCTTCAGCCTCAGACCAACTCCACAACAAGGAAGACCGAAGATGGCTCGTATCGCCGGCATCGATCTGCCGCCCAACAAGCGCGCGGTGATCTCGCTCCAGTACATCTACGGGATCGGTAACAAGACCGCGCACGACATCATCGAGGCGGCGGGCATCGATCTCACCACCCGGACCAAGGACCTCACCGAGGACCAGGCTCGAAAGATCCGAGAGATCATCGAGGCCAACTACAAGGTCGAGGGTGACCTCCGGCGCGAGGTGACCATGAACATCAAGCGGCTGATGGACCTGGGTTGCTACCGGGGTCTGCGTCACCGCAAGGGTCTTCCGGTCCGCGGCCAGCGCACCCACACCAACGCGCGCACCCGCAAGGGTCCCAAGCGAGGCATCGTTCGCGCGAAGCCGGCCGCTCCGGCCCGCTAAACCCTCTGGCGCCCGCAGCCTCACTCCATGTGAGGCGCGGGCGTTGATCACCTACTCCCAGGAGCAGCGATTCACATGGCTGACGAGATCAATACCGCCGCCGCGCCGGCCGGTGCCGAGGGTGGCGAGACCCCTGCGGCGAAGAAGAGCAAGCGCAAGGGCAAGAAGAACATCCTCAACGGCGTGGTCCACATCCAGTCCACGTTCAACAACACCATCATCACGATCACGGACGTGTCCGGGAACGTGATCTCCTGGTCGTCGGCCGGGGCGCGCGGCTTCAAGGGCAGCCGCAAGTCCACGCCGTTCGCGGCGCAGGTTGCCGCTGGCGACGCCGCGGCGAAGGCGATGGAGCACGGTCTGAAGACCGTGACGGTGTTCGTGAAGGGGCCGGGCGCGGGCCGTGAGTCGGCGCTGCGCGCGCTGGCCGCCGCCGGCCTGAAGATCAGCCTCATCCGCGACGTGACGCCCATCCCGCACAACGGCTGCCGTCAGCCCAAGCGCCGCCGCGTCTAATCACCGCTTCGGGCCGGGGCTCGCGTGCTGCGCGGGCCCGGCTCCAGACCATCTGCAAGGAGAGTTTCCGTGGCTCGTTATACCGCGAGCGCCTGCCGTATCTGCCGGCGCGAGAACCTGAAGATGTACCTCAAGGGCGACCGTTGCTACACGGACAAGTGCGCCATCGAGCGCCGCCCCTATCCCCCCGGTCAGCACGGCCAGGGCCGCGTGAAGTTCTCCGGCTACGGCGTGCAGCTGCGCGAGAAGCAGAAGGTCAAGCGCATGTACGGCCTGCTCGAGAACCAGTTCCGCGGGTACTACCACCGCGCGTCCGCGGCCAAGGGCAAGACGGGTGAGAACCTGCTGCAGCAGCTCGAGCTCCGCCTGGACAACGTGGTGTTCCGCATGGGCTTCGCGGACACGCGCAACGAGGCGCGCCAGCTGGTGCGTCACGGTCACTTCCAGGTCAACGGCCGCCGGGTGAACATCCCGTCGTTCTCCGTGAAGCCGGGCAGCGCCGTGGAAGTGGTCGAGAAGAGCCGCAAGGTGCTCCGCATCTCCGAGGCGCTGGAGACGGTGGACCGCCGTGGCGTTCCGCAGTGGATTGACCTGGACAAGAAGTCGTTCAAGGGCACGGTCAAGACGGTCCCGAACCGCGAGGACCTGACCATGCCCATCCAGGAGCAGCTCATCGTCGAGTTGTACTCGAAGTAATCCTGGGTGCCGGACCCGCTGTACCGGGTCCCTCCCGCAGTGGACGCCCTGGCCGACGAGGCCGGGGCGTCGTTGCTTTGTCGCCTGGAGGGCGTGTCCTGCGCGCGCCAGGCGAGGCTGTTACGCAGTCCCCCCGCGTGCCCGTCCTCCCGCCACCCTGGCGGGGATGTGGGTGATGGCGCACGCTTCGAGGAGCAGTCCCATGGCCGATACGTTTGTTGCGAAGAACTGGCGCGACCTCATCAAGCCGCGCCGCATGGAAGTGGACCAGGACTCGCTGAGCCCCACGTACGGCAAGTTCGTGGCGGAGCCGCTGGAGCGCGGCTTCGGGACGACGCTGGGCAACTCGCTGCGGCGGGTGCTGTTGTCGTCGCTGCAGGGCGCGGCCATCACCTCCGTGAAGATTGAGGGAGTGGACCACGAGTTCACGACCATCCCCGAGGTGGCCGAGGACGTCACGGACGTCGTGTTGAACCTGAAGGAGGTCCTCCTCCGGATGCACACGAACGAGACGAAGACGCTGCGCATCGAGGTGGAAGGCCCCAAGGAAGTGAAGGCGGGCGACCTCATCGCGGACCAGGACGTGGAGATCCTCAACCCGGGTCACCACATCTGCACCGTGTCCGAGGGCGGCAAGGTGCGCATGGAGCTGACGTGCCGCCGGGGCCGGGGCTACGTGCCGGCGTCCACCAACAAGGTGGCGGGCGCGCCCATCGGGACCATCCCCATCGACTCGCTCTTCTCGCCCATCCGCAAGGTGAACTACCAGGTCACCAACGCGCGCGTCGGTCAGGTCACGGACTTCGACAAGCTGTCGCTCGAGGTCTGGACGGACGGCTCCGTGGTGCCGCAGGACGCGGTGGCCTACGCGGCGAAGATCATCAAGGAGCAGCTCACGGTGTTCGTGAACTTCGACGAGACCGAGGAGCCGGTCGTCGCCGAGGCGCCGAAGGAAGAGGCCAAGCTCAACGAGAACCTGTTCCGCTCGGTGGACGAGCTGGAGCTGTCGGTGCGTTCGGCCAACTGCCTGCAGCAGGCGAACATCAAGTCCATCGGTGACCTGGTCCAGCGCACCGAGGCGGAGATGCTCAAGACGAAGAACTTCGGCCGCAAGTCTCTGAAGGAGATCAAGGAGATCCTCGCGGAGATGGGCCTGTCGCTGGGCATGAAGCTGGAGAACTGGCCGCCGAAGAACGCGCCGGCTCCCGCGGCCCCCAAGGCCTGAGCGTCGTCGTTTCCTGAAGCACCTGCTCCGCACCCCACCGACACGGCTTCACGGTGGCGCGGGGCAGGGGGCCCTGGTACACAGGGCCCGATTCAACGGCGGCCCCCGGTGTCGGGGCCGTCCTTCCCACCCGGTACCTGATACGGCCGGAGTGGTGGGGTTCTCAAGAAGAGGCCCCGGAGCACGCGCATGCGCCACAAGGTCGGACAAAGGAAGCTGCACCGCACCACGAGCCACCGTCTCGCGATGCTGAACAACATGGTCACGTCGCTGCTGGAGCACGGGGCCATCCGCACCACCGTTCCCAAGGCGAAGGAAGTCCGTCCGCTGGCGGAGCGCATCATCACGCTCGCCAAGCGCGGTGGCCTGTCCAACGTGCGCCTTGCCGCCCGCACCGTGAAGGACCGCACGGTCCTCCAGAAGGTGTTCAGCGAGTACAAGGAGCGTTACGCCTCCCGTCCGGGTGGCTACACCCGCATCGTGCGCCTGGGCTTCCGCCGGGGCGACGCCGCGGAGATGGCCCTCATCGAGCTGGTGGACCGTCCCGCGAAGGCCCCGGCCGCCGCTGAGACGACCGAGGCTCCCGCCGAGGCGAAGACCGAGGGTTGAGCCGTTCCCCGCGCCCGGGCCCCACGTGAGTGAGGTCCGGCCGGGCTGAAGAAGCACCGAGGGCGCCTTCCTGCTTCAGGAGGGCGCCCTTCGTGTTTCCAGGGGCTGGGCGCTGCTACCCGCGGCGGGCTACTTCTTCGGGGCCAGGAGGCGCTTCCACTCCTCCTGGAGGGAAGGCGTGAGGTCGGCGTTGTCGTCCGAGCTCTTCATCGTCAGCGCCTGGAAGCGGAGGTCCGCGGGCGCGGAGCCGCCGTTCTTCCCCAGCAGCTGCTTGGGCGTGATGGTGACGAAGTTGCCGGGCTGCACCTCGGCCACCACCGCCTTGTACTCGTTGTTCACGGTGATGATGACGTCGCGCCAGACGTCCTTGCTCTCGTTCCAGATGGTGACGGAGGGCCGGTCCAGCTTGTCGCTGAGCACCAGGCGCGCGTCCATGTCACCCGTGTCCAGGGAGCTGCCCGGGCACGCGATGCCGAAGCTGGCGACGGACAGGATGATCCACCCCGCGACGATGCCGGCCTTGTACTTGAAGAAGCGGTCGCTCGCGCGGAAGTCCGCGAACTGCTCCTTCAGGATGGAGAAGGCATTGAGGACGACGTTGGACGTCTCCGCGGCGACGCGCTTGCCCAGGGCGCCTTCCGCCTTGGGCTTCTCCAACGGGGCCGCGCGGGCGGCGCTCACGGCGCGCATGCCGGGACTGGTGGCCGCCCGAGGCTGGGTGCCGGGATTGGACGGCGTCCGGGGTGGCGGGGTGCTGGGAGG
>NZ_RAWE01000208.1 GCF_003611695.1 Corallococcus carmarthensis | reverse complement strand
GGGGGAGGGGACGGGCGCATGGGAAAAGCGTAGCGGCCAGGAGCCCCGGACACCGGGCTTCGTGAGGGGGGAAGACGGGCAGGTGACAGTTCTGGAGTGGGGCGGTGTTCCCTTCGCCGCGAGGGGCGAGGACGCCCCGTTCGAATCCCTTCAGGAAGGTCCAGGCGATGAAGCGCAAGGTCGCGGTGTGTGTCGGCGTGATGGTGGCGGTGTCGGCGGGAGCGGCCGGCGCCGAGGAGCGGACCGAAGGAACCGCCGTGTCGGAGCCGGGCTCCGCGCTCGTGCGGGAAGCACCGGCCCCGGATGCGGATCAGCCCCCCACGGTCGTCGCGATCCCGGTCTCGGCGCTGTCTCCCGCGCCCCTCGTGGAGGCCGCGACGGGCGGTGAGCCTGCCCAGCCCGCCGCCGTGGCCCAGCAGCGCTCGGACACGGAGGAGATCCACGTCCCGGTGGTGCTGATGGCCATGCCGCACGTGAGCACCGCGGGCACGGCCACGGAGCGGCTCGTCACGACGTTCGCGTTGGGTGCGCTCGGGACGCATGCGAAGCGGGTGGACGGCATCGCCCTGTCGCTGGGGGCGAACTGGGTGGGCCAGGAGCTGTCCGGCGCGCAGCTCGCGCTGGGGGCCAACGTGGTGCGCGGCACCGCTTCCGGTGCGCAGTTCGCCGTGGGCGGCAACGTCGTCACGGGCGACCTGGAGGGCATCCAGGCCGCGGTGGGTCTCAACGTCGCGAAGGGCACGGCGGCGGCGGGCCAGTTCGCCGTGGGCGGGAACGTGGCGGGCGGCGCGCTGTCCGGCGGCCAGTTCTCCGTGGGCGCGAACATCGCGGGCTCGGGCGGCGTGGGGGGCCAGTTCACGGTGGGCGCGAACATCGCGACGGGACCGCTCAAGGGCGTCCAGGCCGCTGTGGGCGCCAACATCGCGCCGTCACTGTCGGGCCTCCAGGCGTCCTCGGGTTTCAACTACGCGGGCCGGATGGAGGGCGCGCAGCTGTCGCTCCTCAACGTAGGCGGGGACGTGTCCGGCGCGCAGGTGGGGTTGATCAACGTCGCGGGGAAGGTGGACGGCCTCCAGCTGGGATTGATCAACGTGGCGCGCGAATCCCAGGGCGAAGCGCTGGGACTTCTCAGCTTCATCGGCAATGGCCAGGCCCATGTGCAGGCGTGGGCCAGTGACATCGCGTACACGAACGTCGCGGTGAAGTTCGGCGGACGGCACTTCCACACGCTGCTGACCCTGGGCTTCAACCCGGGCACGGAGACACACCGCCGCCGCTACGTGGGCGGACTGGGCTTTGGCGCGCACATCCCCGCGGGGCCATTGTTCTTCGACCTGGACGTCATTGGCAGCAGCGTTCACACCGACGACCTCTTCCGCGATGGCGACGGCCTGAACGTGCTGGGACAGTTGCGGCTGGTGGCGGGCTGGCAGGTGGCGAAGCGGTTCGCGCTCATCGGCGGCGTCACCGGCAACACGCTCGTGACCTGGGACAACGGGGACCGTTGGGAGGAGCTGGGCATCGGGCCGGAGTGGCGCAGCGTCGCTGATGGAGGCCGCACCACCGTGCGCGTGTGGCCGGGCGTGTTGCTGGGCGTGCAGCTCTAACGCGGCATTCGATTCGAAGTCCGGGAGGGAATCATGTGGAACCGTTTGGGGATGGCCGTGTTCGCAGCGGGGATGGTGTCCGGCTGCTACTTCACCGATGAGATTCAGGGCGACGGCAACACCGTCACCGAATCGCGCGTGGCGACCGACTTCCTCACCGTGGAGAACCGGGGCTCGCTGGAGGTGGTGGTGCGCGAGGGCGACGCGCCGGACGTGAAGGTCACGCTCGATGAGAACCTCCAGCACCGCGTGCGCACCTTCGTGTCGCCCGGCAACACGCTGGTCATCGAGACGGACGGCTCGTTCGCACCCCGGGGCACGGCGCGGGTGGAGGTCCACGTGCCGCGCATGCTGGGCGCGACGCAGGATGGCTCCGGTTCGCTGCGCGTGGAGGGCTTCGAGCACGTGAAGGAGGACGTGAAGCTGGTGGCCAAGGGCTCCGGCTCGCTGAGCTTCTGCGGCGGCGTGCACACCCTGGATGCGAAGCTCAGCGGCTCCGGCGACATGGAGCTGTGCGCGGCCGGCGAAGGCCTGGCGGAGTGGGTGGACCTGTCGCAGTCCGGCTCCGGAAAACTGAAGTGGGAGGGGGCCGCGAAGCAGGTGCGCGCCCGCACGGATGGCTCCGGCTTCATGACGCTCGCGGGAGTCACCAACCGGCTCGATGCCTGGCTGGACGGCAGCGGTGGCATCGGGGCCTCGGGCCTCCGGGCCGTGGACGTGAACCTCACGTCGAGGGGCTCGGGAACCCTGTCCGCGTACGTGGATGGGGGCGGGGCGAGCATCCTGCTCGACTCGTCCGGCAACGTGGACCTGTACGGCCATGCGCTGTCCACGCAGGTGCGGGTCACCGGCAGCGGCCGGGTCAACTGGCACTGAATAGCTTGTCTTCGACACCCGTGAACGGCACGGGTGGGGAGGCAGGCGGGCCATGGCAGGGACCATGCGGGCGATGGTGCTCGACGCACCTGGACAGCGCCTGCGGCTGGAACAGCGGCCCATCCCGGAGCCCGGGCCGGAGCAGGTGCTGTTGAAGGTGCGGGCCTGCGCGGTGTGCCGCACCGACCTGCACGTGGTGGATGGAGAGCTGACGCGCCCGAAGCTGCCGCTGGTGCCGGGCCACGAAATCGTGGCCACGGTGGTGGCGGCGGGCGTGCGGGTGGAGGGCTTCGTCCCCGGGCTGCGCGTGGGCGTGCCGTGGCTGGGCTGGAGCTGCGGGCAGTGCCGCTTCTGCCGCTCCGGGCGGGAGAACCTCTGCGACACGGCGCGCTTCACCGGCTACGACATCGACGGGGGCTTCGCGGAGTACACCGTCGCGGACGCGCGCTTCTGCTTCCCGCTGCCGCCGTCGTACCGCGACATGGAGGCCGCGCCGCTGATGTGCGCGGGGCTCATCGGCTTCCGCAGCCTGCGCATGGCGGGGGAGGGCCAGCGGCTGGGGCTGTATGGCTTTGGCGCCGCCGCGCACATCCTCATCCAGGTGGCCCGGCATCAAGGGCGCAGCGTGTATGCCTTCACGCGCGAGGGCGACGCGAAGGGCCAGGCGTTCGCGCGCGAGCTGGGCGCGGTCTGGGCGGGAGGCTCGGACACGCCGCCGCCGGAGCCGCTGGACGCGGCCATCCTCTTCGCCCCCGTGGGTGCGTTGGTGCCCGCCGCGCTGAAGGCCGTGGACAAGGGCGGGGTGGTGGTGTGCGGCGGCATCCACATGAGTGACATCCCGTCCTTCCCCTATTCCGTGCTGTGGGAGGAGCGGCAGGTGCGCTCGGTGGCGAACCTCACGCGCCAGGACGCGATGGACTTCCTGGCGTTGGCGCCACGCGTGCCCGTGCGCACGGAGGTCCAGGTGTTTCCCCTGTCCGCAGCGAACGAGGCGCTCCAGGCCCTGCGTGAAGGCCGCGTGCGCGGAGCCGCGGTCCTGGACATGGCGGCGGCGGAGTAGGGCCGCGCTGGAGCGAGTGCCCGCGCGCCTGGCTGCCCGGATGCTTGGAGCCAGGGGGGATGCACAGCTTTCGCGGCACGGAGGCTGTGCACCCCATGAAAGCGCTTCAGGAGACGGGACCGTTCGCCGGCTATGACTCGGAACATCATCCGCTGGGCTCGTACGCGGCGCTCATCGGGACGTTCGGCACGTCGCTGGCCGGCTTCCTGGGATGGATGAACGCCTCCGGGCGGCGGCTGCCGGAGCGGCTGGGGTGGAAGGACCTGGCGCTGTTCGGCGTCGCGACGCACGCGGTGACCCGGCTGGTGTCCCTGGACCGGGTCTTCGGTGTGCTGCGCGCGCCCTTCACGCGCTACGAGTCCGACAGCACCGCGGGCGAGGTGGTGGAGAAGGCGCGCGGCGAAGGCCCCCGGCGTGCATTGGGCGAGCTGCTGGACTGCCCCTTCTGCCTGACGCCGTGGGTCGCCTCGGGCTTCATGGTGGCTTCGACGGTGCGCCCTCGCGAGACGCGCTTCGTGGCCTCCGTCTTCGCGCTCAGCGCGGCGTCCTTCTTCCTGCACCGGGCCTACGAATGGGTGGGCGAGGGGCTGCACCGCACCCGCGCGCAGGCGAGCCTCCTGGAGAAGGAACCGCAGAAGGAGTCCGACGCGGGCGTGCAGCTCCCCGGCCGAGGGCCGCAGGTCGTCGAGCCCGGCCGCGCCCCCATCCCGTCTCCGAGCTGATGGGGCTGACCGCCATCGCGTCCCGCCTCGCGAGCGTCCCGCACGCGCCGGACGCCCTCGATGACGCCCACGGCTTCTTCGCGTGAAGCCGTTTCACCGTGAGTCGCTGACGCACACGAGCAGGCAATGACGCCGCGGACCGTGCCGTAATGGAGGCATGTCCCTTCCCCTGCTTGTGGGAGCCCTGCTGACGGCGGCGGCTCCTCACACACCCGAGGCTTCCGCGTCGCGAGGGCCCTATCTGGATCAGCGGACCACCGGCGCCGCGTACTGCTACGACCCGGAGAGCCCCGTGCTGAGCGAGGCCTTCCGCCGCCCGAAGCCCACGCCCGAGACGCGCGTGGACGGCGCCGCGTTGGCGGAGGACGTGCGCTTCCTGCACCAGCTGCTGCGCACCACGTACTCCGGCTGGCCGGAGCTGCTCGCGCACCGCACGTTTGATCCGGATGCCTTCTTCACGGACTGGAGCGCGAAGGTGGCCGCGTCCGGGACCACCGTGTCCTTCCAGGACGGCGTGCTCGCGCCGACCCTCGCCATCCGCGAGGCGCTGACGGACAACCACTTCGGTCCATCCGGACTCTTGAGCCTGCTGCGCGAGGATCCACGGCTCGCCTTCCGTGAGTACCAGGCTGATGCGCCTCCGGGACTCAAGCTGGAGTCCTGCGACGCGAACACCGTGACGGGTGCGCAGGGGGACACGCTGCGGTGGGCGCCGGTGCTGAAGCCGGACGGTTCCAGAGGACAGCGGCTCACCGTGTCCGCGAGAGGTGCGGGCGATGCGCGGACGCTCCGGTGCGGCGACACGTCACTGCCGCTCCAGGTCCGGCCCCCGCGTCCGGCCCGCCAGTTCGCGCCGAAGGACATCTACACGTACGAGCCGAAGGGCGACGTGGGCATCATCACCATTCGCCGCTTCTCCGGCCCGCCGGAAGCGGAGGCCGGGCTGCGCCAGTTCGTCGCGGACGCGCCGAAGCACCGCAAGCACAAGCTGCTGGTGTTCGACCTGCGCGGCAACAGCGGTGGCGACGACGGCTACGTGTACGAGTGGCTGGACGCGATGGTGCGCGGGCCGTGGTTCTCTTCCGGCGAGGTGTGGATGCACGGCGCCTTCTACCCGTGCTTCGAATGGAACTCGCGCGTGCAGCGGCAGGCGATGGATGGCCGGCTGGACACACCGGAGGCGAAGGCGGAGCGTGAGGCCCTCCGCGCGAAGTGGCCCGCGACGCCGGAGCCCTCGCGCCCCGTGTTCGACAGCGGCCGTGTGGAAGGTCACGCGAAGACGCCCTTCACGGGGCGCATCGTGGTGCTCGTGGACCGCGACTCCGCGTCGTCGGGAGAGAGCGGAGCGTACGCCCTGCACCAGGCGACCGGCGCCCCGATGGTGGGCGAGCGGACGGGAGGCTTCCTCACCTACGGCAACGCCCCCAGCTTCGTCCTGCCGCGCACGGGTTTCGCGTGGGTGGTGCCCACCAAGCGCAATTATTTCGCTGAACCCGTGGAGGGCGTGGGACACGCGGTGCAGGTGTACCTGGACGCGGAGGACATGGCGCGCCCCGTCGCGGAGCTGCTGCCCCGCCTGCGCAAGCTGCCGTGAGTCAACGTGCCCCACGCACCGGGGCGCGCGTCCCATCGTGCCCCGTCACGGTGGGGCCGTTATAGGTGTTTCAGTGGGCTCCAGCGGTTGGCAGGGCCCATGCAATGCCTTGAATCCACACCGGCTCCAGAGCACGGAGCCCTACCCGAGGCGGACGATGAAGCGCGCACTGCGAATCACCTACCGGGGCATGGAGACGAGCGACACCCTCAACGAGCACATCCGCGACCAGGCGGACAAGCTGGAGCAGTTCTTCGACGGCATCACCGGCTGCAACGTGGTGGTGGAGGAACCGCACCGCCACCACGCGCAAGGGCATCACTTCCACGTCCGCGTGGAGCTGCACGTGCCGGGCAGGGACATCATCGCGGATCGCGAACCGGCGGAGTCGGCGACCCACGCGGATGCCTACACGGCCGTCACGGACGCCTTCGAGGCCGCGAGGCGCCAGCTGCAACACCACGCGGACCGCCAGCACGCGCACCACCGCTGACGCGGCTCAGTGCAGGCTGACGGTGGTGCGCAGGAGCGCCAGGTACGTCCAGTCGCGCGTGGGCTCTTCCACGGGCGGGGTGTCGTAGTGGTTCACGTAGCCCGCGGCGCCCACGCCCAGGAAGCTCGTCACCCACCAGCGCAGGGACACCGCGCCGCCCGTGGCGCCACCGGGCTCCACGTCCGCGGCGCCACGTCCCAGCCACAGCCGCTCCATGCGCGCGGCCACCTCCAGTGAGCCGGAGGGGATGCCCTCCGAGCCCACGCCCGCGAGCGCCTGGGGCCACTGCGCGCCTTCGCGCGGCTTGCCCGTGAGCACCCAGGACGCCTCCACGCCCAGGCCCTGGCTGCGCAACAGCGGCAGGGATTCACGCGGCGTGGCCGGGTTGCCGTCCGTGTCGCGCGAGCGGTGCTCCCACGCGGCCGCCGCCTGCACGTCCACGCGCACGGGTCCCGCGTCCAGCCGGCCATGCGCCTCCGTCACGGTGCGATAGCCGGACACGGGTGGCGGCCGGTAGAAGAGGAAGCCCTGCGGCAGCCGTCCGCCGATGCCGGGCCGGTCGAACGCGTCCTCCACGTGCGCGCCCGCGCCCAGGCGCAGGCCGCCGTGGCGCACGTCCAGACGCGCGTCCACGGAGGGCTGCGCGTTGTCATTGCCCAGCGGGCTGCCGGAGCCGTTGCCCAGGCGCAGCCAGCCTTCCAGGGGCAGGGACGCGGGCATCCACTGCGCCTCCACGCCCAGGTCGCGGCGGGGCCAGAACGCCTGCGTCACCAGCGACAGCTCCGGAATGGGGAGCGTCTCGATGCTCTGGTCGCGCGCGGTGGGGAACAGCGGCGTCTTCGCGTAACCCAATGACAGACGCACGCCGGTGATGACGAACAGGTCCACGTACGCGTCGACGATGGCGGGCTTCTCCTGCGCCCACTCCGCGGTGCCCACGGCGGCGAGCCAGGGCACGGGCTCGCCACGAGCGCCCAACCGGAAGCGCGCCAGGTTGAAGCCGTTGTGGCCTTCGATGTCGTCGGCGTGGACGCGGTAGTCCACCTCGCCCACGAGCGTCGGGGTGATGCGGGGCGCCTGCGCGCGGGCCTCCGCCGCGGACAGCAGGGTGAGCACGAGGACGGCGAGCGAACGGATCATTCGAGCGGGATGATGCGCAGGGTGTGGTTCGTGCCGTCTTCCGGGGTGCCGTCATGGTCGGCGATGAAGAGGCGCTTGTTCTTCGCGTCGTAGGCCAGGCCGTGCGGCTGCTGGAAGCCGCCGGCCAGCACGCTGACCTCGCCCGTCTGACGGATGCTCAGCACGGTGCCGTCGCGGCTGCCGGTGAGCAGCGTGTCGTTGGGGCCCACGGCCAGCAGGTCCGGGCTGGACAGCGTGGCGAAGGGAACCAGCTGCGACGGCGCGGACAGTGGCGAGCGGTACACCTTGCCCGCGAGCTGGTCGCTGATGAAGAGCGTGTCCCCCACCGCGAGCACGCCCACGGGCTTCTGCAAAGCTCCCACGACCTCCTGCTCGGTGCCTTCCAGCGTGAGGCGGGCCACGCTGCCCACGTTCACGTTGTTGTTGCGCACGAAGTAGCCATCCAGGAGCTGGCCGTCGTCCGTGACGGTGATGCCGATGCGGCGGCGCTCCGGAGGCAGGTTGGGAATGATGGCGGAGGTGCCATCCGGCCGGACGTAGACGACGTCGCCCGCGGTGCCACCGCCGAAGCGCACCACCACCAGCGTGCCGTCCGAAAGCCGCGCGAGCGCGCCCAGGCCCGGGCCGTTCGCGGGCGCCGTGGGCAGGTCCGCCACCTTCGAGATGCCCTCGCCGTCGCGGTAGCGCAGCACGCGGTTGTTCTCGTCGTCGGCCATGTAGAGGGTCGCGCTCTCCGCGTCCCACCAGAGGCCGTTGGGGTCGCCATCCACCTCGATGGTCTTGGGACCCCGCTCGATGACGGGCTCATCCGAAGGCCCGGGATTTTCAGAGGACGACGAACACCCCACGGCGGCCAGCGTCATGCCCAGGAGGGCAGGGAAGAGGATTCGCATGAACACTTCCCTATCGCAGCAGGGCATGCGGAGGAACACGGAGATTGGACATTGACCCGGCCCTCCAGGGTGGGCGGCCGCCGGGGCGTGTGCCGGTAGCGTCACGGTGGACGGACACCTCCCAGGAGTCGTTCGGAATGAAGGGACCTTCCACCCGCGCATGGCTCGTGCTCGCGGGAGCGCTGTGGCTGGGCGGCATCGGCACGGGCGTCGCGGCGCTGGCCCGGTACTCGATGACGCCTGGAGTCGCGCCGTTGACGGCGGTGACGTGGCCGGAGGGAACGCGGCTGCCGCGTCAGGCCGGACGTCCGGTGCTGGTGATGCTCGCGCATCCGAAGTGCACCTGCACGCGGGCGAGCCTGGCGGAGCTGGCGGAGTTGATGGAGCACGGGGGCGGGCGCGCGAAGGCCTTCGTCCTGTTCCTGCGCCCGGAGGGACTGGAGGACGGCTGGGAGCAGGGCGACTTGTGGCGCACGGCCGCGAGCATCCCGGGCGTCACGGTGCTGAGCGACCCGGACGGCCTGGAGGCGAAGCGCTTCGGCGCGACGACCTCCGGGCACGTGGTGCTCTACGACGCGGACGGGCGCCTGCGCTTCAGCGGCGGCATCACGGTGGCGCGCGGACACGTGGGCGACAGTCCGGGACGCGAGGCGCTGGAGCGCGTGCTGCGCGAGGACGGCGAGGGCGGGGGCACGCCGGTGTATGGCTGCGCGTTGGAGGCGCCCCGGGAGGGCTGAGGCGCGCGGGTGTCCGCCGGAGGTCGGATGGGCACGGGAGCGTGTCTGACATTGGACGTCCCGAATGCCAGGCGGTTGGCGCGGTGGAGGCGTCTGGGATTGGCTCCGCGCTCTTTTGCAAGCCGTGCCATTTCTTTCGCGAGGAAATCCAATCCATGTCGCTCGACCATTACGTCACCCTGGGCCGCTCAGGCCTGCGCGTCAGCCCCTTCTGCCTGGGGACCATGACGTTCGGCGAGGACCTGGGCTGGGGCAGCAGCGTGGCGACGTCCAATGCCATCCTGGACCACTACATCGAGCGGGGTGGCAACTTCATCGACACGGCGAACGTGTACACGTTCGGGCACTCGGAGAAGATCATCGGGGACCACCTGGGGAAGGACCCCGCGAAGCGCGACCGGGTGGTGATCGCCACGAAGTTCTTCGGCAACCTCTTCGGGAAGGATCCGAACGGCGGCGGCGCGGGGCGCAAGTCGGTGATGGCGGCGTGTGAGGAGTCGCTGCGCCGACTGCAGACGGACTACATCGACCTGTACTGGATGCACGCCTGGGACGCGAACACGCCCATCGAGGAGACGATGCGGGCGCTGGACGACCTGGTGCGCTCGGGGAAGGTCCGCTACGTGGGCTTCTCCGACACGCCCGCGTGGAAGGTGGCGCAGGCACAGGTGACGGCCTTCTTCCGGGGCTTCGCGCCGCTGGTGGCGTTGCAGATCGAGTACTCGCTGCTGGAGCGCACGGTGGAGGGTGAGCTCATCCCGATGGCGCGGGAGCTGGGGCTGGGCGTGACGCCGTGGTCGCCGCTGCGCAGCGGGGTGTTGAGCGGCAAGTACACACGGCAGAACGCGGGCAAGCAGAAGGCGGACCGGGGCGCGTGGGCCGAGTCGTCGCTCAACGAGAAGACCTACAAGCTCATCGACGTGCTCCAGCGCGTGGCGAAGGAGCAGAACTCCACGGTGGCGCGAGTGTCGCTGGCCTGGGTGCAGGGCCGGCCGGGCGTGGCGTCCACCATCCTGGGGGCGCGCACGCTGGAGCAGCTGGACAACAACCTGGGCGCGCTGGACGTGAAGCTCACGCCCGAACAGGCGAAGGCGCTGGATGACGAATCCCAGCCCACGCTCGACTTCCCCGCGGCCTTCCTCCAGGGCGCGCCGTCCTTCATGCACGCGGGCCTGCGCGTGAACGGGGTCCAGGCTCCCCCCAGCAACCTGATGCCCAAGGCGGGCGCCCAGCGGTACTGATCAGGCCTGGGGAAACCCGGGCCCTGTCGGCACACCGGCGTACAGTGTGGAGTGCGGGGCCGTACGTTTCGGGCCTTGTTCGCGGACAAATGATCGCTGGAGCGTTCACGGCTGGACGCTCGCGGTAGCGCGAACGGGGGCCGTTCCTAACATCGGCCCCCTGGCAGTGAGTCGAGTGGTCGGGCGGTCTGGCGCGGTACGGGCGGCGGGGAGGGTGGCGTGAGCGAGCTACTGACGGGTGATGTGTCTTCGCGGGCGCAGGTGGGCGGTTCGGACTTCTCCCGCGACCCCGAGTCCTTCGATGCCGAGCTGGATGCGTGCCTGGATCGCGCGCTCGCCTCCGAGCCTTCCGAAGACGAGGACACGGTGCCGGAGTCCTTCGCGACGGGTCCCCTGCGCACGCTGCTCGACCTGGCCTCCACGGAGGAGGCCTGGATGCAGTCGCTGCCGCCTCCGTCCAACGACAACGCGGAGCCCGAGCTCACGCTGTCCGCGGAGGCCGCCAACTTCGTCATCCCGGAGTGGCTGCGCGCGGAGGAGTCCGCGTCCAGCGCTTCGCAGGATGCCTCCTGTGGCGCCGTGACGTCGTGGGACCCCGCGGCGCCGTCGCCCGCCTGGGCCATGCCCGGTTCTCCCGCCGCGGCCTATGCGCCGCAGCCGTGGATGCCGTACGCCCCCGAGGCGCCCGAGCCTCCGCCTCCCGCCATCGCCGATGCGTCCACACGCATCCTCGGCATGAGCCCCATGTCCTTCGTCAGCGCCGTGGCGATGGGCGCGCTCGCCGCGGGCCTCATCGTTGTCGCGGGCCTGCGCCTCACGTCGAAGGATGATGCGCAGGCCGCTCGGCCTGCCCCGCAGTCGCAGGCCGTGCTCGGCACCATGCCGTCGAACGCCCCGCCGCGTGCCATGGGCACGCAGGACGGCGCTCGGGGCACGCAGTCCTTCGCGGGTCCGCAGTCGGGCACGCAGAGCGCCGCGGGCACTCCGCCCTTCACGGGTGCCCAGTCCTTCTCCAGCGCGCCGGACTTCGCGCAGTCCATCGCGGGCGCCGTGAACACGCCCGCGCTGACGGATGCGCAGCGCGCCGCGCAGGCCCTCACGCCGAACGCGCCGGTCCTCGCAGGCCCCTCGAGCGCGGGCCTGACCACCGGCCTGCACACGCTGGCCCCGGACTTCACGCCGTCCACGCAGTCCGCTCCGGTGACGAAGAAGAAGGCGCCCGTGGCCCAGCGCGCGGCGACGCTCGAAGCGCCCGAGGACACCGGCGAGGTCCGCGAGATGTCCTTCGGTGGTGAGATCTCCGAGGAGGAGATGGCCCGGGCCCGTCAGGCCGCCGCCGAAGCCGAGGCCGAGGCCGCCGCGCCGCCGGAATCCGAAATCGACGAGGACTTCGCCCGCGAGCTCGGCTTCACCGACGAAGCGGAGTCCCCGGAGGCCTCCGCCTCGAAGCAGGCCCAGGAGAAGACCGTCTACATCCCGCCCGCCCCGACCTCCGAGCGCGACAGCCTCACGCCCGCGGACGTCACCAACGTGGTCGTCACCCACCAGCCCGCCGTCGCCGCCTGCGTCCAGAACTTCAAGGCCGGCACCGCGCTGGAGAACGGCGGCCGCTTCCAGATGCGCTGGTCCGTGGACACCACCGGCACCGTGTCCGGCGTGGCCATGGAGACCGAAGCCCTGAAGGGCTCCCCGCTCGCCGGCTGCATCGAGGACCAGGTGCGCGGCTGGAGGTTCCCCGTGCACCGCGTCGCCATGAACGCCCCGGTGCGCTTCCCCTTCGTCTTCTAGCCCGCCCATCAGGCAGGCCCGCCCGAAGGGGGCTGGACACGCAAGACATTCACAGATATGTATATACACGTCCATGAATGTTGACGTCTTCCAGACCCTGGCCGACCCCACGCGCCGCCGCATCGTCGAGGCGCTGAAGGGCGGCGAACTGGCGGTGAACGACCTGGTGGCGCGGGTGGACATCCAGCAGTCGGGTGTCTCCCGTCACCTGGGGATCCTCCAGGAGGCGGGCTTCGTCCAGGTCCGCCCCGAGGGCACGAAGCGGCTGTACTCGCTTCGCCCGGAGCCCTTCCAGGAACTCGATGCCTGGGTCACCGGGTATCGGAGCCTCTGGGAGGCCCGCCTCGACCGGTTCGGCCAGGCGCTAGAGCAAAGACGCAAGACACGCATGGGCACCCCCAAACCCGAGGAGGAACCCCCATGACGACCCAGACCGAAACCCCGAAGCGCAGCACCGTCACCTTCGACCGGACCTATCCGGCGACGCTCGACGAAGTGTGGGAGCTGTGGACCACGAAGGACGGCTTCGAGTCCTGGTGGGGCCCGGAGGGCTTCTCCGTGAAGGTGCACGAGCTGGACGCGCGTCCGGGCGGCCTGCTGCGCTACGACATGATCGCCAGCGCGCCCGAGCAGATCGCCTTCATGAAGCAGGCGGGCATGCCCCTCTCCAGCCCGAGCAGCCTGACGTACACGGAGCTGACGCCCCAGACGCGGCTCGGGTACCGGCACGCGGTGGACTTCATCCCCGGCGTCACGCCGTACAACGTCACCACGGTGGTGGCGTTCGAAGCGAAGGGCGACACCGTGCGCATGGTCGTGACCTCCGACGCCATGCACAGCGAGGAGTGGACGAAGCGGGCGTCCATGGGGATGGAGAGCCAGCTCAACAAGCTCACGAAGCGGTTCCAGCGCTAGATTGAGGCATGGCCGCGCGGGAGGACCCAGACCCCATCGAGTTGCACCTGTGTCACCGTTGCCTCATGCGGCTGCCGGTGGACGCAGGCGGGGTGGACCTTCCGCGCCGCGTGCGTGAAGCCCTCAAGGCCCACGGCCTGGCGGGCAAGACGCAGCTCATCCCCGCGTCCTGCCTGGGTCACTGCCCCACGGGGAAGGTCACCGTGCTCATCGTCCCCGACGCCACGGCGCGGGGCACGCACGCGAAGCTCATCGACCCGAAGGAGGACGGCGAGGACCTGGCGCGCCACCTGGACGCGCACCTGGCCCGGGGCCCGTCGAAAGCCGGGCGGCCTTGAGCAGCGCCTCCATCATGGGCACGCAGCTGGCGGTCCCCGTGCCGGCAATCGCATAGGCGGTGCCGTGGTCCGGCGACGTGCGCGGCACCGGCAGGCCCAGCGTCACGTTCACCGTGCGCTCGAAGTCCAGCGCCTTGGCCGGGATGAGTCCCTGGTCGTGGTACATGGCCAGCACCACGTCGTACTTCGCGCCCACCTCGTCGGGCCGGGCGAACAGGCCGTCCGCGGGGATGGGCCCGTGCGCATCCACCCGCTTCGACCGGGCGGCGCGGATGGCGGGGCCAATCACCTCCACCTCCTCGCGCCCCAGCATCCCGCCCTCGCCCGCATGCGGGTTGAGCCCCAGCACGGCGATGCGCGGCTTGCGCCCCACCACCGGCTGAAGGCTGCGCGACAGCAGCTGGAGCTGCGCCACCAGCTTCTCCACCGTCAGCAGCTTCGGCAGCGCGGAGATGGGGACGTGGTTCGTCGCCAGCGCGATGCGCACGCGCGGCCCGTCCATCATCATCAACACGTCCACGCCGAACGCGTCCGCCAGCACCTCCGTGTGGCCCATGAAGGGGATGCCGGCGCGCGAAATCTCTTCTTTCGACACGGGCGCGGTGCACAGCGCGTCCACCGTGCCCGCGCGCATGGCGTCGATGGCGGCGCGCACGTACGCGTACTGCGCCTTGCCGCCCTCGCGCGTGGGCTTGCCCGGCACGCGGTGCTTCTCCGCGAGGCGCGTCACCTCCACCACCGCCGGCCCCGCCGTGCGTCCCAGGTCCGCAAGGGCGACGCGCGGGAAGCGGCGGAAGAGGGGGAAGCCGTCCAGCGTGGGCCCGTCGCCGAACACCACCGGCACCAGCGCGCGGCGCACCGCGGGCTTCGCCAGCGCCAGGGCCGTCACCTCCGGCCCGATGCCCGACACGTCCCCCAGTGAGATGCCCACGCGGGGCAGCGCGTCCGCCGTGGCCACCGGGGACGGGCTCACATCTTCACTTCGACGTTGGCCTTCGAGCGCAGCTCCTGGACGTACTGGTCCAGGAACTTCTCAGTCTTGTCGTTGAGGAGCTTGGACTCCAGCTTGGGCTTCATCTCCTCGTAGGAGGCCACGGACACGTTGCGGCGCTCCTCCACCTTCAGGATGTGCCAGCCGAAGTTGGTGCGGATGGGCTCGCTCACCTCGCCCTCCTTGAGGTTGAAGGCGGCCTTCTCGAAGGCGGGCACCATCACGCCGCGCTTGAAGTAGCCCAGGTCGCCGCCGTCCGCCGCGCTGGGGCCCTCGCTGCGGGCGCGCGCCAGGGCGGAGAAGTCCATGCCCGGCCGGCGGGCCTCCTGCGCGATGCCCTCCGCCTTCTGCTTCGCGGCGGCCACCTGCTCCGGCGTGGCCTTGGCGTCCACCTGCACCAGGATGTGGCGGGCGTGCACCTCCACGTCCTCGCTCTCCATGCGCGTGTACTGCGTGTACGCGGCCTTCAGGTCCTCCTCGGTGACCTTCACCTTGGGGCCCACCTTCATGCGCAAGAGCTTGTCGCGCACCACGCGCTTGCGCAGCATGTCCTTGTAGCTGGCGAGCGTGAACCCCTCGTTCTTGAGCAGCTGCTCGAACTGGGTGATGTCGCTGACGTTGTTCTGCTTGAGCACGTCCTGCACCAGCTCATCCACCTCCGCCTCGGTGGTGGTGATGCCCAGCTGCGCGACCTCCGCCTCCATCAGCTTCTCGCCGATGAGCGTGTCCAGCGCGGTCTTCATCAGCTGCGCGCGGGCCTCGGCGCGCTTGTGCGGGTCGATTTCATTGACGCGCTGGAGCTCCGGCGCGGCGCGCTGCTGCACCTCCGACAGCGGGATGACGTCGCGGTTCACCACCGCCGCCACCTTGTCCACCAGCTCCGCGCGGGCGGACGTGCCCCCCGCCAGGAGCATCACCGCCGCCAGGAACGCCACCAGGTTCTTCATCGCAACGACCCTCTTGAACGCCATGACACCGGCCAGGCCAACCGTCTGGCCCCCGGAAAAGTCCTTCACTTCGCCGCCTGCGGCGCCGGCCGCCCGCGGATGGTCTGCAGCGTGGCCTCGTTCACCACCACCTGGGCCTTGTCGCGGAGCTCCTTCTCGAAGGCCTCCTGCGCCGCCGCCCGCTTGGCCTCCAGCAGGCGCCCCTCCACCTTCGCGCGCACCTCCACCAGCTCCCGCTTCCTGGCCGACCTGCGCTCCAGCACCTTGAACAGGTGGTAGCCGTACTCCGTGGACACCACGTCCGAAACCTGCCCCACCCCCAGCTTGAATACCACCTCGTCGAAGGCCGGCGGCATCTGTCCCCGGGGGAAGAAGCCCAGGTCGCCTCCCACCTTGGCGTCCGCGCTGAGCGAATAGCGCCGCGCGAGGTCGGAGAACTTCTTGCCCGCCTTGAGCTGCACCTGGAGCTTGCGCGCCTCGTCCAGCCCCTTCACCACCATCTGCGCCGCGTGGACCTCCTCCGGCTCCTGGAAGTCCGCCTCGTGCGCCGCGTAGTACGCGCGCAGCTCCTCCTCCGTCACCGCCACGCGCGAATAGACGTGGTGGGTGAAGAGCTTCTCGATGGTGAGCCGGCTCGCCTCCCGCGCGCGCAGCTCCGCCATGGACAGCTGCCCCTGGGCGAGCACTTCATTGAAGTTGCCCGCCGGGTAGTCACCGGACAGCCGCAGCACGCCCCGGTCCACCTCTTCGGGCGTCACGGCGATGTTGTTCTGCTTGGCGGACTGGAGCAGCAGCATCCGCTTCACCAGGGTGTCCACGAGCGCCCGCTTGAAGGGCTCCACCTCCTCGGGCGTGGGCTCCGGGCCCTCCGTGGTGGCCAGCTCCCGCGCCAGCTCCTGTTCGAAGTCCGTCCGGCTGAGCGACTCGCCGTTCACGGTGGCCACCACCGTGGGGTCCGGCCCCTCCTGGGCCTGCGGCCGGCAGCCCGTCAGCCCCAGCACTCCCAGGGCGACCCCCAGGGTGACAACGACGGACCAGGACTGGAGGGAGGCGCGGAAGGAAGCGGGACGCATGCGCGAAGGCCTCGGGGGAGGGGACGGGGGACCTTCCACGGTGGTGCCAGGCCGCCGGGCTTTCAAGCGGGACGTCACGGCCGGGATGGGAAGCGAACGGATGGGCCCATGGAGCGGCCTTCCGGGTAGCACGCCGGGCGGGCCCGGACAACCGGCGCTCCGGGAGGGGGGCGCTTAGAGCGGGGTGGCGTTGGAGGCCAGGAAGGCCTCCACCTGGGGAAAGATTTCGTCCGGCGCCTTGCGGCCCAGGATGAGGTCCGCGTGGCCGTAGTCCGCCGCGAAGCCGTGGCCGCGTCCGGCGACCAGCATCTTCACGGGGCCGCCCAGGTGCTCCTTCGCCCGGGCCACCGCCAGCGGCGGCGCGAGCAGGTCCCGGCTGCCGGCGATGAGCAGGAAGGGAATCTTCACCCCGGCGAGCGGCTCGCGGTAGTCGAAGCTCCCGTCGAACGTCGTGAACTGGCTGGTGGAGATCCACCGGGCGAACTGCCGCCCCACGCCCCCGGCCACGTCCGCCGGGACGTTGGCCAGCGCCCAGCGCACCACCTGCGGATCCATGTTGTCCGCCAGCATCATGTACCGGGTGAGCGGCCCCGGCGGCGCCCCGAAGAAGGCGATGCTGGTGACACGCCGGGTAGGGATCATCTTGAGCTTGAGCAAGGGCTCCATCCGCTGAACGAACGCCCGCAGGCCCGGCTGCACCGCGAAGGTGAAGGGGGCGCCCAGGGACACCGCCGCCTTCACCGGCGCCTGGGGGTTCTTCGCCAGGTGGGCGTAGAGCATCAGGCCGCCCTTGGAGTGGCCCACCCAGAGGACCTGTTGGGCACCCGTGGACATCACAGTGCGCAAAGCCGTTCTCACATCGTGTTCGGCCTGGTCGTCGAAGTTCCAGTCCGCGCAGGCCCCCGCCAGGCCCCGGCCGCGCAGCTCGATGACCCAGGTCTCGAACCCCGCCCGCGCCAGGTAGCGCGCCAGGCTGTACTGCTCGTTGAAGTCCATGTGGAAGCGGTTGGCTCCCAGCCCATGGCACAGGAGGACGGGCTCCGCGAACCGGCGCTCTCCCCGAGGGTGGTAGCGCCCCAGCGCGATGGCCGCCCCGTCATCCGTGGGCACCCGGTACAGCTCGTCCGGCTTGAAGCTGAGGGTCAGCAACCCCTCCTTGCTCCGCTCGACCGCCTTGTTGAAGAGGTCCGCCATCCGGCTCAACCGGGGTGCCGCTGCCTGTCGTGATGTCACGTCTTCAGTCTACGCCCGACGCCCGGACGATGCCGGAGTGTCGCTTTAGGACTTTCCCGGGACGGCAGGACAGTTGCAGGGAATGTGAGTCCATCTGGGGGAGGTCGTGGAAATGGGGCAGTGCCGGGGTTTCAGGGAAGTATTGTCGTCCTTCATCGCCACAGTTTTTCCCACAGACACACTGCTGGGAGCCTTGAAGGTGATGGAACGGCATCACGTGCAGGTGGTGGGGGTGGTGG
>NZ_RAWE01000207.1 GCF_003611695.1 Corallococcus carmarthensis | reverse complement strand
CTTACGCCCCGTCGGCTCCGACTTCCTGGGCGGCGTACCGGGTGGGTCCGAGGACGGAGGCTTCGAGGAATTGCGCGAGGTACTCCGCAGCCGCGCCTCCAGCTCTGCGATGCGAGCCTCCTGCTGCTCGATTCGCGCGAGCGCAGCGCTCAGCAGTCGCTCCAGCTCCGCGATACGCGCATCTCTTGGGTCGGGCGTGGCCACGCCCCATTATTTCTAATCCGCCCCCGGCCCACGTCGAGCGTGGTGAGGCCCACCGTTCGCTGCCTCACCGCCCCCTCAGGCGAGCACCACCCCGTGAACGCTTACGCTGCGGCGAGGCAGGCGTCCTTGGGAGAGGACGCGGCGAGTGGACTTTCGCGGGGCTGCTCAAGCAAGACATTCGCAGTGGACGTGTTCGCCTGAGTCAGGTGTGGAGGCTGGCTGAAGGGTTGTGACGTACGTGAGGGAAGCGGGAGGAGTGCGAGCGATTCTGGAGCACCTGGGACTGCCCACGACGAGCTGCCGCTGGCCCAGGACGCGTCCGACGTGCCCGTGCCCGAGGGGCGCCTGGTGGCGGGCTTCGACGTGGACCGCACCCGAGACAGGTCCGAGCTGGCCGTCTTCGAGGAGTCCGAGAGACGGGGTAGCGGGGAGATTGGGGTGCGGGTGATTGGCTGAACTCGGCCGAGCCGTGACAACCCTGCGCGACGCGGAGTTGGTCATGAAACATCGCCTCACTTCCAACACTGTCCAGCATGGACTGACTGGGCCTTGCGTGCGAATGCCTGTTGCCTTTCAGGCATGGGAATTCACCGCTGCTCCATATCTGTCAATTCCGGGGTGATGAGCTGGAATGACATGGACCGGATGCATTACATCCGCTCGTTCCCCCAAGTCCGGAGGCGCTGGACGCGATGCTCTTGGCGCCCCGGCACATTCAATAAGGACGAGGCGATGAAATTCAAGCCAATGCCGCAAGGATTCTCTGCCACCCAGAATGGCAGGTATCACACGAAGAATAATAGCGACAGACTCTTCGCCCGAGTGGGTCAAAACCAGGCCGAGCCACCTCTCGAACTCTCTCGGTACAACGACCAGCGAGCCGACAAGGGAAAAGAAAAGAAGTTCTACACTTCTGGGCAGGATGTCTTCGAGAAATACAAGGTCGATCCCAGGTATCGGAAGGACTGCCTGCACACGACCGAAGAAACCATGTTCCGCGCCGCGGGCCCAGGTCGGCAGAACAGCAGGCTGATGCCGGAAGGTGACTACAGTCAAGAGAAGACGACGGGTCGGGGTATTGGTGAAAGTGACCTGAATAATCGGGCGATCGCCAGGGATGTCCGAAGGAATAGTCCTGACGCGACGAATGCCGATGCATCACCGGATCGAGGAGAGGGCTTCATGACCATCCGGATGAACAATGTCAATAAGAGTGACGGCTTTCAGTATCATGCGGCTCCGGTTATTGCCAAGGACGGCAGGGACCGCATCACCAATGAGATTTTTGGTGATCCGGCGGGGGTGGGCACCACCCATCACGACCAGCCAACCCGGATCAACAAGTATACGGTGGGTGATTCAGCCGACTCGTTTCATGGGCAGTGGAAGGATTCGTTCGACAAGGGGCCTGTCACTGTTGCGTTGAAGCCCAAGTCCGACATCGATCCCACCAAGATCTTCTGAACCGCCCATGGGTTCTCAGAGGGGAACCTTCAAAGGACAGCACGGGATGGCCCCCCGTTCCACGGGGGGATCGAAGCGCGTGGAGGCCTCGTCCCAGCACGCGCGGTGACGCTGCCACAACGACGTGAACCGCCTCGAAGGAGTGCTTCATCCAGGCGCGCCCCCGGTGAGGGAGGCGCGGAGGTGGCGGCCTACTCGGCGAAGCGGCGCTCGAAGGCGGCGAGCTGCACTTCCAGCTTCCACTGCAACGCGGCCCGCTCGTTGCCGGCTTCGTGGCGCGTCTGCGTCCTGGGGGAGGATGGGCCGACGGAAGGTGGTCATTTGTGAGGACACCGGGGCCGCCCGAGGCCCGGCTTGCTCCCTTCCCCGCCGCTTCCTAGGATTTCGGCCTCCGCCGCCTCTCCTCCGCTCCAGGAGCCCCCCATGCGTTACACGCGCAAGACCATCACCGAGTTGCTCGATACCGTGCAGGGCAGCCCCGACGTCATGGGCTTCTGGACGTCAAACTTCGGCGGCTCCGCCTTCACCCTGGTCCCCTCTCCCGGAGGCATGATCTGGCAGGACGTCTACGCGCCCAGCCACCAGGTCTGCGAGGACGGCATCCCGTACGGCACCGAGGACGGAATGAACAATCACTGCGGCGGCACCGGCTATTGATCAGCAGAAGCCGGTGTTGACGGTTCGGGCCCGGTCCATTGCGAGGGCCCTGTGGTGGAACTTTTGTCGTGGCAATGGACGCAAGGCGTTCACCACGGAATGAAAGCGCTGCCTGTCCGAGAATCCCCGTTTGTCTGTTGGATGCAAGGCTCTAGCATTGCGTTGCAGTGCGCGTTCATCCGGGCAGGGGAGAGATTGCAATGAATTGGCATGCGTTCCGGCAGCAGAATGGCGGCTTCAAGCGTTCCTCCCTCCTGGGGCTGGGCGCCGCAATGACACTGGTGCTCTCCTCGGCGGCCGTGCTGACGCCCGCGGAGGCGGCGGCCGAGGAAGACAATCCGTGTCCCTTCTCCGGTGTCCTCTGCTTGTTCGACGGTCCTGACTTCACCGGTGCGGTGTGGAATGTCATGGCCTGGCCGCCCGGCGGCGCGGGGACCTGTGTGAACCTTCCCGAGCATGGCTGGGAGGACCGGGCCGTTTCCGCCATCAACAACGGCCCCTACACCGCGTCGCTGTTCCTCAATGAGGACTGCGTTGGCGGCCCCTATCCCATTGGTTCCGGAGAGTGGGTCAGCCCCCTGAACTTCGCGCCCAAGAGCGTCTGGGTCTACTGAGGCCGCCGGGGGCGGCCCCGGCCGTCTTCTGGACAGCGGCCATTTCCCGGGGCACATGTACCTACATCCATGGCCTCCCGTCCGCCCTCCGCGCGAACCTCTTCCGTCCGGACCCAGAAGACGAAGCAGCCTCCCTCCGGCGCCCGGCGCGCGGTGGAGAAGCGCTCCGGCGCGGGCTGGGGTCGCTGGGCGCTCGGTGGGTGGCTGCTGCTCGTGCTCTGGCTCAGCGTGGGGTACGCGCGGCTGCCCGACGTGAGCGCCCTGCGAACGGAGAACCCGCGCACCACCGCGCTCATGGCGCAGCGGGCCGAGGAGGCGTACGAGGCGGGGAGCAAGCCCCGCGTGCGCCAGGCCTGGGTGTCCCTTGGCGCGGTGGCCCCGCACGTGGTGGACGCCGTGCTCATCTCCGAGGATGCGCGCTTCTACCGGCACGAAGGCGTGGATTGGACCGAGGTGGAGAACTCCCTCGAGCAGTCGATGCGCGAGGCGCGGCTGGGGCGCGGCGCCTCCACCCTCACCCAGCAGCTGGCGAAGAACCTCTACCTCTCCACGGACCGCAGCCTGCTGCGCAAGGGCAAGGAGCTGCTGCTCGCGCGCCGGCTGGAGGAACACCTGTCCAAGCCGCGCATCCTCGCGCTGTACCTGAACGTGGTGGAGTGGGGGCCGGGCGTGTACGGCATCGAGGCGGCGGCCCGCGAGCACTTCGGCACCTCGGCGCGGGCGCTCAGCGTGGCGCAGGGCGCGATGCTCGCGGCCATGCTGCCCGCGCCTCGCCGCTGGCTGCCCGCCCAGCGCCCGGAGACGTTGCGCACCCGCGCTGGCGTCATCCTGGGGAGGCTGGAGCGCGAAGGGCGCATCAGCGGAGCGCAAGCCCGCGAGGCCCAGGCCGAACTCTCACGCTACTTCGGCGGACCGCCCGCGCTTGCCTCCGACGCGGAGGCCCTCGCCCGGCTGCCCGCGGAAAGCTGAGCCTCTCGCTAGCAGCGTGAGGCGCTCCACTCCGGCGCGGCCAGGGCCCCCTTCCGCATCAGCCACCTGCCGGACCGCGTCCGACGGATGCCGTCCTCCGGCCGCGCCAGAGCCGCAGCGTGGCCAGCAGCCCCAGCACCGTCAGGCCCCCTCCCGTCTGGGTGCAGCCGCCCTTGGACGGGTTGCTGATGGGGTCCGCGATTACGGAGCCTCCGTCGCTCCCGCTGGTGCCCGCGTCCGTGATGATGACGCCGCCGTCGTATCCGTCCGGGAGCTTCGTGACGCAGCCGAGCTCGAAGTCCACGCTCAGCGGCGGCAGCGTGACGTCCGCGTGCTCCAGTGTTCCCTTCAGCGTGGCCTGGTGGCGTCCGGGCGTGAGTCCCAGGCCGGGCGGCGGCGGGTTGTAGGTCGTGCAGACGGTGTACAGGAAGAGCAGTTGCCGGTTGTACTCGTAGCGGTGGCTCTCCGGGTTGTCCTCGCCCGTCGACGTCAGCCCGTGGTGATTGCTGAAGGACCAGGGCTGGCCATCCACCTCCACCGCCCAGTGCACCCAGGGCAGGAATGGCACCAGCTCCGGCGACGGGGTGAAGCGCAGCGTGGTGGAGTCGCCTTCCTGCGGGCTCCCGCAGTTCGAGTCCCCGTACACGGGGAACTCTCCCCGGCTCGGCGTGTCCACGCTCAGCGTGCCCAGGGTCGTGGGCAGGGGCCGCTCCGGGCCCGCGGTGAAGGTCGCGGACTGCGTCTGCGTCTCCTGGAACTGGCAGTTGCCCTTTGCCTCGATGCGGTACTGCGTACCCGGCACGAGCGGTGCCTTCGGGACCACCACATGCGTCGAGCGGCCGCCCATCACCAGGGTGAAGGGCACCGGTGTGCCATCCGACTGGAGCAGCTTGAGGGTGGAGACGTCCGTGTTCTCCAGCAGTGGCGGCCTCACCACCAGCCCGGGGACGTTCGCGGGAACCGTTCCGCCCTCCTCGGGGAGTGGGAAGCGGACGTCGATGAGGCAGCTGGGCGCGACGCATGCCTCCGCCGAAGAGGGAACGAGCGCCCCCATTCCCAGGAGGAACATCCCCACCGCGCCCCATGTCCAGGTGTGTCCGTGCATTTGCTTCATCAGACACCGGAGCCCCGGCGGATGGGACATCCCTCAAGGACGGTTCGCGCGCGGCCCACGTCGCCAGACGCGGAGGGCCGCCAGGAGGCCCAGCACCGACAGACCGCCTCCGGACTGCGAGCACCCCTTGGCCTTCACCGGAAGGCCATCATCCGCGTCTGGGTCGGAGATGGGGGTGTCGTAGCCGCCGTCGGCGCAACCGCACATGCGATGACACGTCAGCTCGAAGGAAGCCTCCAGCGCGGGCAGCGCCGTGCCCGACTGTTCAAGCACCGGGCGCAGCGTGGCCACATGCCTTCCGGGCGCGAGGCCCATGGCCGAAGGGGGCATCCCGGGGGGCTCGTTGCCACAGAACGTATAGACGGTCAGCAGGTCCCGCATCGTCCTGAACCCGTCCGCGGGCCGGGCGGCGCCGCTGGCGTCCACCGCGCCGTGCGGGGCCGTGGCCCAAGTCTGCCCATCCACATCGAGCTCCCAGTGGACCCACGGTAGGAAGGGCACCAGCTCGGGGGCAGGGGTGAAGCCCAGCGTCACCTGGGCTCCCATGATGTCCGACGAGCAGGACGCGCCGCCATCCCAGACACGGATGGCTCCGTAGTTCCAGTCTACCTGCGCGAGCACGCCGGTCGCGGTCGCGGTCGCGGTGGGCAGCGCGACCTCCGGGCCCGCGGTGAAGTCCGCCATCGCGACGAACGGCTGTCCCGTACGGCCGTCAGAGCAGGGGACGTTCCCCTCCAGGTGGTAGCGCGTCCCGGGAACGAGTGGAGCGGCCGGGGCGAGGACGCCGCTGTTGTCGGGACCCCTGAGGAGGCGTGCCTCCACGTCCACGCCTTCCTCCGTGCGCAAGCGCAGGCTCTGCTCCTCCACCCCCTCATACGCGGGTGGCACCACCACCAGGGCGGGCACGTTCGCCGGGACGACCGCGTCCGGGGGAAGGGGAACGCGGCTGCCCCCCACGGTGCACAAGGGGCGTCCGCACGCCTCCGCCGAAGGGGGCCTCACCAGGCCAAAACCTCCCAGGAACACTCCGATCGTCAGCGCCGTCCATCCGTGTGTCTTCATGCCGCTTGAGACACGCGGGCCCGGAGGGTTGGGACATGGTGTTCGCGGAATGAGCCGGTTCGGGTGGGACCGCGACCGTTCAGCGAGCGGGACCGACCGTCCGTCCCGGAGGTCCAGGATGAGGCCCTGGCCGCGGCGGATACTGCCGGGCATGCGACGCAAACTCGTGCTGCTGGTGCTGGCCGTGGCGGTGTGGCTGCCGTCGCTCCACCTCCTGTTCCGTCCCCGCGACCGGGAAGCGCTGACGGCGGCACTGGCCCTCCGCCAACGCGCGTTTTCGCTCCAGGAGTCGAGCGCGGAGCGCGACGTGCTCCACCGCACGAACCCGGAGTGGGACCTGATGGTGCGCACCTTCTCCGTGCTGTCGTTCGCGAACCTCGCGCTGTCAGAGCCCGCGCGGAAGGCGGAGCACCTGGCCGTGGTGGACGCGCTCATCGACCGGACGCTGCGCGACGAACAGCGCGCGCACGAGGCCTTCTTCCTGCCCTACGTGCACGCGGCCCCCTTCAAGGACCCGGCCGGGCGCAGCCTCTTCGTGGACGGTGAGCTGGCGCTGATGCTCGCCGCGCGCCAGATGGTGGAGCCGCGCGCGGACCAGGTGCCGCTGCTGCGTGAGCGCGTGGACCTCATCGCCGGACAGCTGGAGCGGGCGCCGGTGCTCGCGGCGGAGAGCTACCCCGACGAGGGCTGGACCTTCTGCAACACGATGGCGCTCGCGGCGCTGCGCCTGTCGGACCGGGTGGACGGGCGGGACCACGGCGCGCTCCTGTCTCGGTGGGTGGCCTCCGCGCGGAAAAACCTGTCCGACAGCCGGACCGGTCTGCTCGTGTCGAGCTTCACCTACGACGGCGTGACGAAGGACGGGCCGGAGGGCTCCACGCTGTGGCTCGCCGCGCACATGCTCCAGGTGGTGGACGCGGACTTCGCGCGCGACCAGTACCAACGGGCCCGCGCCGCGCTCCTGGGGCAGGCGCTGGGCTTCGCGTGGGCGGGGGAGTGGCCCGTGGAGGCGGAGGCCGTGCAGGACATCGACTCCGGGCCCACCATTCCGTGGGTGAACGCGAACGCGGGCTCCAGCGGGCTCGCGCTCGTGGGCGCGGCGGCGTTCGATGACGAGGAGGCGCTGGACGGGCTGCTCACCAGCCTCCACTTCGCGGCCTTTCCGGTGCGCGACGACACCGGCTTGCGCTTCGCGGCGGGCAATCCGCTCGCGGACGCGGTGCTGCTCTACGCGCTCGTCGAAGGACCCCTCTGGCGCCTCGCGCGGGCGCCCCGGCTGGAGGCACACCGATGAGGCGTCACCCGTTTGTCATTGCCGCGCTGGGCATGGGCGCGCTCTTCCTGGCGCTGCACCTGGGCGGGGGGCGTCAGTCCGTGGGCGTGCTGTCCGGGACCGTCGTGGGCGGCCCCTGGCGCATGGGCTTCGGAGTCATCTACGCGCTGTCCTGGTTCGGCGCGGTGCTGGTGGCGCCGGTGCTGCTGCTGGCGGGGCTCGCGGACGTCATGGCCGGTCGCGTCCGCCGTGCAAGGCATTGAGCGCCGCTTCAGCGCCGGTACACCGTGCCGCCCTTCATCACCAGCCGCACCTGTCGCACGGCGGCGATGTCCTGCGTGGGGTCACCCTCCACGGCGACGAGGTCCGCGAGCAGGCCGGCCTTCACCTGCCCGATGCGGTCCTCCCAGTGCAGCATGCGCGCGTTGCCGGAGGTGGCCGCCTGGAGCGCCTGCGCGGGCGTCACGCCGCTGGCCACCAGCAGCTCCAGCTCGCGCGCGTTCTCTCCGTGCGCGAAGACGCCCGAGTCCCCGCCCACGCACAGGGGCACGCCCGCCGCCAGCGCGGCCTTGAGGCCCTCTCGCTTCTTCTTCGCGGACTCAGGCTCCGGATCCACGCCCCGCTTCCAGCCCCGGTACTGGAGCATGGCATCGCCCGCGGCCAGCGTGGGGCACAGGAACACGCCCCGCTGGGCCATCAGCTTCCAGACCTCCGGCGTGCCCGCGTCGCCGTGCTCGATGCTCTCCGCGCCCGCCAGCACCGCGCGCTTCATGCCCTCCGGCGTGCTGGCGTGCACGGCCACCGGACGCCCACCGCTGCGCGCCGTCTCCACGATGAGGCGCATCTCCTCCGGGGAGAAGGTGGGGAGCGCCTCCCCGCGAGGGCCCCAGCGGTAGTCGCCGTAGACCTTGATCCAGTCCGCGCCGCGCCCCATCTGACCGCGCACCGCGCGCGTGAGGCCGTCCACGCCGTCCGCTTCCTCCGCGCCCTGGGGCACGGTCCATTCCGTGGCGAAGCCCTTGGGGCCGTAGCTGCCGGTGGCCACCAGCGCGCGCGTGGTGACGACCATGCGGGGACCCGGGATGATGCCCTGGTCGATGGCCTGCTTGAGGCCCACGTCCGCGTCCGCCGCGCCCTCCGTGCCCAGGTCTCGCGTGGTGGTGAAGCCCGCCAGGAGCGTCGCCTTCGCGTGGTTCGTGGCCCGCGCCACGCGCAGCGCCAGCGGCTCCTTGAGCACCTGGTCGTTCCAGGTTGCCTCGTTGTACGGGTGCAGGAACAAGTGCGAGTGGCCCTCGATGAGGCCGGGCAGCAGCGTCGCGCCGGGCAGGTCGATGACCTCCGCCCCTTCCGGTGCCTTCATGCCCTGCGCCGGTCCCGCGGAGACAATGCGCTCGCCGGTGACGACCACCACCCAGCCCGTGTGGGGTTTCGCGGTGGTGCCGTCGAAGACGCGCGCCGGGCGCAGCACGTAGGAACGGGCAGGGGCCTGGGCCCGCGCGGACGCGGAGCCGAGGACCCCGGACAGGATGGTGGCAAGGAGCAGGGCGCGCATGTCGGACGCGGAGTCTGCGCGCGCCCCGTCGCCTGGGACCATCGGTTTGTGGGGCAGGGCCCGCTGGAGTGATTTTCTTCACGCACCAGGTCAGCTTGTTCGTGCCCATGCGTCGGGGGGGCGGCTTCCGAACGCCGCACCGTTTCCCTGGGGGACCCTCCTTGCATCGATTGCTTTTGCTCGCCTTGCTGCTGTGCGCCGCCTGTGGCGACAAGGCCCACCCTGCTCCCACGGAGCCCCCGGACGCGGGCAGCGGAGGCCCGGCCACCCTCATCGTCCACTCGAACTGGTGGGACTTCACTGCCGGCCTCGGCGAAATCCAGGGCATCACCGTCCTGCTGGGGGACGGCAGCCGCTTCCGTCAGCCGCTGGGCCGTGACGGCATCGCGCGGTTCACTGACGCGGCCATCACCGGCCCGCAGGACATCACCGTCGTCATGGTGGGCGACGGCAAGGTGTTGGCGAGCACGACGCTGGGCGTGGAGGGCACGGAGGTGTGGGTCCGCTCCGGCTACGGCCTCCTGGGGGGCGGCTTCCCGGGCAGCCGGCAGGCCACCCTCACCGGCCGCGTGACGAACCTCACGGGAGCGCAGGCGCAGGTGCGCGTGGTGGGGAAGAACTTCGCGGGCATCACCCACACGGTGGAGGATGGCACCTTCAGCGTCGACGTGTGGGGAGAGGCCCCCGGCCAGGTGGCGCTGTTCGTCACGCACGGCACCGAGCAGGTCTCGGCGGTGGGGCTGCTGCGGGACATCGCCGTGGGAGAAGGGCGGACCGTCAGTGGGCTGGTCATCCCCCTGGACCACCCGGTGGATCAACGGCTGCCCGTCGAGGTGACGAACCTCCAGCCCTATGGCGCGCTGTCGAGCGTCGCCGCCACCTTCACGCTCGGGTCGGAGTACCTCTTCACCACGAGCACGGCCGGCACCACCCCCATCGAGGTCCCCGCCATGGCGCGGACGCCGCCGTTCGATACCGTCGAGGTCCGGCTGTTCGCGACGGCGGGCAGCGATGCGCGGATCACATCCGGGCGGGTGGTCGCGAACGCGCCGCTGGCCCCTGGGGGCGTCACGCCGCTGGCCCTGCCCGCGCCCCTGACGCTCACCTCGCCCACGCCGGGCACGGAGGAAGCGCCCGGCTCGGGACCGCGCTCCGGGCTGACGCTGCGCTGGAGCGCCGACCCCGCCGTGCACCGCGTGACGGTGCGCATGATTCCCCAGCAGGGCGAAACGGAGCTCGACTGGTACGTCACCGCCCCCGCGACCGTGAGCCGCTTCACCCCCTTCACCCTGCCCGCGGAGGTGTCACCGCTGCGGGCGCTGACCGGAGGCCTCTACTTCGTGCAGTGGTCCTCCGACTTCCTGGGCGCGGGTCACGGCTACCAGGACCTCTTCAAGGAGGCCCCCACCGGGAGCGAACCGGACGCCTGGTACACGAACGCGTACGGCTACTCCGTCCTCCAGGACTGACGCACGCGCACCCGCGTGCTGGTGCTACGGCGCCAGCGCGCGGAACACCTTGGTGTCGCCGTCGTAGTTGTTGGCGTTCCAGTACACCTTGTCCGCGCCGTCCCGGCCGTCGATGTCCGCGAAGAAGAAGCCGGTGTTCTCCGAGTTGCTGAAGCCCGTGTTGTCCATCACCGGGCTGGCCGCGAAGTTGGTGCCGGTGCTCGGGTACACCTGCATGCGGCCCTCGCGGAAGCCCGGCCGCCAGAAGACCTTGTCCGCCTTGCCGTCGCCGTCCACGTCCGCGAAGTAGAAGCGGGACGTGTCCACGCCGCTGGTGCCCGCCTCGTGCAGGAAGAACAGCGCGAAGGCCCCCGCGCCGGTGGAGCGGTACACGCGCGTGCGGCCCTCTTCCTGATCCGGGTTCCACAGCACGCGGTCCGCCTTGCCGTCGCCGTCCACGTCCGCGAAGTACACGCGCGTGCCCGCGCTCGTGTTCGCCCCGGTCGTGCTCGTCACCGCGGCGCCGAAGGACACCGTGCCGTTGCACTTCGACACGAAGGTGTCGAAGGCGCCGGACTTCTGCGTGGGATTCCAGCGCACCAGGTCCGAGCACCCGTCTCCCGTCACGTCCGCGAAGAAGAAGCGCGTGGCGTCGCTGGTGCTGGCCGCCTGCGTGACGGCCACGCGGTCACCGAAGGTGCCGCCGCACTTCGCGGGGTAGATGCGCACCTCGCCGTCCCCCAGGTTGGGCCGCCAGAGGACCTTGTCCGCGCAGCCATCACCGGTGACGTCCGCGAAGAAGAAGCGCGTGGTGGCCACACCGCTCGTCGCGCCCGTGTTCTTCACCGCCGCGGCGAAGCCTCCGTCGCACGTCGACTTCGCCACCCACGTCTCGCCCTCGCCCACCGCGTAGTTCCAGGTGATGCGGTCCGCGCAGCCATCACCGGTGACGTCCGCGAAGAACAGCTGCGTGCTGGTGGACGTGCCATTGGGCGTCGGGGAGAGGGTGGAGCCCGCGGAGAAGATGGCCGGGCGGATGGTGGCGAGCACCGGGTAGTGGTCCGACGGCGTGAGGCCGCCGCTCTCCGTCCGGTCGATGGTGGGCGCGGACGAGGTGAGCGCGCCCCCGTTGTGGAAGATGTAGTCCAGCCGCTGGTACTTCGTGGACGTGGAGCCGGTCCACGCGTTGTTGAACGTGGCGTCGTCCACCCCCGTCACGCCGTCGAAGCGCGCGGTGCGGAACAGCCGGGCCCCGGTCTCCAGGTCCCCGATGGTCGTCTCCCCCGGCGTGGACTGCCCCTGCGCGTCGGAGTTGAAGTCCCCCATGGCGATGACCGGCAGCCCGCCGGGCTTCGTGGCCAGGAACGACGCCATCTGCTCGGCTTCCTTGATCCGCCCCAGCGAACACTCCGCCGCGTAGGCGAAGTGCGTGTTGGCCACGAAGTACACCTGGCCGGACGTCAGGTCGCGCAGGCCCACCCAGGAGATCTTCTTCCCCTCCGCGTGGCTGAAGCACGTGGCGCTGGAGGCGTAGGGATTCACGAGCGCCTCGTTGCCCTGGCCCACCTCCGCCGCGATTTCGAAGCGGCTCTTCTTGAAGAAGATGAGCTTCGGGCTGCCGCCGCCCGGGTTGTGGACGCCGTAGGGCTTGTCCGTGCCCGTCAGCCCCGCGATGAGGTCCGCGGGGATGCTGGGGCCGCCCGAGGGCGCCTGGGCCTCCTGCACGCCGACGATGTCCGCGTTGTTCGCGAGGATGCGCTGGAGGACCGCCGCCTTGCGGTTGGGCCACGCGCGCACGCCCGTGTCCAGCGGCCCGCGCACGTTGTACGTCATCACCCGGAACGCCTTGTGGCCCGTCGCCGCCAACGCCCGTGCCTGTAAGGCGTCAGGGGAGGGCGGCGGGCCCCCGTCCTGCCCGCAGGCCAGGAGGAGCGAGGTGAACACCGAGGACAGCGCGACGGAGCGCGCGAGGCAGGACCGGAAGCATCGCATGACTGCGATTATACATGGAAAACGAGAAATAGCATTAATTCCGTTTGAGGCTGAGGCGGCCGGGATGTCTCACGGCCGCGCCCGGCATCTGCGCCGGACGCGGCCTTGGCGGATGACTGCGATTGCGTGCTACTGGCGCACGACGCGCTTGAGCTTGAAGGGCGAGGGGGACTCGCTCATCGTGTAATAGGCCGTGCCGGTCGGGTCGTACTCGATGGCCTCGCCCTGGCCCTCCACGGTGTCCGTGAGGGAGACGGGCGTGGCGGCGAACGCGGTCTCGAAGGCCGCGCCGGTGGCGGCGCGGAACTCATACACCTTGCGGTAGGTGCGCAGCAGGAAGCGGTTGGCGCACGGGTGGATGGCGCCGGACGTGGCCGCGCCGTAGTTGGTGTCCGTGGTGGTGGGCAATTGGAGATTCGCCACGAACACGAGCGTGCTCATGGTGCCCGGCGTGGGCAGCGGCTGGGGGAACTTGTAGACCTTGCTCGCGCCCGCGTAGGACTTGGTGACGATGTAGATGTCGCCCGTGGTGGGGTGGACCATGATGGTCTCCGCGTCCTTGGGCGTGTCCGGGTACTGGAAGGGGAAGGCCTCGGCGGTGAGGTTGCCGCTCGTCTGGCCCGCGCCGATGTTGGGCTCCGGGATGCGGTAGACGGCGAAGGTGGACGGCGGCGTGGGGAAGTTGGCGCTCGCGCGGCCGATGTCGCCCATGTAGATGCACTGGCCGGCGGGGCACGGGCCGCTGGCGACGTCCTCCCAGTCCGCGGGCGTCACGTTGGACACGTTGAAGGTGCCCTTCGTGCTGGCGTCCGCGGTGCTGATGGCGACGATGGCGGTGGTGTCCTCGTTGTGGGCGTAGATGACGCCCGGCGTGAGGCGGCTCGCGGCCAGCCCGGACGGCTCCACCAGCGCGGTGGCCGTCACGGTGCCCTGGGTGGTGTACGCGGTGGAGAAGGTGTCCCCCACGGAGCAGGACGCGGAGGCGTTGGCAGCGCGCAGCGCGACGACCTGCGCGGTGTTGGTCTCCGCGTACGGCGACGAGCCGTTGAACGCGCCCTGCGCCCCCGCGGCGCCCAGGTCCTTGTAGGCGACGTTGTAGATGACGCCCGTGGACGAGGACACGAGGCAGGTGTCCACAGGCTCCGTGAAGCCCGTGGGCGGGACGATGGGGCTCGCCGGGCACGCGGCGCCGGTCCACAGCTGCGAGCCGAACCACACCGCGACGCCGTTGGCGGTGCTGGTGGTGAGGGCGGGCGTGTTGAAGCTGGCGGTGAGGCCGTTCTTCTGGCCCGTCTGCGCGTCGATGGGGTTGGCCGTGTCCGCGCCGGAGAACGCGGAGATGCTGCCGGCCATGTAGCTGGCGAGGTCGATGTCGAACGCGTACGTGGACGGCTCGGACGCGGTGGCCACCTTGTAGAAGACCCAGGTCTTGATCTGCGACGCGCTCTGGTCCGAGCGCACCAGCGTCCAGCCCGCGGGCGGCGTCGCCACCGCGGCCACGTTGTTGCGGTTGATGATGCGCGCGAGCAGCACGTCGCCCAACGCCGTGCCCGTGGGCTTCGCGATGCTCAGCGACGTGCGCGTGCTGCCGCCCGCCGTGGCGCTGCTCCGGTACGCGATGTTGGACACCGCCTGCCGGGCGGTCGCGACCTCCTGCTCCGGGAGGGAAGGGGCGTCCGCGTCCAGCGGCCCGCACCCCGCGAGCGCGAACAGCGACACCGAGCACAGCATGCGTGAAACATTCCGGTTGAAGGACTTCAAGGTCACTCCTGCCTGGGGGATGAGGCCATTTACGGCAGGAGGTTTTCGGCAGGACCCGGAAAGTGTTGCGGATTCCGTGCACGAGCGGCCGGCGTGTTGGCTGTGATTGCAATCTTCCGCGAGCGGCCTTTCCTCGCGTGCGCGGGTGTGGAAGAGGGTGGGGCATGAAGCGCCACGCGCCCGCCACCGAACGCAACCGTGAACCGCTCCTCGCCGTCCTCCGGGAGGTGTTGCCCCCGGAGGGCACGCTGCTGGAGGTGGCGAGCGGCACCGGCCAGCACGCGGCCTTCTTCGCCCGGGCCTTCCCGGGGCTGACCTGGCAGCCGACGGATGGAGACCCGGCGTCGCTGGAGAGCATCGACGCGTGGCGCGCGGAGGAGGGGCTGTCCAACCTCCTGCCTGCCCGCCTGCTGGATGCGAGCACGGACGCATGGCCGGTGGCGCATGCGGACGCCATGCTCTGCGTGAACATGATCCACATCGCGCCGTGGGCGGCCTGCCAGGGATTGATGCGGGGCGCGGCGCGGGTGCTGCGGCCGGGCGGACGGCTGGTGCTGTACGGGCCCTACTTCGTGGAGGGGAAGGAGACCGCGCCGAGCAACCTCGCCTTCGACGAATCGCTCCGCGCGCGCGACCCGGCGTGGGGCGTGCGCGAACTGGGCGCGGTGACCGCGGAGGCCGCGCGCCACGGGCTCCAACGCGAGCGCGTGGTGGAGATGCCGAGCAACAACCTCACGGTGGTGTTCCGCCGGTAGGGCCTTCCACCGGGACGGTGTCTCCACCGTCCCGGCGTCCTGCGCGGGGCTACATGCCGGGGCAGTGGCCGCCCTTCAGCTGACGGGCGGTCTCGTGGACCTCGTCGATGAGCTGGCGCTTCTGCATCTCATCCATGGCGGAGTAGGTGATGGTGATGCCTTCCGGCGTGTCCGTCGCCACGGCCTTGGAGGGGACGGTGGGCGCCCCGGCCATTCCCTTGTTGCCGCCGCCGCCAGTGCCGCTCTCGTCGAGCCCGCTCTGCTCCTCCGTGGAGCTGTCGCCCAGGTCCTCCTGCTGTGCCATGTCCATGGCGGTCTCCGAACTGGTGGCCTTGGACTGCGCGTCCAGCATCCGCCGCGCGCGCGTCTGGAGGTCCGACACCTGCGAGGGGTCGGACGTGGTGAACATGAGCGACACGCCGTCGGACGTGTCCTGCGTCTGGACCTGCGCGCCCGGCACCGACATGGGGCAGCGTTGATCCACCCCGGAAGACATCGCGGTGGACTGGGCGGATGAGGGCATCGGCTGCTTCGACTCCTCCTTGTGCATCCCCTTCTTGGAACAACCGGCGGAGAAACAAAGCGCCGTGGCCGCGGCGAGCGTCAACGTAAGTCGGGACATGGGCATGGTGTGCCTCCTCTGTCGTGGGTTTGACGTGCGGCAAGGTGGAGAGGCGGCTCCGCCCTCGCAACACGTCCCCCGGCGCCGCTGAGCCTGAAGGCCCCGCCCCGTGGATGGACACCTCCATCGCGGAGCGGACACGCGGGGGCCAGGCTCACCACACGGCTTCGAGCTGGAGCATCACGCCGTGCTTCTCGTAGTTGCCGTTCGTGGCGTCATACGCGTGGCAGAGGTGCTCCGCGCTCTCGCACGCGGCCGGGTCGTCGTCCGTCAGCCGCATGTCGATGTTGGAGCGGTTCACGAGCAGCTCGTACCGCGCGGTGAGCCGCAGGTGGCTCGACAGCCGGGCGCTCACGTTGGGGCCCAGCACGAAGCGCGTGTCGTGGCGGCGGCGTGCGTTCCACGTCTCGGTGGCGCCGCCGGTCGTCACGACGCGCAGCGAGTTGTCCTCCTGGTAGCGGCGCCACTCCACGTCCGCGTCCAGGCTGGCGGTGAGCCATGGCAGGGGTTGCCACCGCCCGGAGGCCCCCACGGCGTGGCCCGTGAAGCCGAACGGAATCACATACGTCTGCGACGCGAGGGTCCCGTCGTCGCTGGTGTAGACCTGTTCCAGCGTGCCGATGCGGTCCTGCCGGTAGCGGTACCACGCCGTCACGTTCGCGAGGCCCAGACGCCACTCCTGCGACAGCGTCGCGTCCAGGCGTGGGCCGGTGAGGTAGGCGAACTCCTCGCCGAGGCCATCCTTGCCGGTGACGCCCAGGTCCAGCCGCGTGCTGGTGTGCTCGGTTTCGTCCCAGGCGAGCCACGCATTGGCGTTCACGGAGGCCTGGAGCCCCCGGAAGTCCTCCAGGCCGGTGAAGAAGATGTCTCCACCCGCGAGGAGCCCCACGCGCACCCGGCGCGCGGCCTCCCACTCCACGGCCGCCGTCGCGCGGTGGAGCTGGAGCGAGTAGTCCCTCACGGAGGCTTCGGAGTAGGCGCGTTGGCTGCCGCCGTAGGACAGGGCCGCGATGAGCCCGTCGGACAGGCGGAAGCGCGCGGTGACGCCCACGCTGGCCTCCGCGAAGGCGCTCGCGGTCACCACGTCCGCGTTCGCGCCGGACACGTCGCGGGCCGCGACGCCCACCTGGAGCACGTTGCTGTCGAAGCCCGGCCCCACGCTCGCGGAGGCCCAGAAGCCCGGGCCGTTGGAGCGCAGGCCGTAGGAGAGCAGGTCCAGGTACTGGTGCGCCGTCTGGCGGTCCAGCGGGCTCAAGGTCAGCGCGAGCGCCGCGGTGAGGTCCTCGCGGGCCTCGGTGCGGAAGCCCAGGCGCCACGCCGATGCGCCCGCCATGAGCCGGGCCCTGCCGGAGTCGGGCTGCCGTGTCGCCGCGTGCAGGAAGTGCGCGCGGGCCTCGTCGAAGCGGCCCGCGTCGAAGGACGCGAGCCCCTGGCGCCAGGCCTCATCCCCTTCGTTCACGGCAGGCGCGAGCAGGGCACGCAGCTCCTCCACCTGCAGGGCCTCCTCGCTGGAGGCTCCAGGCGCGGCTCGCTCCGCCCACCGCGCGGCACGCTCCGGAGCGCCCGCATCGAACGCCGCGAAGCCCGCGTTGATCCACGCCACGCGGGCGAGTGGGGCATCGGCACGGACGCGGGCGAAGGCCTCCTCGGCTTCCGCGAAGCGGCCCAGCGCATAGAGGCACGCGCCGCGGTTGAAGTTCCAGGCGTCGGGCTCCGGCGCATCCGGCGCACGCCCCGCGGCGTCCAGGGCCTCCAGCGCTTCAGCGGGGCGGCCCGTGCGGAAGCGGGCCAGTCCCACGAGGTACAGCGCGGCGCCTGAAGGTGCGGCCTGGAGCGCCTGCTGTTCCGCCTCCGTGTACCGGCCCGCCGCGAAGGACTCGCGCGCGTCCTCCAACGGCTCCCCGGCCGCGAGCGTCACCAGGAGCAGCAGGCCCGTCCACACCCACCGCGACGTACCGCATTCCCCGCACGGGTGCGAGGGCAGCGCACCGCGCCATCATGCACGGGGTAGAGGAAGGGTCCGTGCGGCGGACCCGGTGCGCACCGACCCGGCCCGTCTCCACGGCAGCGGCAGAACCTCGGACGTGAAGTCTGTCCCGAGGGACAGAGAAGACAGGACCCTGCTGGCCGCCCCGCCAGCGGCGCCGCTCACGAACCGGTCCGACTGTCCGACCGGTCCAGGCGGCTTCGGGAAACCTGTCCGACTGTCCGACAGATTGGGACGGCCTCGGAAACCGGTTCGACCGCCCGACAGGTTGGGACAGCCTCGGAACCTGTCCGACTGGAGGGTTGCGCGGAATAGCGGTTCAGCCTGGCCGCGATGCAGGGGGAGGAGCAGGGGCCTCGAAGAGGACGAAGACGCAAAAAAGCCGGCTGCGGGAGAGCAGCCGGCTGACGTTATGGGCCAGCAGCTTGAGGAAGACTTCCGCGTCGATGGTGGGCGGGTGCCGGGAGGAGAGGCGGTGAAAGCCCATGTCGTGCTGCAGCGA
>NZ_RAWE01000206.1 GCF_003611695.1 Corallococcus carmarthensis | reverse complement strand
AGGCGGCGAGGGCCTTCGTGATGCTGACGATGGCGGCGCTGGGCGGCACGGCGCAGACGCTGGCGACGCGGGTGTCGACACTGCCGGGCTCAGCGCAGGCGGCGCTGGTGGGAGCGGAGCAGGGAGGCTTCCGGCTGGTGGCGGCGGCGGAAGTCTCAGCGGTGGCGGTGTCCGCGAGTGGTGAGGTGACGATTGCCCTGGCCCCCAACGCGGTGGCGATGTCCGCGAAGGGACCGAATGTCCTGGCGCCCGTTGACGTCCACGAGCACCACATCGCTACGAACAAGTGGTGGGAGGCGACACACAATGGTGGCCCCTGGTCGCCCCAGTTCCAGAGGCTCTTTGACCGGGCTGGCATGTCCCTGGACGATCCCGCGAACAAGGTTCGTGTCCCAGGCCACAAGGGGCCTCATCCCGAGGCGTACCATCAAAGAGTGTCCTCCCGGCTGAACGAAGCAATGGAAGACTGTGGCAGCATCCAGCAATGCCGCGAGGCGCTCACGAACGAACTCCGCCGGCTCGCCAGCGAGATCTTGAACACGAGCACCACCCTCAACAAGTGGGTCACGAAGTCATAGCTGGGCGGGAGTCCCTCGTGGCGATGCGTTACTTCGAACTGATCGACGATGTGTATGCCCCCGATCGGTGGTCGCTGGGCGATCCAATCGATGCGTCCGGCCGGGAGGTCGCCAACCCGTGGATGTTCAGGAAGGGTGAAGCCGTCAGCCTGGATGCGCCCTTGAAGATTCCGGTCGACCATGCCGGTCAGCCATTGGACTTCACGCTGGCGGGCATCGGTCTGGCGCCCGTCATTCATGCTGAAGCGGCAGCCATGCTGACCCGCCTCGCCCCGGAGGATGTGCAGTTGCTCCCCGTGACCGTGGCTTCGGAGCCCGGACCGCACTTCCTCGTCAACGTGCTCCGTCTCGTCAGGTGCATCGACGACGAGGCTTCGGAAGAGGTGCAGTACTGGAAGCCCGAAGATGGACGGCCGGAGAAGGTGGGAAAATACAGGGACGTCTCCGGCCTGCGCATCGACCCGGCGAAGGTGGGTGACGCCAGGATGTTCCGCACCTGGGGATGGACCGTTGCACTCATCGTCGCCGAGGACATCAAGGAGGCGCTGGAGCAGGCGAACATCACAGGAGTGAAGTTCAGGGAAGTGACGGGCCCCAGCGAAGTCAGCCCCGAGGAGCGCGAACACCACCGCAAGCTCCAGTCCCTCTACGAACGGACCGAAACAGCCCGCACCGCGTTCTGGCGCACGCTGGGCACGCTGGATGAGAAAGCCATCCTTCCCATCGTCGTCGGAGGAGGCTGGCCCGCGAGGCGTCAGGTCTGGCGAATCATCCACCGCCCCGAAGGACGCACCCTCTTCGTGACGGACGGCCTCTCCGATTTCTTCGTGGAGGCCGTGGAGCCCTCCGTGGGCTTCGGCCTGGAGCTCGCGCTCGAAACCGATGAGGCCGTGGAGAACGTGGCGAAGAGCTGGCAGCAGCTCCTGCTGGAACGCATCGCCAACGAGCTCGTGGGCCACGAGCACCTGCTCGAGCCCGCGAGGACCGGCCTCCTCTCCATGGAAGTGGACGGAGAGCGCATGCCCGAAACCCTCCTGACGAAGGACGGCCGCGTGGCCGTGCTCCTGGGCATGGAAACTCCCACGCTCCCCACCCACTTCACGATGCCAGACGGACAGGTGCGGCTCGTCACGGTGAAGACGCTGATGCCTCGGGAGCTCACGTACCTGCTGGAGCACGGCCGGGAAGAACTGCTCCACCGCTTCAACCAATCCAGCCCCGGCCACCTGTCCCGCGCCTGGCGCCAGCCCGTGGTGTGACTACCGCATCCCCATCACCAGCCACACCGCCAGCGCCACATACAGCGGCACGTTGAGCGCCAGCGTCAGCCGGTTGATGCGCCGGAACCGCGCCTGCTCCGCGTCCGCGAACCACACGCCGTCCTCGCCCGTGGTGCGTCCCTCCACGGCTTGATGGAACAGCGCCGCGTACGCCACCTCCACCACCAGACTCATCAACACCAACCCCACCAGCGCCAGCGCCCACACGTCGCGCCCATCGAGCACCCCGGCCCACTTCTCCCCGGTGTACACGAGCCCCGCCCCCACCAGCGCGATGCACCCCAGGTCATGGCCCACGCCATACGGCGGCCGCCAGTTGCGTGACACGTAGAGCATGTAGAGCTCCGCGGCCCCGCGCAGCCACATGGACACCGCGAAGGCCCCCAGCACGATGCGCGCCTCCACCGGCACGGACGCATCCAGTGCCACCAGGGGGCACACCAGGAACCAGAGGAACACCGCGTACAGCAGCCACGCCAGCTTCGGCCCGGAGATGCGCCCACCCCGGCCACCCTGCGCGTTCTGCCGGCGCCGGAACCCCACCGCCGCGCCCGCGCACGCCAGCAACGCCACCCCCAGCAACACCCGCGTCGATGAAGAGAGCATCAGTAGGAACGGGGCCGGGGATAGTGGTGGGGAAACCGCTTGAGGTACCAGGCTCGAAGCCGGGGCAGGTGCGTGAGGGACACCTGCGGGTGCAGATGGTGCACCACGTGCAATCCCACATGCCGGGGCGCCAATCCCAACCACCCCCACCACCCGAGCCCATGGTCACGCGTGCACGCGAACACATCCTCCAGCTTCCGCCCCTGCGCGGGCGCGGAGGTGTGCTCCGCGAGCAACCGGTGCGCGTTGAATCCCGACGCCAGCATCAACGGCACCCCATACCCCCACAGCACCGCGGAAGGCCACCGCACCGCCAACACCAGCACGCCCAGGTGGAACAGCACCTGCCCCGCTTCCGCGCGAGCACATGCCTTCACCTCCGCGTCCCGCGTGAGCACGCGTCCGGAGCGGTCCTGCAGGAACACGCGCCCATATGCCGTGCGCAGTGAAGGCAGTGCCCAGGCCATCAGCCCCACCGGTCCGCGCAGCACCCATCCGGGAATCACGCCCATGAGCAGCAGCCACCGCCACGCCGTGCGCAGCCGGCCGCCATCCGGAGGTTTGCGGTACGGATCCGCGGGCAGGCCCGCATCGCGGTGATGGCGAAGGTGGTGGTAGCGCATCGCCGCCAGCGTGGACGCAACCGGGTAGCCCGCGACGGCCTCCAGTAGACACAGTCTCCATTCGCGTCTTCGCGAAGGCAGGTGGACCGCGTCATGAAGCAGGACGCCCAGCGCGTGCAGCCGTCCCGCGACGACGAGCACCGCCAGCGGCACGAGCACCGGAGGAGCCCAAGCCATGCCCGCCCATCCCAAGGCCATCCCCGCCCACTCCATGGCCGCCAGGCGCAGCAGGCCGGAAGGCGTGGCCGGAACGAGCAGCTCGCGAGGCACCGCCGCGCGGCGAGGCAGGGAAGAGGACACGGGGCGCCAGGACTCCACGCATGGCCGCCGGACGCAAGCCCCGTGCGGATTGGACACCCGGAGACGGGCACGGCACGCTCCGCGCGTGCACCGGGACGGTCAATCATGAGTGTGGAGATGCCGACGACGCCGGCCCTCGCGGGCACGCGCGTGGAGTGGGGCGGCTGGGTCTTCCCCCGCTGGAACGACCCGAGGCTGCCCTTCGCGGCGCTGCTCACGCTCTACGGGGTGCTGGGCTTCACCTTCTTCGGCTTCAACCGCAGCCCCGGGCAGATGGCCTTCCTGGTCGTCTCCGGCACGCTGCTGGACGCCGTCCTGGGCTGGGTGCTCAAGCGGCGGAAGGAGCTGCCGCTCTCCGCGTACATCTCCTGCTGTTCGCTGGCGCTGCTCTTGAACTACTCGCACGCGAGCACGCTCTTGTGGCTGCCGGTGTGGCTGGCCATCGGCTCCAAGTACGTGCTGACCTTCCAGGGGCGCCACGTCTTCAACCCGTCGATGTTCGCGGTGGCGGTGTGCCTGCTCACCACGCGCGAGCTCATCACCGCCGCGCCCGCCTACCAGTGGGCCAACGGTGAAGTCGCGCTGTCGGCCTTCATCGTGATGGCGGCGCTGGTGCTGTTCTTCTTCCGCGTGGGGCGCGGCTGGCTGGTGATCAGCTTCCTGTCCTTCTACGCGCTCCAGACGGCGCTGCGCGCGTTCATCCTCCGCCACCACCTGCCGCCGGAGGTGCTGTTCCTGGGCACGCTGAGCGCGCCGTCGTTCTTCATCTTCGTCTTCTACATGCTCACCGACCCCGCCACGTCGCCGGGGACGCGCAAGGGGCAGGTGCTGCTCGCGCTGGCCATCACCTGCGTGGACCTGGTGCTGCACCTGAAGGAGAGCGTCTACACGTTCTTCTACGCGGCGCTCACCGTGGCCACCTGCCGCTTCGTGTTCATGCACGCGCGAGAGCTGTGGCGCACCCGGGGCGCGTCGCTGCGCCGGCTCCTCTCCCCGGACGTGCTCCGGCGCGTGGGCGTGGTGGGAGGGCTGGGGGCGGTGCTGGCCACGGGCTACTCGGTGACGGCGGCGCAGGGGGAGCGCTCGGCGCCGCTCGCGTTCCACCTGGATGCGCAGGACCTCACGCAGGCGGGCCTGTCCTCCACGATGGGGCACACGCTGGAGGAATTGGATCCGCGCGTGGCCCACGTCGCCAAGTGGCTGGTCGCGGTGGGCGACGCGGTGGCCACCGGGGACTTCGACGGGGACGGCAAGCTGGACCTGTTCCTCACGCACCCGCTGGGTACGCCAGAGCACCACGCGGGCCTCTACCGCAACCTGGGTGGCCTGCGCTTCGAACGTGTCAATGTGCCCGCGCTGGAGCACTTCGCCACCCGTTACAAGGAAGAGGGCCTGGCGGGCGGCGGGACGTTCGTGGACTGGGATGGGGACGGGGACCTGGACCTCGCGGTGGCGGTGGCCCTCGGGCCGGTGCGCCTGTTGCGCAACACGCTGCGCGAGACGGGCACTGCGGGCTTCGAGGACGTGACGGAAGCGGCGGGCGTGACGGACCACGCGGTGAGCCTGGGGCTCACGTTCCTGGACTACGACCGCGACGGACACCTGGACCTGCTGGTGCTCAACGCGATGACCACGCACCTGCCGGACTATCCGAACCCGCCGCCGCTCAACCTCTTCAAGTTGCCCGAACCGGAGTACGCGGGTGACCGCCGCATGCTGCGCTTCATGCACGACGGCTGGCACAACGCGAACAACGGCGGGAAGAACGCGCTCTACCGGGGACGAGGGGACGGCACGTTCGAGAAGCAGGACGTGGAGGCGCTGGGCCTGAAGGAGACGCACTGGTCGCTCGCGGTGAGCACGGTGGACCTGAACCAGGACGGGTGGACGGACCTCTACGTGGCCAACGACTTCGGGCCGGATGACGTCTACCTGAACGAGGGAGGCCGGCACTTCCGGCACCTCGTGGGCCAGCGCTTCGGGGAGATTGGCCGCGACACGTACAAGGGCATGAACGCGAGCGTGGCGGACTTCGACCGCAACGGTTGGTTGGACGTGTACGTGTCCAACGTGCACCACTCGCTCCAGGCGGAGGGCAGCCTGTTGTGGATGCTGGGGCCGGACGAGGACGCGTTCGTTCCCCGCTTCAAGGACGAGGCCACCTTCCGGGGCGCGCTGAACGAGCGGCGCTTCGGCTGGGGCGCGGCGGCGGGAGACCTGGATGACGACGGGTGGCCGGACCTGGTGCAGGCCAACGGCATGGTGGATGCGCGCCTGGACGCGCCCAAGTGGCGCATCCCGGAGGGGCAGCGCAACGACTACTGGTACGTGAACCACAAGTTGATGCAGTCCGGCCCGGAGGTGCACACGTACGCGGACAAGTGGGGCGACATCCGGGGCCGCGTGCTCTATCCGAACGAGGCGCGCCGCGTGTACCTCAACCTGGGCGATGCGCGCCCGGGGCACTTCGTGGACGTGGCCAGGGAGGTGGGCATTGAGGCGCCGGACAACTCGCGCGGCGTGTTGATGGCGGACCTGGACGACGACGGCGACCTGGACGTGCTCATCACGAATCAGCACGCGCCGCTGTCGCTGTACCGCAACACGCTGCGGGCAAACGCCGCGGACGCGAAGCCGGACGCGCACTTCGTGGGCCTGTCGCTGGTGGGCGACGGTCAGCGCACGCACCGGAGCGCGGTGGGCACCCGCGTGGTGGTGTCCTACGAGGACCACGGCAAGCGCGTGGAGCAGGTGCGCGAGGTGGGGCTGATGGGCGGCTTCTCCGCGTCGGCGGATCCGCGGCTGCACTTCGGCCTGGGCCGTCACTCGGGGCCGGTGAAGGCGGTCATCCACTGGTATGGCGCGGACCCGCAGGAGGCGACGTTGGAGGCGGACCGCTACCAGGAGGTGCGCCAGCCTCCCGCGCCCACGGCGCAGCGGGGAGGGCGCTGAGGCGATGCTCTCCGCGATGAAGGGCTCCACGGTGCGGCGGGAGGACCTGGACGCTGGCACCCGGGCGCGGATGCTGGCGCTGATGCAGTGCTGTTACGTGGGCGTGAGCGCCGAGCGCTTCCACGCGGACCTGGACGCGAAGCAGTGGGTGTTCCTGCTGCACGCGCGGCGCACGCGGGAGTTGGTGGGGTTCAGCACGGTGCGGGTGGCGGAGGAGGACGGGGTGGAGGTGCTGTACTCGGGCGACACGGTCATCCATCCGGACTGGTGGGGCCACAAGACGTTGCAGGTGGTGTTCGGCCGGTTGTTGCTCGCGCGCAAGCTGCGCCGGCCATTCAGGCCGCTGTACTGGTTGCTGCTGTCGGGCGGATACAAGACGTACCTGCTGGCGGTGAACTACTTCCCACGCACGCATCCGCGCAGGGATTGGGCGCCGCCGGAAGGGCGCTCGGAGTTCCTGCGCGGTCTGGCGGCGCGGTGGTTCGGCACGCAGTACGACGCGGCGAAAGGCACGCTGCGCTTTGATGGCGCGCACTACCGGGTGCGGGACGGCGTCTCGCCCATCGACCGCGACGCGGCGGCCCATCCGCACATCGCCTACTTCGCCGAACGCAACCCCGGCCACGCCGAAGGCGAGGAGTTGGTGTGTCTGGTGGAGATCCGTGGCTGGGACCTGGCGAGGGCGCTGGCGCGAAGCGTCTGGGGACAGCTGCGCCGCTGGGCCCGCCGTGAGCGCGACGCGTCGCGGATCCGCGTGGGGACGTGAAGTGCTGACCTCGCGTGGGATGCTGACCGCGACGATGGCGGCACTGCGGTCATCAGTGCTGCGCCTCCTGCATGCGCTGCTCGCGGAGCTGCGCGGGGACGTGGCGTGCTGACCTCGCGTGGGATGCTGACCGCCACGCTGGCGGCGCTGACGCCGTCCGCGCTGCGCTTCCGGCATGCGCTGCGGGCACCGGAGGCCGCGCAGGCGGAATGCCTCACGCGCATTCTGCGCACCGTGGAGGGCACGGCGCAGGCGGAGCGCGTGGCGCACTTCGGTCGAATCCGCACCGCGCGCGAGTTCCAGGACGCGGTGCCGGTGACCACGCCGGACACGGTGGCGGAAGATGTGGAGCGCATCGCGCGAGGAGAAGCGCGGATCCTCACGCGCGAGCCCGTGCTGCGCTTCGAGCTGTCTGGTGGCTCCTCGGGCGCGTCCAAGCGGGTGCCGGTGACACAGGGCCTGCTGCGGGAGTTCCAACATGCGCTCGCGCCCATGCTGCACGAGGTCTTCCTGCGCCGCCCCGAGGTGCGCGAGGGCCCCAGCTACTGGTCCATCTCTCCCCTGGGCCGGAGACAGCACCGGACGGCGGGCGGCATCCCGGTGGGCTCGGCGGAGGACAGCGCGTGGTTCCCGCGTCCATTGCAGCCGCTGCTCTCGCGCGTCTTCGCCGTGCCGGGTGCCGTGGGGAAGGCTCCGCACGTCGAGCCATGCCGTTACGTGACGCTGTGGTTCCTCGCGCGGTGCCCGAACCTGTCGTTGATCAGTGTGTGGAATCCCAGCTTCCTCACGCTGCTGATGGACGCACTGGAGCGGCACGGTGAACGGCTCGCGGAGGACCTGGAGCGCGGCACGCTGCGTCCTCCAGAACAGGACGCGGACGGAGCGCCTGTCGGCAGCGACCCCGCCTGGACGGCGATCGTGCAGGGACTCCAGGGCGCGCGGGACACGTCCAGGGCGCAGGTGCTGCGCGCCGCCTTGCGTGAAGGACTGTCATCCGCTCGCACGCTGTGGCCAGGGCTCGCGCTCTTGAGCATGTGGACGGACGCCCAGGCCGCGCACGCCGTGGCCGGCGCCTGCCGCCGCTTCCCGGGCGTCGAGGTCCAGGGCAAGGGCCTGCTCGCCACGGAGGGCGTCATCACGGTGCCTCTCTTCGAAGCACCCGCGCCGGTGCTCGCGGTCCGGAGCCACTTCATCGAGTTCATGGATCCGGAGCACCCGGACGCGCGCCCACTCCTGGCACACGAGCTGACGGTGGGCCGCACCTACACGGTACTCCTCTCCACGTCCGGTGGACTGCTGCGCTACCGGCTGGGGGACCTCGTGCGCGTGGAAGGCTTCGTGCACGCGACGCCCTGTCTGCGCTTCCTTGGCCGAGCCGACGCGGTGTCGGACCTCGTGGGCGAAAAGCTCTCCGCCGCGCGAGTGGGCACGGTGCTGGACGCCGCGCTGGGCCCCACGCGTCCCGCCTTCGCCATGCTCGCGCCGGAGTGGGGGACACCGCCGGCCTATCGCCTCTTCCTGGAGACAGCGCAGCCCTGCGACGCCATGGCCGCGAACGTGGAGCGCGCCCTGTGCGAAGGCCACCACTACCGCTACGCACGCGAGCTGGGACAGCTCGGCCCCGTGCGCGCGGTGCGCGTGACGCAGGGAGCACGGCGCTACGAGGCACGGTGCATCCAGCTCGGTCAGCGCGCGGGCGACATCAAGCCCGTGGACCTGCACCGTCAACCGGGCTGGACGGAATGGTTCGCGAGAGGGACGTCATGATTCACAGCGAAGACGACCGCGCCCCGGTGCGCACGGTGGACCTGGACGCGGAGGCGGACCTCGCCCGCTGCGGCGCACTGAAGGACTTCTGGTACGTGGCGTGCCTCTCCACGGAGCTGCCCGCGAACCGGCCCGTCGCGCGAGCCGTGTTCGGCACGGGACTGGTGCTCTTCCGGGGGCCGGATGGCGCGCCCACCGCGCTGCGCGACCGCTGCCTCCACCGCAACGCGCGTCTGTCGAAGGGCGACGTGTTCGACGGGCGGCTCGGCTGCCCGTACCACGGCTGGGTCTACGACGCGTCCGGCGCGGTGGTGGAGATCCCCGCGCTGGGGCCTCCCCAACGCGGAGAGAAGCTGGACGCGCACGCCTGCGCGCACGAAGGACTCAGGCCCGCGCCCTGCGACCTGGGACGGCTCGCGCGCTTCCCCACGCGGGAACAGGACGGGCTCGTCTACGTCTACCTGGGCGCGGACGTCACCCTCGCACGAGCGGAGCCCTTCCGCGTGCCCTACTGGGGCGAGCGCGGCTGGACCGTCTACTTCATGGTGACGCGCTTCGCGAACGGCGTGACGAACCTGGTGGAGAACTTCATGGACGTGCCGCACACGTCCTTCGTGCACCGGGGCTGGTTCCGCAATCCCACGCGCAAGCGCGTCCCCTCCACCGTGAAGCGCCACGCGGGCCGCGTGCGGATGACCTACCACCAGGAGGAGGACGCGCTCACGGGCCTGGGACGCCTGTTCAACCCGCGTGGCCTGCCACTCGTGCACACCGACGAGTTCATCGTCCCCAACGTCACGCGCGTGGACTACCAGTGGGGCGACAGCGGCTTCGCCATCAACTCACAGTGCACGCCCATCGGGCCCACGGACACGCTGGTGTACACGGCCATCAGCTACCGGCTGCCGGTGGATGTGCCGGGTGCCTGGGTGGGCCGCGCGCTGACGCCGCTGGTGCGCTGGTACACGCGGCAGGTCATCCAGCAGGACGTCCACATCATGGAGACGCAGCGCCAGGGGCTGACGGATGGCCCCGGTGGCGGCGTGTACTCCGGCACGGAGGCGGACCTGCACCACGCGGACATCGAGGCTTACCGCCGCTGGCTGCGCGAGGGCGCGCACGGCCCCGGCCCCGAGGACGCGGAGCGCGACGTGGTCTTCTGGGTCTGAGCCAGCCCAACAGACGGCCGGGCTTTTTCGGGGCTCGGGGGCGTGCTCATGACCGCCTCACCAGACCCTCGTAGTCCTTGAGCTCGAACGGCAGCGTCAGGGCACCAAAGTCGGGAAGGCCATCCGCGGCGGCGTTCTCTCCCTCATGCGCCGGCTCGCCGGCCGCCGTCGCTTGCGGAGCGGCATTCCGCGCGTGTTGTTCGATCGCGATGTCCTGATTGCGAATCACGTAGTCGCGCAGATCGTTCTCATACGAGGTGATGCCATTCGCCAGGTCAGCCTTGTGCGTCGCGAGCTCACCGGCCAGGACATACGCGCCGACCATCGCCACGGTCGTGCCCTGTCCTGAAGCCAGCGCGACGCTGTACCCGGCGTCGCCGACGAGCACGATGCGTCCGCGCGACCAACCGTCCATGCGGATCTGGCTGATCGAATCGAAGTGGAAATCGGGCGCCGTCATCATGTGCTCGAGGATCCGTGGCAGCACCCACCCAGCGCCCGAGAGGCGCTCGGCCAGCAGCCGCTTCTGCGCCTCGATGTCACGGGGGGCGTACTCGATGGGCTCGGCGGCCGTGAAGCCGACATAGGCCCGGGCAGGGGCATCCTTCCGCAAGGCCATGACCATCGCGCCGACGTTGGCGCGCTCGTCCTGGTACATGACCTCCCAGCGCTCGAGACCGAGGAAGTTCGGCATGCCGAAGACCGCGACGTAGGAGTTGCCGAGGCGGCGGAGGAACTGCTCCTCGGGGCCGAACGCGAGCTTCCGCACGCGCGAGTGCAGCCCATCGGCGCCGACGACGAGCTCGAAGCGTCGAGGCGCGGCCCGCTCGAAGGTGACGTCGACCCCCGACGTGTCCTGGGTGAGCGACGCGATCGAATCACCGAAGAGATACTCCACCCGGGGGTCCACGGCGTCGAGCAGCACGCGGCAGAGGTCGTCGCGCATGATCTCGATATCGGGGCTCTCGAAGCGCCCGCCCGTGAGGGTGCGCTCCTCGCTCCGGAAGGTCTCCTTTCCGTCGGCGTCGACCTGAGAGAAGCCGGTCAGCCGGGTGTTGCGCTCGCGGAGCGTGGCGAGGATGCCCATGCGCTCCGCGACCTTGAGCGCCGGGCCGCGCACGTCGAGCGCCTGCCCACCCGGACGCAGATGCGGCGCGCGTTCGACGACCGTGACGCCGAAGCCGTAGCGCGCCAGCCAGCAGGCGATGGTGAGACCGGAGATGCTGGCGCCTGACACCAGCACGCGGGGGGAACCTGGGCTCGGAGTGTTCATGGGCGCTTACGTACGCCTCGGCGAATCGAGCCGTCCAAGACAATGATGGGGCGGATATGATACCTTTTGAGCAAGCTTGAGCCCATGGAACTCCGACACCTGCGCTACTTCGTGACCATCGCCGCGGAGCAGAACTTCCGCCGGGCCGCCGAGCGGCTCCACGTTTCACAGTCGCCGCTGAGCCGGCAGATGCGGGACCTGGAGGAGGAGATGGGCGTCGAGCTCTTCGAACCCGAGGGACGTGGCATCAAGCTCACCGCCGCCGGGAAGGCCTTCGCGGAGAGAGCCCGGAGCATCCTGGCAAGCGTCGATGCGGCCATCGACGAAGCCAAGGGCGTCGCCGAAGGGAGGCTCGGCACCGTGGTCATCGGCTTTGAGACGGGGACGACCTTCATGGGGGCGCTCTTGTCCCTCGTCGCGGCGTTCCGGAGGCGAACGCCCCGCGTCGGCCTGCAGCTCATCCCGATGAGCAGCGTCGAGCAGTGGGCGGCGCTGCGGCAAGGGACGATCGCCTTCGGCTACGGCGCCTACGCGCCGAGTGACGACGCGCTCAGCCACCTGGAGATGACCCGCGACCGATTGGGCCTGCTCCTCTCACCCGATCACCGGCTTGCGCGCCTCAAGAAGATCAGGCTTCGCGACCTCGAGAGCGAGCGCGTGCTCCTCCAGCCACGTCAGCTCTATCCGCGGCTCCACGCGGACCTCATCACGGCGGCGCACGAACAAGGCGTGACGCTGCACGTGACGGCGGAGGTGATCGACCTCGAGGCGCTCATGGCGCTGGTCGCGATTGGCGACGCGGTCACGTTCGTCGGGGAGAACATTTCAGAGATGGCTTCGCAGACCTCGATGACGTGGCGTCCGGTCGAGGATCTCCACATCCCCCTGAGCGAGTTCGTGACGTGGCGCGCGAGGGATTCAGGCGCGCCCGTCATGCGAGCGCTCATCGACAGCGCGCAGGAGGTCCGAGCCCCCATACGGCCCGGCGTGTCCCACGTGGCGTCCCGCCCAACGAACCCCAGGCGCCCCAAGAAGCGCTGAAGCTCGCGCTAGACCGTGCCGGACGGCTCGTCCGCGGCGGAGGCGGAGGCGGAGGGGAGCATGGCCAGGTAGTACCCGGTGAAGAACGTCGCCGCGAGGAAGACCCAGTGGAGCAGCCCCTGGGTGAGCGGGAAGGGCAGCGTGGGCAGGTGCTCATGCAGCCACATCAACGTCGCGACGGCATTGGACGCATGGCACGCCGCCGCCAGGCCCAGCGTGACGCAGATGAGCGCCACCTGCGACCACGTGTTGGCGGAGGAGGCCACCAGTCGGGCCAGGCCCCCCAACTGCTCGAGGATGCGCGGGTACACGACCTTCCGGAAGAGCGCACCACAGACCAGCCCCAGCAGCAGCGGGCCCGCGATCTCGATGATTGAGTTGACCGGATCCATGGCCCGCGACGATGCCTCAGGGCCTCCGGTCAGCGCAATCGCAGCTCATCCCATGCGCCGCAGGCCCGGCAGGTCCTCCGGCCGCAGCACCCAGCGCGGCGGCTCCGGCGGTGACGTGCGCGTGCCCACCTGCGTCGCGGGGAAGCCCTCCACCAGCGCGTAGTCCGGGAACACCGCGCGCGCCTTCACCAGGCTGCCGGCGGCCACGTGGCAGCCCTTCCCCAGGTGGCTGCCCTCGCAGAGGATGGCGCCGGGCTCCACCACCGTGCCCGCGCCCAGGTTGCACGCGTGCAGCACGCAGCCCGGGCCCACCACCACGCCCTCCTCCAACACCAGCATCGTGTCCGGCTGGAGGTGCAGCACCGTGTTCTCCAGGATCTGCACCCGCGCGCCAATGCGCACCGGACCGTTCAGGTCGCCGGTGATTTTGACGCCCGCCCCGATGATGGCCCCCGCGCCGATGACCACGTCGCCGGACACCTCCGCGGAGGAGAAGAGGGTGGCGGTGGGATGGACGAAGGGGTGACGGTCGCGGAAGGCGTACAGCTGTCCCATGGGGGCGTCCTCTGCGCGGTCGCGCGCGGAGAAAGGGGTCAATGGAGCGGCGGGCAATGACAGGTCGCCGCCCCGGCGCTGCTGAAGGTGGGTGAGGTCCTCGGAGGAGAGCATCCGGAGGACCTGCCCCGGCCGTCCCAGCACCACGGATTGATCCGGCACCGTCATTCCGGGGGGCAGCACCGTGCCCTCGCCCACAATGCAGCGATCGCCCAACGTCACGCCGGGCATCAGGATGGCGCCGTCGCCGATGTCGCACAGGGACCCCACGCGCGCACCCATGACCAGGGAGCGAGGACCGAGCACGGTCTTCTCTCCAATGGATGTGGGGCGTTCGGGGGTGCCCACCACCACGGCGTCCTCGCGCAGGGTGGAGAAGGCTCCCAGTGCGACGGAGCCTCCCACCGAGCGGACGATGGCGCCGCGGGAGATGATGGCTCCGGGGCCCACTTGCGTGGTGCCCAGCAGTCGCGCGGACGAAGCCAGGGTGAAATGAGGACCTACCGCGGTGGGCAGGAGGGAAGCGGTCGCGGGTGAGGGACTCATCAGGATGCAGCAAGCTACTCCCGGGTTTCCGAAGGGCATGTTGTCCCCAGGCGCGACCCGCCGTCCGGCAGCCAACGCTCGCCCGCTGCCTCGACGAGGGTGGGTGCCACACCTCCAGATGTCAGGAGTGGGTGGGAGGGTGCGTACGAAGCCGCGTCGCTGGGCGCCACGTGTGGGCGTTTCGCGGTAGGAAGTCCCCTCGCTTTCGAAAGGCCTCACCCCGTGGAAGAGACACCCCTGGCGGACCGGAACGCCCAGGTCCCCGCGCCCGTGGACAAGGGCGTCTGGACGCTGGTGAAGGAGGCCCTGCACGGCACGGAACAGGACCTGACGCGGCTGCCGCTCGGGCGGGCCATCTTCCTGCTCGCCGTGCCCATGGTGTTGGAGATGTGCATGGAGTCGGTGTTCGCCGTGGTGGACGTCGCCTTCGTCGGCCGGTTGGGCGCGGAGGCGGTGGCCACGGTGGGGCTCACCGAGGGCATCCTCACCATCATCTACGCGGCCGGCATGGGGCTGAGCATCGGCGCCACGGCGATGGTGGCCCGCCGCATTGGAGAGAAGGACGCGGAGCGCGCGGGGCGCACGGCGGTGCAAGCCATTGGGCTGGGGGTGGTCATCTCCACGACGCTGGCCGTGGCGGGCATCGTCTTCGCCCGGCCCATCCTGGCGGCGCTCGGCGGCTCGCCGTGGGTGCTGGAGCACGGCGTGGGCTACACGCGCGTGATGATGGGCAGCGTGGTGAGCATCCTGCTGCTCTTCCTCATCAACGCCATCTTCCGGGGCGCGGGTGACGCGGCCATCGCGATGCGCGTGCTGATGCTGGCCAACGGGCTCAACATCCTGCTCGCGCCGTGCCTCATCTTCGGCTGGGGACCGTTTCCGGAGATGGGCGTGGTGGGCGCGGCGTGGGCCACCACGATCGGCCGCAGCGCGGGCGTGGTGTACCAGCTCTTCCGGTTGGTGCGCGCGAACGGCCGGCTCCAGGTGCGGCGCGAGCACGTGGCGCTGGAGCCCGCGACGATGCTCGCGATGCTGCGGCTCTCCGGTGCGGGCATGGTGCAGGCGCTGGTGAGCACGTCCAGCTGGGTGGTGCTGGTGCGCATCGTGTCGACCTTCGGCAGCACGGCGCTGGCGGGCTACACCATCGCCATCCGCATCGTGCTGTTCGCGCTGATGCCCGCGTGGGGCCTGGGCAACGCGGCGGCCACGCTGCTGGGGCAGAGCATGGGCGCGGGGGATCCGGACCGGGGCGCGAAGGCGGTGTGGCTGGCGGGCCGGTACAACCTCATCGTGCTGGGCAGCATCGGCGTGCTGTTCTTCGCCTTCGCGCATCCGCTGCTGGGGGTCTTCACCACGGACCCGGCGGTGGTGGAGGAGGGCGCGACGGCGCTGCGCGTCTTCTCCTTGAGCTTCTTCTCCTGCGCGTACGGCATGGTCATCACCTCCGCGTTCAACGGCGCGGGGGACACGCGGACGCCCACGCTCATCGACCTGGGGTGTCTCTGGGTGTTGGAGCTGCCCCTGGCGTGGGTGCTGGCGAAGCCGCTGGGCATGGGAGCGGTGGGGGCGTACCTCGCGGTGCCGGCGGCCTTCGCGGCGATGTCCGTGCTGGGCATCGTCCTGTTCCGGCGCGGGCGCTGGAAGACGCGCGTGGTGTGAGCGTCAGGGCAGACAGATTTCGAAGCCGGTGCGTCCCCCGGGGAAGGTCCTCGGGGGACGCGAGGCGGGCGTGACGGCGTAGAGGTGGAAGTCCAATCGCCGCTGGAGGAAGCCGTCGAAGGCGGAGGCCAGCGGGTCCGCGGCGTCCTGCTGCACGGTGAAGAAGTGGAAGCCCTGGCCGTGGAACGCGGCGTAGACGGCGTCGAGCAGCGCGCGCAGGACGGCGGGGTCCTCCGAAGGGATGCTGGTGTTGCAGAGGTAGAAGTAGCGGAAGTCGCCGCCGGGCGCGGGCAGGCGGGGCGCACCGGTGATGGTGGCCAGCGCGTTGAAGCCCCGGCGCACCCACTTCATGCCGCCCCGGTACGCGAGCACGCGGTAGCGCTTCACGGCGTCGGGGTTCCACGCGGACGTGCAGCCCACCAGGTGACCGGACGGGTCGAACGCGAGGAATGAATCCTCCACACGAAGCCCCGGCCAGCGTGCGAGCCGGTGCTCCAGTTCCCCGGTGTCGAAGCGGTAGCCGAACGGGCGCGAGCGGTGGTCCGCGTCCAGCAGCGCGGTCATGGCGGGCACGTCCGCGGCGGTGGCCCGGCGCACGGTGTAGCGGCTGGGGCGCGGCTTGCGGCGCAGGACGAACTGGAGCGAGACGGCGGAGAAGGCGCGCATCAGGTGGTAGTGCGGCTGCGCTTCCCGGGAAGCGCCCCGGCGCACCAGGGCCTGGATCGCGGCGGCGTTGGAGGCCATGACGGCGGTGAGGAAGACGTCCACGCCGTGACGGTGGGAGGTCTCTTCCAGGACGGGCCCATAGAACCGGGCCAGGCCCCGGGCGCGGCGCGCGGAGAAGCGGGTGCGCAGGTCGCCCAGGTAGCCCACGCGGCAGGGCCGGCCCTCCAGCCAGCCGTCGCGGACGTGGATGGCGCCCATGCCGTCCAGGTGGGTGGGTTCGCCGTGGGCCCACACTTCGGCTTCGCCGCGCTGCATGGCGAAGAGGCCGAAGTAGTCCGGCGAGCGCTGCGTGCTGAGCACCAGGTCCCCGGTCATGGGCACGTCGCCGAAAAGGTCGAGCAGCGCGGCGTTGTCGTCCCGGGTGGCACGGCGGAGGGGGCTCATGGTTCGCGCGGCAGCCTATGCGACACCTGTGTGGACTTCCGCCCCGACGCACCGTGCGCCACATTGCGGGCCGGACACACGCCGCACCGGGAGGACGTCATGGGGCTGTTGGGGTGGATCATCTTCGGCTTCTTCGCGGGGCTCATCGCCCGGGCCGTGCTGCCGGGGAACCAGCGCCTGGGTTGCATTGGCACCACGCTCCTGGGCGTCGCCGGTGCCTTCGTGGGCGGCTTCCTCACGTCCGTCTGGCGGGGCACCGACTGGCGCGACCCGGAGCCCACCGGCTTTGGCGGCGCCATCCTGGGCGCCGTCGTCCTGCTCCTGGTCGCCCAGGCCGCCTTCGGGGGACGTTCCCCCCGGTAGGGCCGCCTCCCAGGCCTTGCCGGCCGAGCCTCCCTGGCCGGGAATCCCGGGCCGCCCCGGGGGTTTGGGGGCCCGGCGGCCGGTTGTCCTACCTGCGCATGCCCCCTTCCGGGGAAAGCACGGTTCCCAAGAGGATGCCGGGCACTTTCTGTAGTACACCGCGCCCCAGGCATGCAGCGGGGGGCGGTCGGCCGCCGCTGAGCCAAAGGAAAGGCGACGACATCATGATGAAGAAGACGATCCTGATCGCGGCGATGCTGAGCCTGACGGCGTGTCAGGGCCAGGGAGCGAAGCCGGGCGAGACCCCCTCCGCCACCGGCACCACGACGGCGGGTGCCGCCGGCGCTCCTCAGACCGAGGAGCAGAAGACGCTGTACGCGCTGGGCCTGTCCATCGGCCGCAGCATCAGCGTGTTCGACATGACCCCGCAGGAGCTGGAGTTCGTGAAGGCCGGCCTCACCGCCCAGGTCTCCGGCCAGAAGTCCGACGTGGACCTGGAGACCTACGGTCCCAAGCTCCAGGACCTCGCGCGCGAGCGTTCGCTGCGCAAGGCCACCGCGGAGAAGGAGAAGGCCAAGGCGTTCCTGGAGGAGAAGGCCAAGGAGCCCGGCGCCGTGAAGACCGAGTCCGGTCTCATCTACAAGGAGACCCAGGCGGGCACCGGTCCCCAGCCCCAGGCCACCGACGTCGTGAAGGTGCACTACAAGGGCACGCTCTCCGACGGCAAGGAGTTCGACTCCTCCTACAAGCGCGGTGAGCCCACGCAGTTCCCGCTCCAGGGCGTCATCAAGTGCTGGACCGAGGGCCTCCAGAAGATGAAGGTCGGCGGCAAGGCGCAGCTCGTGTGCCCCTCCGACATCGCCTACGGCGACCGCGGCGCGCCCCCGAACATCCCCGGCGGCGCCGCCCTGGTGTTCGAGGTGGAGCTCCTGGAGATCGTGAAGGCCCCCGAGGCTCCTCCGGGCATGCCCGGCATGCCCGGCGGCAACATGATGGGCAACCCGCCCCCCGGCATGAAGC
>NZ_RAWE01000205.1 GCF_003611695.1 Corallococcus carmarthensis | reverse complement strand
ATGAGCGGCTCGTGGCCTCGGAGAGGTGTATAAGAGACAGCTTCCAGGGAGTTTCCCCGGCCCACCCCACGCGCGGTTTCATCCTGCATGGTGACGCCTTGCAGGACGCGACGCGGGCCTCAGCGCCAGGGGGTGAGCCTGGCGCGGCACGCATCGTCGCACTCGGGGAAGTCCCTGAGGAACCGGGCCTGTTCGCGGCACCGGAGCAGGAAGTCCCTGGCGTGGGGGCCTTCGCACAGGGTGCGGAACTCGTCGGAGGTCCGCTGGTACAGCGCCGCCCGCTCCTTGGGTGAGAGGCCCTGGAGGCGCCGCCGGTCGGAGCACGTGCTGGCGAGCGCCACCGCCGCCAGCGTCCACAACAAGAGCCAGCCGGGCAGGTCCCGCCACCAGGGCCGGGCCAGCCGCCGCGGCCCGGCGGCGACATCAGGGTCGGAAGAAGCCATGCCCCCCTTCAGGGCAAGGCGCGTGCCGCTCAGCGCGAGGGGCGGGGGAGGAAGGGCTCCACCTCGCGGCGGCAGGCGTCGTCGCACTCGGGGAAGCGGACGAGGAAGTCCGCCTGCCGGGCACACTTCTTGGGCCAGCGCGAGGCGCCGCCATCCACCAGGCACAGCAGGCGGAACTCGTCGCGGGTCTCCGAGAAGAGGGCCTCCCGCTGCGAGGGAGACATGGCGCTCAGCGCGCGGTTTTCCCCGCCCTGGAGCCAGATGAAGACGCCCACCATCGCCACGAAGACGAGGGCCAGCCAGGTGCCCTTGCGCAGCCAGATGCTGGGCGGTGGGGCCAGCTCCTTCGCGAAGATGTTCTTTTCATCGCCCCCCTCATCCGGAGGCGTCCCTTCGTTGCCCATGGGCTCCCGTCCATCCATGGCGCGTGCCAGCCGCACGGCCCGTGACGCAGCAGACACCAGCCGGTCCCGGGTTGCACCTTGCAACCGCACTCCGGGGCACACCGTGCCGGATGCGATGCGCCCCCCGTGACTTGCGCCGCCCGGCATCCGACAGACGGGCCCGGCACACGGCATGCTCTTAGACTGGGACCATGGAAGTGCGTGCCAGTGCCGAGGCGACGGAGCGCCCCATGCGGGTGCTCGTGGTGGACGACGAGCGAAACATCCGCCACACCCTGAGGGTGTGCCTGGAGGGCCTGAGCTGCGAGGTGCGCGAGGCCGCGACGCCGGAGGCCGCGCTCGCGGCGCTCGCCCAGGGACCGGCGGACCTGGCGTTCGTGGACCTGCGGCTGGGCAACGCGTCCGGACTGGACCTGCTGCCCCGCCTGCTCGCCGAGTCACCGGCGTTGGACGTCATCCTCATCACCGCCTACGCGACGTTCGACACGGCCGTGGAGGCGGTGAAGCGGGGCGCGCGCGACTATCTGCCCAAGCCCTTCACCCCCGCGCAGATCCGCCACGTGCTGGAGCGCGCGAAGGCGCAGCGGGAGCTGTCCTCGCAGCTGGGAGACCTGGAGGGGCAGCTGGCGCAGGCGGTGCCGGAGGCCACGCTGGAGACAGCGTCGCCGGCCATGCACGCGGCCATCGGCTTCATCACGCGCGCGGCCACGTCCGACGCGGCGGTGCTGCTGCGCGGAGAGAGCGGCACGGGCAAGGGGGTGCTCGCGCGGGCGCTGCATTCGATGAGCGTGCGTCGCAAGCGGCCCTTCGTCACCATCAACTGCCCCACCCTGTCCGAACAACTGCTGGCGAGCGAGCTGTTCGGCCACGCGCGCGGCGCCTTCACGGGCGCGGTGAAGGACCAGCCGGGACGCGTGGAGCAGGCGGAAGGGGGCACGCTCTTCCTGGATGAAGTGGCGGAGATGAGCCCGTCGCTCCAGGCGCAGCTGCTGCGCTTCCTCCAGGAGAAGCAGTTCGAACGGCTGGGGGAAGGACGCACGCGCAAGGCGGACGTGCGCGTGGTGGCGGCCACGCACCGCGACCTGGAGAAGGACGTGGCGGAGGGGCGCTTCCGCGAGGACCTGATGTACCGGTTGAACGTCCTGGAGGTGAAGCTCCCCGCCCTGCGCGAGCGGCCGGAGGACCTCATCCCGCTGGCACGCCGCTTCGTCGCCTTCTTCGCGAAGGCCGCGCAGCGTCCGGCGCCGGAGCTGTCGCCCGCCACGGAGGCGATGCTGCGGGCCTACCCGTGGCCGGGCAACGTGCGCGAGCTGCGCAACGCCCTGGAGCGGGCGCTCATCGTGGGCGCGTCGGGCGTGCTGGAGCCGCAGGCCTTCCCGGAGCGCATCGCCGCCGCGGTGGGGCCGGGGGTGAGCCTGGGCGGACCGCATACGCTGGAAGAGGTGGAGCGTGAACACATCCTGCGCGTGATGGCCTCCGCGCCGACACTGGATGAAGCAGCCCGCGTGCTGGGCATCGACGCGTCCACGTTGTGGCGCAAGCGCAAGAAGTACGAAGCGGACGCGAAGCCGGAGACGTGACGCGCGCGGCCTGTGCACCAGTGCATGCAGGGCTGGTCCCGGGGTCAGGGGCGTGCAGGGGCGCTCGTCCTCGCGAGCGGATTGCGCCCTGGCGCGCGCGTGAAGACCCTGGCCTGTCATGAACCTCATCGACGTGCTCATCCAGCAGCACCGGGACGCGGAGGCCCTCTTCGAGGCCTGGCGCCGCGCCCCGGACGAAGAGAAGCCGGAGCTGTGCCTGCGCCTGGCCGAAGCGCTCACGATGCACAGCACCATCGAGGAGCGCTGGGTGTATCCCGTCGCGCGAACGGTCGTGGCTGGGCCGCGCATCGACTTCGCGGTGGAGGAGCACGGGGAGATGACCCAGCTGCTCTCCGAGCTCTTGAGCGTCCGCCACGACGCCCGCCGCCGCGAAGCCACGCTGCGGCAGTTGGAGGCGGTGGCGGCACAACACATGGCGGAGGAGGAGCGCGAGATCCTGCCCCGGCTGCGCCAAATGGACTCGGGCGCGTTCGGCCTGTCCAGCGCTGAAATCGTCCGCTCCGCGTCCGACGCGCGCCGCGAAGCGATGAGACAGCTGGAAGCGTCCGCGCCGCCGTGACCGCGGCTCAGTCCTGTCCGGGCTGCGGCAGCGTGAACCAGAAGGTGCTGCCCTGCCCTGGCGTGCTCACCACGCCCAGCTCGCCGCCGTGGGCCTGGACGATGTCGCGTGCGATGGACAGGCCCAGCCCCGCGCCTCCCGCCGGAGCGCCCGGAGCGCGGTAGAACTTCTCGAAGATGCGGGCCTGCTCCTGCTCGGGGATGCCCTCGCCGGTGTCCCGCACCTCGAAGCGCGCGTGCGTGGCGCTCCGGGACACGTGCACGGAGACCTCGCCGCCCGGGGGCGTGTGCTTCACGCCGTTGCCCACCAGGTTCCCCAGCACCAGTTGGAGCCGCTCCGGGTCCACGCGCACGGTGTCCACGTCCGGAGACGCGGCTTGCGACAGGCGCACGCCCCGGTCCTCCGCCAGGGTGCGCTGCGCGGCCAGGGCGTGCTCCACCAGCTCCTCCGCGCGCACCTCGCGCAGGTCCAGTTGGAGCTGGCCGGACTGGATGCGCGACAGGTCCAGCAGGTCGTCCACGATGCCCTGCAACCGCTCACAGTCCTCGCGCGCCGCGAAGAGCAGGTCCGCCTGCTTCTCCGTCACGTTGCCCACGACGCCCTCCGCCACCAGGTGGATGGCCATGCGCAGGGAGGTCAGCGGCGTGCGGAACTCGTGCGCCACCGTGGCCACCAGGTCGTTCTTCAGCTCGTCGAAGCGGCGCAGACGCGTGACGTCCTGGAGGATGAGCGTGGCGCCCACCACGTCCCCCGTCTCACCGTGCACCGGGCTGCCTCGTGGCAGGAGCCACCGGCCGCCTTCCGGGGCGGACTCCACGCGCACCGCCTCCTCGTAGCCCCGGGGCTGGTACGCCCCCCGGCCACCGACGACGTGCGCGCGCACCCGCTCCAGCACGGCGCGCACCTCAGGCTCCACGCGGCCCAGCGCGTCCCCGCCTTCGTCCAGCCGCAGGCGCAACACCTCTTCCGCCGCGGCGTTCACGTTGAGCAGCTCGCCGTCCGCGCCCAGCACCAGCACCGGGTCGGGCAGGCTGTCGATGGCCGCCTGCGACACCGCCTGCGCCTGGAGCAGCTCGCCCAGGCTGCTCTTGCGGTACTGCCCCAGCCGCTCCGCCATGGTGTTGAAGTCCCGCGCGAGCGACGCGATTTCATCCCGGCCCTCCACCACCGCTCTCGCCTCCACGTCGCCCTGCCCCAGGCGGCGCACCGCCTGCGACAGCACCGACACGGGGCGCAGCGCGCGCTGCACCAGCGACGTGGTGAAGAACAGGCCGAAGCCCAGCGCCGCCGCCACCGCCAGCGACATCAGCGTGTTCACCCGTTCGCTCTGCTGGCGCAGCCGGTCGCTCTTGCGCACCATCGCGTCCTGGTTCAACGCGAGGATGGATGACGCGGCCGCCTTCGCCTCCTGGAAGGCCGGGGAGAGCGACTCGAAGTAGCGCGTGCGCGCGGACGCCGGCTCCGGGTCCTGGAGGAACACGTCGAACGCCGTCCGGTACTCCGCCCACGCGGTGCGCAGGCGGGCGGTGGCCTCCGCTTCACCGGGTTCGGTGATGTTGCCCAGCTGGATGCCCAGCTCCGACTCCAGCAGGGGGCGCTGGGCGGCCTGCTGGGCCATGCCGCGCTCGCGCTCCCCCGCGATGATGAACAGCGCCGCGCTGTCCATGCGCTCCAGCTGTTCGGATATGCGCTGGGTGGCCAGCACGCTGCGGTAGTTGTCCTCCAGCACCTGCTGGCCGGAGCGGCCCACGCGCGCCAGGGTGATGACGGCCGTGGCGCCCAGGAAGAGCAGCGCCAGCACCAGCGGCGCCTGGGCCAGCAGCAGACGCGAGCGCAACGTCATGGGCGCTTCTCCTCGTGGGACTCGAAGGACACGACGTGGATGTCGAAGCCCTCCCCTTCACGCAAGAGGCGCGCGTCCGCGGTCATTCCCAACCGCTGGCGCCACTTCGCCTGGTTCGAGCGGCCGATGATGATGTGCCCCACGCCGTGCGAACGCGCGAAGTCCAGCAGCGCCGCCACGGGGTCGCTCGCGCGCAGGCGCACCACCTCCGCGCCCAGCTCCTTCGCCTTCTCGATGTTCGTCAGCAGGTGCCGCTGCGCCTCCGCGTCGATGAGGTGCGGCGCCTCGCGCGGCGTCTCCACGTACACCACGAACCAGTCCGTGTTGAGCCGGCCCGCCATGCGGGACCCGCGGCGCAGCAGCGTCGCCGCGCGCGGCGGGTGGCTGGACAGGGCCACCAGCACGCGGCCCCAGGCGCCTCCCTTCTGGGAGGGCTCCTCGCCCGCGCGGACCTGTCTGCCCGTGGTGGCGCGGTCCAGGCTCTCCGCCACCTCGCGCAGGGCCAGCTCGCGCAGGGTGGAGAGGTTGTCTCCCGTGAAGAAGCGCTCCAGGGCGTGCGACACCTTGTCGGGCGCGTAGATCTTCCCGGCCTTGAGCCGCTCGTGCAGGTCCTCCACCGCGAGGTCCAGGTTCACCACCTGATCCGCTGTCTTGAGGAAGCTGTCGGGCAGCGTCTCCCGCACGGTGACGCCGGTGTTGCGCTCCACCATGTCGTTGAGGCTCTCCAGGTGCTGCACGTTGAAGGCACCAATGACGTTGATGCCCGCGGCCAGCAACTCCTGCACGTCCTGGTAGCGCTTGCGGTTGCGGCACACCGGCAGGTTGGTGTGGGCCAGCTCGTCCACGACGGCCACCTGGGGCCTTCTCGCGAGCACGGCGTCCAGGTCCATCTCCTCCACGGTGACGTCGCGGTAGCTGACGCGCTGGCGGGGCACGGCCTCCAGCCCCGCCACGAGCGCCTCCGTCTCCCGCCGGCCATGCGTTTCGATGAACCCCAGCACCACGTCCACGCCGCGCGCCTTGAGCGCGTGCGCTTCCTCCAGCATGCGGAACGTCTTGCCCACGCCCGCCGCGAAGCCGATGTAGAGCTTCAGCCGGCCGCGCCGGCCGCGCTCCACCAGCTCCAGGAAGTCCTCCGCGCGAGGTCGCCGCGTCGTCATGCCAGGGTCCTCATCTTCCGGGGAGCCCGCCTCGGGGGGACGGGGAGACGGGCTCCGCGGCGCCCAGGGGCGTCGCGGGCGGGGAAGCGGCCCCGCCGAACTGGCGGTCCATCGCCAGGTTCAACGTGAGCACATTCACCCGGGGCTCGCCCAGCACGCCGAACGTCCGGCCCTCCACCTGGGAGCGCACCAGGGCGCTCACGCGCGCCGGGTCCACCCCGCGCGCCCGCGCCACCCGGGGCACCTGCCACAGCGCGGCCTCCGGGGAGACGTGCGGATCCAACCCGGACCCGGACGCGGCGACCAGCTCCGCGGGGACCGGGCCCGGGGCGCCGGGGTTCTCGCGGCGCAGCCGCTCCGCCTCCGCCACCGCGCGCTCGCGCAGCTTCTGGGACGTGGGGCCCAGGTTGCTGCCGCTGGAGGCCGTGGCGTCGAAGCCCTGGCCCGCGGCGGAGGGGCGCGGCTGGAAGTAGTCCGGCCGCGTGAAGCCCTGGCCAATGAGCGCGCTGCCCACCTCGCGGCCCTGGCCGTCCCGCACCAGCGACCCGTTGGCTTCCTTGGAGAACAGCCCCTGCGCCATGCCGGTGACGGCCAGGGGGTACAGCACGCCCGTGAGGACCAGCGTGACGACGCTGGCGCGCAGGGCGACAAGCAGGGTGGAGACCATGGTGTCGGGATTCCTTTCCGGGCTCACGCCAGACCCACGCGGGTGAGCAGCACGTCGATGACCTTGATGCCCACGAACGGGACGATGACGCCGCCCACCCCGTACAGCAGCAGGCTGCGGCGCAGGAGCGCCGCCGCGCCCAGCGGGCGGTAGCGCACGCCCTTCAGCGCCAGCGGGATGAGCGCGACGATGATGAGCGCGTTGAAGATGACCGCGGACAGGATGGCGCTGAACGGCGACGTCAGCCCCATCACGTTGAGCGGGGCAATCTGCGGGAAGACGCCCATGAAGAGGGCCGGGAGGATGGCGAAGTACTTGGCGACGTCATTGGCGATGGAGAACGTCGTCAGCGTGCCGCGCGTCATCAGCAGCTGCTTGCCCACCTCCACCACCTCCAGCAGCTTGGTGGGGTTGGAGTCCAGGTCCACCATGTTCCCGGCCTCCTTGGCGGCCTGGGTGCCGGTGTTCATGGCCACGCCCACGTCCGCCTGGGCCAGCGCGGGCGCGTCGTTGGTGCCGTCACCCGTCATGGCCACGAGCTTGCCCTTGCCCTGCTCCGCGCGGATGAGCGCGAGCTTCGCCTCCGGGGTCGCCTCCGCCAGGAAGTCGTCCACGCCGGCCTCGCGCGCGATGGCGGCGGCGGTGCGCGGGTTGTCGCCGGTGATCATCACCGTGCGGATGCCCATGGCGCGGAAGCGGTCGAAGCGCTCCTTGATGCCGCCCTTCACCACGTCCTTCAGGTGGATGATGCCCAGCACCCGCGCGCCGTCCGCCACGGCGAGCGGCGTGCCGCCCGCGTCACCGATGCGGCCCGCGGCCTCCGTCAGCGCGTCCGGCACGCTGCCGCCCTGCTCCCGCGTGTGCCGCAGGATGGCGTCCACCGCGCCCTTGCGGATGCTGCGGGGGTGCGGGTCCACCAGGTCACAGCCGCTCATGCGCGTCTGCGCGGTGAAGGGGACGAACGTGGCCTGGTGCGCGCGCAGCTCGCGCGGGCGCAGCTTGTAGGTGTCCTTCACCAGCGTCACGACGGAGCGGCCTTCCGGGGTCTCGTCCGCGAGGCTCGCGAGCTGCGCGGCCTCCGCCAGCTCCTCCATGCGCACGCCCGGCATGGGCAGCAGCTCCGTGGCCATGCGGTTGCCCAGGGTGATGGTGCCCGTCTTGTCCAGCAGCAGCGTGTCCACGTCCCCCGCCGCCTCCACCGCGCGGCCGCTGAGCGCGAGCACGTTCTTGCGCAACAGCCGGTCCATGCCCGCGATGCCGATGGCGCTCAAGAGGCCGCCGATGGTGGTGGGGATGAGGCACACGAGCAGCGCGACCACGGCGGTACCGGACAGGGGCACGCCGGAGTAGAGCGCCAGGGGCACCAGCGTCACGCACGCCAGCAGGAACACCAGCGTGAGGCCCACCAGCAGGATGTGCAGGGCGATTTCATTGGGCGTCTTCTTGCGGGCCGCGCCCTCCACCAGGCCAATCATCCGGTCGAGGAACGACTCGCCGGGGTCCACGCCGATGCGGATGACGATGCGGTCGGACAGCACCTTGGTGCCGCCGGTGACGGCGGAGCGGTCGCCGCCGGACTCGCGGATGACGGGGGCGGACTCGCCGGTGACGGCGGACTCGTCCACGCTGGCGATGCCCTCCACCACCTCGCCGTCGCCGGGGATGACGTCCCCGGCCTCGCACACCACGCGGTCGCCCTTGCGCAGGGCGGGCGCGCCGACGCGCTCCTCGCGGCCGTCGCCGGTGAGGCGCCGGGCCTGGGTGTCCTGGCGCATGCGGCGCAGGGCGCTCGCCTGGGCCTTGCCCCGCCCTTCCGCCACGGCCTCGGCGAAGTTGGCGAAGAGGACGGTGAACCACAGCCACAGCATCACCGACACGGTGAACCACAGCGGCGCGCCGTCCGTGCGGGGGGACACGACGTCCTTGATGACGAACACGGTGGTCAGCAGGCTGCCGGCCCACACCACGAACATCACCGGGTTGCGGGCCACGTCGCGCGGGTGGAGCTTCTTGAAGCTCTCCCACACGGCGGGCTTGAGCAGCGCCGGGTCCAGCAGCGACGCCGGCTTGGACGAAGCAGCCATGGTCAGTACACCTTTCCGGCCGCGCCGAGGAAGTGCTCGACGATGGGGCCCAGGGACAGCGCGGGGAAGAACGTCAGCGCCCCCACGATGAGGATGACGCTCACGAGCAGGCCGGTGAACAGCACGCCCTGGGTGGGGAAGGTGCCGGGCCCGGGGGCCACGACCTTCTTGCCCACCAGCGAGCCGGCCAGCGCCAGCACCGGCACCATCATCAGGAAGCGGCCCGCGAGCATCGACACGCCCAGGCCCAGGTTCCAGAACGGCGTGTTGGCGTTGAGGCCCGCGAAGGCGCTGCCGTTGTTGGCGACGCCGCTGGTGAACGCGTAGAGGATTTCCGACAGGCCGTGGGGGCCCGCGTTGTTGAGGGACGACGTGCCCTGCGGAATCACGGCGGCCACCGCGGACAGGCCCAGGATGACCAGCGGGAAGATGAGCACGTACAGCATGGCGAGCTTCATCTCGCGCGCTTCGATCTTCTTGCCCAGGAACTCAGGGGTGCGGCCCACCATCAGCCCCGCGATGAACACCGCGAGCACCGCCATCATGAGGATGCCGTAGAGGCCCGCGCCCACGCCGCCGAAGATGACCTCGCCCAGGTGCATGTTGACCAGCGGCACCAGCCCGCCCAGCGCGGTGAAGCTGTCGTGCATGGAGTTGACCGCGCCGCACGAGGCGTCGGTGGTGACGGTGGCGAACAGCGTGGAGGCGGCGACGCCGAAGCGCGTCTCCTTGCCCTCCAGGTTCCCGTCCTGGGCGACCGCGGCGGCGGCCAGGGCGGGGTTGGCCTGGGACTCCGCGGCGTAGCTGGCGCCAGCGCCCGCGAAGAAGAGCAGGGACATGGCGGCGAAGAGGGCCCAGCCCTGCCGCGTGTCGCCGGTCATCCTGCCGTAGGTGTACGTCAGGCCCGCGGGCAGCAGGAAGATGAGCAGCAGCTGCACCAGGTTGGTGAGGGGGGTGGGGTTCTCGAAGGGGTGGGCGCTGTTGGCGTTGAAGAAGCCGCCGCCGTTGGTGCCCAGCATCTTGATGGCCTCCTGCGAGGCCACCGGCCCGAAGGCGAGCGTCTGCTTCGCGCCCTCCACCGTGTCGACGCCGTGGTACGGCGCCAGGTTCTGGATGACGCCCTGGGACACGAAGAACAGGGCCGCGACGATGCTCAGGGGCAAGAGCACGTAGAGCGTGGCGCGCACCAGGTCGCCCCAGAAGTTGCCCAGCGTCTTGCGGCCCTCTGGGCCGGGGCGGCGGGTGAGGCCGCGCGCCAGCGCGAGCGCGACGCCCAGGCCCGCCGCGGCGGACGCGAAGTTCTGCCACGTCAGCCCCAGCATCTGGGTGGCGTAGCTCATCGTGGATTCGCCCGCGTAGGACTGCCAGTTGGTGTTGGAGGTGAAGCTGGCGGCGGTGTTGAAGGCCAGCTCCGGGCCCACGGCGGGCAGCCCCTGGGGGTTGAAGGGCAGCAGGTGCTGCACGCGCTGGAGCGCGTAGACCCCCAGCACGCTGAAGAGGCTGAAGGCGAGCAGGGAGGCAGCGTACTGGCCCCACGTCTGCTCCTCCTCCCGGGACACGCCGCACAGGCGCAGCAGGCCGCGCTCGACGGGGCCCAGCACGCGCGGCAGGGGGCGGGCGTCCGTTTCGAGGACGCGGAAGAGGTAGGCGCCCACGGGCTTCGTCAGGGCGAGCACGAGGGCGAAGAACAGCAGGGTCTGCGACCAGCCGATGAGGGTCATGGCGGGGCTCCTAGAAGCGCTCTGGCCGGAGCAGGGCGTAGACGAGGTAGGCGGACAGCAGGACCGCGAGCGCGGTCCCGGCGACGTATTCGAAAGTCATGACAGGGGACTCCTCACAAGCGCTCGCAGCCGTGGACATAGGCTTGCGTGAGCGCGAAGAAACCAACGGTCACCAGGATGAGGACGAGGTCCATGGCGGGAAGCTCCGCTTCGGGTTCAGAAGGTGGCGGTCGCGCCGACGACGACCAGGGTCTGGGTTGAGCGCGGCAGGGGCGGCCCTTCCTCCCCACGCGCGGGTCCGTCGAAGACGTTCTGGGTCGAGTGGTCGTGGCGCGCCTCGGCCTTGAGGGCCAGGTGTTCCGCGGGCTTCACTTCCAGGGTGAGCGTGCCCTCGGCCAGGGTCTGCGCGGTGCCGCTGAGCAGGCCGTCGCGGTCGCGGTACACCTCCGCGCGCGCCGTCACTGCCACGGGGGGCGCGAGCTGGACGCGGACGTTGGCGCCCGCCGCGTACCAGAGGGCGGCGGAGGTCCCGGGGCGGCCCTGCCGGCCGACGTCCGCGGTGGCGGCGATGCTCACGGTGCCGGTGGCCTTCAGGGTGACGACGGTGTCCGCGAACAGACGCAGGGCTTCCGCGTCGCCGGAGCCCTCGTTGCCCACGAAGGTGTTGAAGGCCGCGCTCAGCCGGTCCCCCGCGTAGGCGACCTGGGTGCCCAGGGCCTTGCCGCCGTTGTTGTCGCCAATGGTCTGCCAGCCATTGAGCAGGTGGAGCTGCGCGCTCCAGCGCTCATCGAAGCGCCAGGTGCCCTTGAGGCCCGTCTGGTAGTAGGGCGAGAACTCGCCCATCCACGAGCGGGTGTAGGTCCAGTTGAGCTGGGATTGGAAGGACTCCAGGCCGATGTGGCTGGGATAGATGCCCGCCTCCAGGGTGAGGGGGCCCTGTTCGAAGGACAGCGAGGCCCTCTGCACGTAACGCCAGACATCGGGGCCGGTGGCGTCCTCCTCGGGCTCCGCGCGGTGCAGGACATCCATGCCGGTGCCGAAGCCGAGCAGCACGTGGAAGCCCACGGGCTCTGGCTCCAGGCTCACGCCCAGCGAGGCCAGGTTGACGGTGATTTCATCGTGCCGGCGGGCGGTGGTGCCAGTGCCCGGCAGGAAGTTCACGTCGCTGCCGGGGCGGTTGAAGTTGTAGCCGTAGTAGGCGTCCACGCCGCCCTCGACCTGGAGCCGGGAGAGCACGGAGGAGGGGGACGCGGCCTCGGAGGCCTGTGCCGACAACACCTGAAGCAGCGAGGAGAAGAGTTCGGGGATGGACATGAGGCCTGCCCTCCAGGAGCATTTCCTGTACCGCCCGCCGGGGACGGGGCGCCCAGCGATTCCAGCGGGTTACGTCAGCATCCCGTGGAGCCGGGTTGCAAGATGCAGGAATAGGGGCCGGCGAGGGTCGCAGGGTGAAAGGAGGCGACAGCGGACAGTCGGGCAGCGGCGAGTGGTTACAGTGGAGCGCGGAGGTGGTTGGCGTGCATGCGTACCGGTGGAACGAGAGCATCGAACCCAGGCTTCAGCAGGCGACCGAGCGGATGCGCCGGCTGCGTGCCACCAAGATGCCTGCGGCCGCGGTGCAGAGCCTGCGGCACTGGTTCCGGATCCACCACACGTACAACTCGAATGCGATCGAGGGGAACCGGCTGACCCTGCCGGAGACTCGTGCGGTGGTGGAGGACGGCATCACCATCGCGGGCAAGTCGCTGAAGGATCACTTCGAGGCGGTGAACCTCGCGCATGCGCTCGACTTCGTGGAGGCGCTGGCCCGCAGGGAGACCGTGCTGGGCGAGCGGGACGTGCGCGAGATGCACGGCATCGTCCTGCGGGGTATCGACCCTGAGAACGCGGGTTCGTACCGGCGCATCAACGTGCGGATCGGCGGCACGAAACATGTCCCTCCGGAAGCGGTCCGCGTGCCCGAGGAGATGCGGACGTTCGGAGAATGGTTGGCTGGCGCCAAGACCGAGCACCCGGTGGTCGTCTGCGCCATCGCGCATGCGTGGTTCGAGACGATCCATCCCTTCGTGGATGGAAATGGGCGGACAGGGAGGCTGCTCGCCAACCTGTTGCTGATGCGGGAGCACTTCCCCGCCATCGTCCTGCTCCTCGAGGACCGGGCGCGGTACTACGCAGCGCTGGATGTGTCCCATTCGGGAGACATCACCGCGATGGTGGAGATCACGCTCGACAGGCTGGACGATAGCTTCGAGGAGCACGAGCGCGCGGCCCGTTAAGTCATTGAGGTCCGCGAGCCTGTGATTGATGACCTGACGGAGCACCTGGGCAAGACGCGGGCCGCGCCGTCATCCCAGTTCGGCCGTTGGTCTGAAGCCATCCGCGCTCCATGCAGGCACCTGCTCCAGGCCCGCTGACTTCACGGACTGCTGGACACGGACGAGTCACAGTCCGAGGTGCACTTGCCCGAGCAGACGACCTGGCCGGGATACGAATCCAGGATGGCGCACTCGGTGCCGCCCGTGCAGGACACGAGCTCGCTGCACACCTTGGAGTCGTCCACGCAGCGCGCCTTCGACTCGCCGTCCAGCTTGAGCACGAGGCAGGACAGGCCCTGCGGACACTGGGACAGGTCCACGCCGCACTCCTGCGCCAGGTCCAGCGACTGGCCCTCCCGCAGCTTCAGCCTCCCCTGCCCTCCTTCGTCGTCCGAACCACAGGCCGCGAGGGTCATCACCGTCAGACAGCATCCCAGCATCCGCATCCAGCGCATCGTGGCTCCTTGGATCACGTGAAGCCTCATGCCCGGAGCAAGGGATGGACCAGGAGGGCGTCGCAGGGATTCCGCGCGTTTGGCGGGCAGAGCGGACCTCGGAAATCTGATGGGGCCTCGGATCCCTGGCGGCTCACGCCTCAGCGGAACTCGTCCACGATGTACATGCCGGCGCGCGCTGAATCGAGGATGGCTGTTCCTGGCTTGGATTCGGGACGTTTGCGCAGCTGCCCGAAGCCGAGCCTCGCGACCGCGCAGATGGGGACCCTGTCTCCACCATTCATGAAGTGGGCTTCGTAATAGCGGATGACCGGCTGAGCACCGCCAGTCCACACGCGGCCATACAGCCGAAGCGGCGCTTCCAACGTGCCGACGTCCTGATCCAGCACGCTTTCGATGGGCCCGTCATACAGCGTGATGGTCTCCGCTCGACTCTGGTTCGCGTCGAGCTGTACCCATGCGGACTCTCCCACGTAGAGGCGCAGGTACCGCATGACCTCCAGCGCCTTCTCCGGACACTTCTCCGCCATGGGAGTGCCATCCGAGCGAAGGCGCACGTCACCCGGTGCCGTCGCGCAACCCAGCGGCAGCCCCAGCAAGCCCATGAGCACGTATTGGCGGGGAGTCATGCGGCGTTCCTACTCCCCCAGCAGGGCCGGATCCAACTGAACAAAGGCCTGCAGGAGTCCATCCTGCCGGTACAGCTCCAGCCGCAGCGCGGTCAACGTCCCACCCTCCAGGAAGGCGCTTCCGTCCACGACGAGGCCAATGACTCCAGACATCCCGGGCTCAAGGACCGACGCCGAGGAGCGCACCGCGAGGGCCCGCTCCCTTGCATCCGCGACGCCCACCAACCGGACGGACTTCATGCTCCAGGAGCGCACAGCGTGGAGGTTCTTGACCCTGAACACGACCGCGGCCTTGCCCTTGCCGCGATAGACCGTGCCCTCCAGTTTCGCGCCGTCGTCCTTCCCGGAAAAGCGCTCCACGCCCTTGAAGGGAGTCTGCGCCTCGGCCTCCGTCGTCAGCAGTGCCGCCAACGCATGGTCCTCGGAGACCTCTTCCTTGCGGAAGCGCTCATTCTCCACACGCAGGGCCTTGTTCTCCTTCTCCGAATCCAACAGCGCGGAGGCCATGGCCTCGTAGCCATCCCGGTCCTTGTAGACGTTGAGTTGCTGGTCCGCGCTGCCATGCTCACGCCGCCCCGGAGGCCTGAGCAGGAACGGGACCTCCCGGTCATCCGACAGCGTCACCAGCAGGGAGAAGCCTTCCTCCGGTGACAGGTCGCGCCGGGGCTCCAGCACCACCTTCCGGCCCACGACGCCCATCGGTTCGAACCGCCCCTCTCCGCCCACCAGCCGCGCTCGGAGCGGCGCGACGTCCTGCTCGAAGCGCAGGACCGTCACGACCTGCCCCTTCACGTAGATGCACTGGGGCGCGGCTTCGGGCTGCTCGGGGAGGATGAGCGTCCGGATGACGGCGTGCTCGTGCTCCTCCGCCACGGCCGCGCCCGCGAGCAGCGTCCCGAGCAGTGCCCACATCCCAGGTAGAGCGATTCGCATACAACCCGGGACATAACATCCCGTGTTCAGGGCGCGAAGCGCGCCAGGAAGACCTTGTACTGGAGCGACACAAAGAGCGTCTTCGGCGCCACCAGCCCCGCCTGCGCGAACATCGTGAACAAGGTGCGGCTCAATGGACACGAGGGGCCTCATCCAGAGCGCTACCACAAAGAAGTGATGGACCGCTTGGAGCGAGCTGTCGAGCGATGCCGAACGACGGAAGCCTGCCGGGCCAGCTTGATGAAGGAGCTTGCGAGGATAGCGAACGAGCTTCTGACACAGGGCTCCGATTTGCGGAGTCTCATTGTGAAGGTGGAGGGGTGAGGTGGAGCGCTATTTCTACTGGGTGAGGCTGGGTGATGTGCCGCAATGGCTCATCGAGACACCGACACGGTGCTCAGGTGAGGTTTTTGACGAGCCTTGGATGTTCGCTGATGGCCGTGTCCTCGAAGGACCCGGGTGTATGAAGGCCCTCATTGCGACCCCAGGCAAGAGGCGGGCGTTCGTATTCTCCGTGATAGAGCGGGCCCCCATTGTCAGCCATGCCATCGCGAGCGTTTTCCGGGCACTGGCCCCCGATGACGTTCAGCTCTTTCCGGTGATGGTGGAGGGAGAGGCCGACCCGTTCTTCGTCGTCAATGCGACCAAGGTGGTTGATTGTATCGACGAGGCACGGTGCAGGGAGGTTCACCACGATGACGAGGACGCCCCCTCCCCTGAAGATGAAGGGGAGTACCGGTGGATCTACGGACTGCGAATCGACCCCTCGAAGACCGAGGGCGCGCATGTCTTTCGGCTGAAGAAGTTCAAGACGGCGTTCATCGTGTCGGAGGACATCAAGAACGCACTCGAGGGGGTCGGGAACCTGGGTGTGTCGTTCGAGCGCGTAACGGGAGCGCCCGAGCCCCATTGACGGTCGATGCTGAGTGCCATCGGGTCTCGCTCCCCTCCCGGGGGTCCAAGCCACTCAGGGCTCGAAGCGCGACAGGAAGACCTTGTACTGGAGCGACACGAAGAGCGTCTTCGGCGCCACCAGGCCCGCCTGCGCGAACATCGCGAACAGGGCGGCATCGGACTCGATGGGCTGCATCTTCGCGTAGGCCTGACGCCGGGCCTCCAGCTTCTCCGGGGTCACGCCATACGTCCGCAGCCGCCGGAGCTCCACGTTCGTCAGCTCCGGGTCCTTACCGATGCGGCAGCCCAGCACCAACGGCGCTCCCGGCTTGAGCCTCCGCGTTACCTCTCGCAGCAGTTCGACGCGGGCCTGCTCGCCCTCCACGTGGTGCAGCACGCCCATCAACTGCGCGCCGTCGAATGGGGGACCGGGCGGCAGGGTGCGCAGCTCGCCCTCGTGAAGGTGCGTGCGCGCGAGCAGCCCTTCCGCTTCCAAGCGCTTGCGCGCGACCTCGAGCATCGCGCCCGAGGGCTCCACACCCGTGAAGCGCCAGCCCGGCACATCGAAGCGCTGGTAGGGCACCAGCTCCGCGCCCGTGCCCAGGCCCACGTACAGCAGGGACGCCGTGTCCTGACCGTCCAGCTGAGCAGCCAGGGCGCTGACGCCCAGCTCATACGCCGCCTGGTAGCCAGCGAGGTTGACCGCTGCCTGGGCGTCGTAATGGGGCGCGCGGTCGGCACCAAAGCCATGCACCGGCGCGTGGGCGGAGTGTTCGTGGGTCATGATGACCGGAAGATGCGCCCGGCCTTCGCTGAAGGGTAGAGCGGGGATTCGGACTGGATCGGCGGATCTTTCGATGGAGGCCTACTCCTCCGGAACGAACCCGCTTCCCTCGCGCCGGAACACCGCTCCGACCGGCGCGTCCCGGCCGTGAAACACATGGTCCGCCAGCCCGTCCTCCGGCTCCCACATGCGGAACCGTCCCATCGGGCCCAGCCCGGTGAACAGCAATTGGCCGTGGTCCACCATCACCCCGGCCACCTCCTCCGACCGGACCGCCTCCGCCTCCTCATCCACCACGACGTCGATGGACCGCCAACGCCCGCCGGACTCTCCCGCCGGCATGGGCATTCCAATCACTTTCAACCCACGGCCCACGGGCAGGTCTCCCGCCACCACCGCCCACAGGCCGTTGTACTTCACAACTCCCAATCCCTTTCCATGCTCCAGGGCCAGCCGGGCCCGCTCCGTGTGAGGAATCCGCGCGGACAGCACCTCCGTGTGCGCGTTGAAGCCCCGCTCCCGGGCGAACCCCGCGAAGTGCGCCGCGGCGTCCTCCGGGTCCCTCCGGTCGAAGAGGAAGCGCGGGTTGAATTCACGGTCGTCGCGGCCTGCGTCGTGGGTCCGACCCTCTGCCACGAAGTCAGACACGCCCCAGACAAACAGAATGGCTTTCACCTCCGCACCCACACGCGCAGCGCGATCCAATCAACCCGCGTCCGCGCACAAGGGCTGTCATCCAAATCCCCCCAGCCGTAAGGCTTTAACAAGGTTTTAAAGGAATCAGACCTATCACGTTTTCTTTTTAGTACCGGCACTGGGGGCTGCACGTGAGAGAAGAACTCGACACTTCCGACATGGAGTACGCCGATTTCGCGGTCCGCCATCAGCCCATCCTGATGGCGGTCGCCCGGAACATCTGCGGGGGGAATGCCGATGCTCGCGACGACCTGATCCAGGACGTCCTGCTGCGGGCCTTGCTGAAGTGGGACACCTTGCGCGGCTGGGGGGAGCCGGAGCGCCGCGCGTGGCTGGTGCGGGTGCTGCACAACCGCTTCCTCGACCAGTGCCGCCGCTCGCGCACGGAAGCCACCACCGCCATCAACCTGGGCAACGTGCACAAGCTCTTCGAGGAGCCGACGGCGCCGGACCTGGAGCTGTGGGAGTGCATCACCGAGCCGGAGCTGCTCAAGGCCGTCGCGGCGCTGCCCTTCAACCTGCGCCGCACCTTCGAGCTGCACTCGGAGGGGCTGCGCCACGCGGAGATCGGCCGCCGGCTCGGGTCGCCCGTGGGCACGGTGGGCACGTGGCTCTACCACGCGCGGCTGAAGCTGCGTGACCAGCTCCGCGACATGGCCGAGGCCCGCCGGAAGCTGGGGAGCTGATGAACGTCCACTGCACCCAACTCCCCGCCTTCGTGGACGGGGAGCTACCCCTCGAACACCACGAGGACTTCCGCGCGCACCTGGCCTCCTGCGAGGCGTGCGGCGTGCGGTTCCATGACCTGCTGCAGGCGGACATCCTCGGGCGGCTGGCGCACGCGAAGGCGGAGCAGACTCCCGAGGCCACGGAGGCCCCCCCAGCCCCGTGGCC
>NZ_RAWE01000204.1 GCF_003611695.1 Corallococcus carmarthensis | reverse complement strand
GCCGGTGGAGAACACGCCCGCCGCGCAGATGCCGGCGCACGCGGACCATGCGCCCATCGCGGAGCCCGGTCCCCAGCCCGCCGTCAGCGCCACGGCCATGACGGAAGCCCCCGCCGCCACGCCCGCCCATGAGTGGGTGGTGTCGCCCAATGGCGACGACGGTGGGCAGGGCACGGAAGCCGCGCCGCTTCGCACCATCGCCATGGCGGTGGGCAAGGCCGGTCCCGGCGACCGCATCCGCGTGCTCGCGGGCACCTACGCGGAGCGAGTGGTGCTGGGCGAAAACGCCAAGGCCGGCACGCCCGAAGCGAAGATCACCCTCCAGGGCGAGGGCCGTCCCAAGCTCACCCCGGGCAGCGGCTCGGGCGCCGCGGTGCAGGTGCGCCGCGCGAACTGGGTCATCGACGGGTTCGACATCGACGTGCAGCAACAGCCCATCTTCGGCGTCACCTTCGAGGGCGACGTACAGGGCACGGTGCTGGCCAACTCGGAGCTGCACGGCGGCACCGGCGGCGCGGGCATCACCCTGTTCAACAACGCCCGCGGTCCCACCATCGAGAACAACAACATCCACGACTTCGTGCGCAACACCGGCAACAAGGACTCGCACGGCATCGTGATGCAGCCCGCGTCCTACGATTTGACGGTGCGCAACAACGACATCCACGACGTGTCCGGTGACTCCGTGCAGTGCCTGGGGCCCGAGGGCTTCAGCACCCTGCCGCCCGCCACGGGCCTGCTGGTGGAGAACAACCACCTGTTCGGCAACCGGGAGAACGCCGTGGACATCAAGACGTGCCACGACGTCGTCATCCGCAACAACCGGATGCACAAGTTCCAGGCGAACGACACGGCGAAGGGCGAGGCGCTCGTCATCCACTACTCCGCCAACAACGTGCTGGTGGAGGACAACGAGTTGTATGACGCCTCCAAGGGCATCTCCATCGGTGGCAACCATGAGGGCCCCGTGCCCCAGGCCGTCGTCGTGCGCCGCAACCGCGTGCACGACATCACCGACGCGGGCGGCGGCGAAGGCACCGGCATCCGCCTGGAGAACTCCAAGGGCACCGTGGTGGTGAACAACACCGTCACCCGCGCCAAGGCCGGCATCATCCTGGGCCACGGCACGGGCGGCCCCACGGAGTCGCTGCGCGTGGAGAACAACATCGTGGATGCCCCCGTCAGCGTGGACGTGGGCGGCCAGGCCCCTGGCCTCAAGATGGGCTCCAACCTCTACCCGCCCAGCACGCAGTTCATGAACAACAGCCAGCTGGTGGCCCTGGACGCCTTCAAGGCCGCCATCGGGGACACCACCTCCAACGGCGGTGACGTGACGGTGTCGGATGTCTTCGCCCCGTCGGCCTCCGCCCAGGACAAGGGCCAGGACGAAGGCCAGCCCTTCTGCGGCGCGGGCCCGGACATCGGCGCGGTGGAGATGGGCTGCTAGGCCCCCTGGGAAATCACCCCCGGAAAAAACAGAAGGCCCGATGCGGAGTTCCGCATCGGGCCTTTTGTCTGTGAGGCGCCACCCGGATTCGAACCGGGGAATGAAGGTTTTGCAGACCTTTGCCTTACCACTTGGCTATGGCGCCGGAAGCGATTGGGGCCGGGGTTATACGCAGCCCCGTAGGAGCCGGTCAAGGAAGCAACACCATCCAGTCCTGCTTCTCGTCCCGGTACCATGCGGCGCGGGGCGTCAGGCCCCGGCGAGCGAGGGAGCACACGATGCTGCAGGGCCATGGAGTCTTCCAGGAGGAGCACGAAGCCTTCCGCCGCACCGTCCGGGCGGTGGTGGACAAGGAGCTGCGCCCGTTCGCGGCTGACTGGGAGGCCCGGGAAGAGTTCCCGCGCGAGCTCTTCACCCGCTTCGGCGAGCTGGGCTTCCTGGGCCTGAAGTACCCGGAGGCCTACGGGGGCACGGCGGCCGGGGAGCTGTACGAGGCGGTGCTCCTGGAGGAGCTGGGCCGCTGCGGCTCCGGCGGTGTGGCCGCGGGGCTGGGCGGGCAGTTCACCATCGCCACCGGCCCCCTGCACCTGTTCGGCACGGAGGCCCAGAAGCAGCGCTGGCTGGCCCCCGCCATCCGGGGGGAGAAGATTGGCGCCCTGGGCATCACCGAACCGGACGCCGGCTCCGATGTGGCGGGGCTGCGGACCACCGCCCGCCGCGACGGCGACCACTACGTCGTCAACGGCTCCAAGACGTACATCACCAACGGGGTGCGGGCGGACTTCGTGGTGCTGGCGGTGAAGACCGACCCGTCGCGCGGCCACAAGGGCCTGTCCATGCTGGTGGTGGAGCGGGGCACGCCGGGCTTCGGCGTGGGGCGCAAGCTCCAGAAGGTGGGCTGGCGCGCGTCCGACACGGCGGAGCTCTTCTTCGAGGACTGCCGCGTGCCCGCGGAGAACCTGCTGGGCGTGGAGCACCAGGGCTTCTCGCAGATCATGGGCAACTTCCAGTGGGAGCGCCTGTCGCTCGCGCTGGGCGCGGTGGGCGCCATGGACGACATGCTGGAGACGGCGCTCGAACACGTGAAGCAGCGCCGCGCCTTCGGGCAGACGCTGGCCGGCTTCCAGGTCGTGCGTCACAAGCTGGCGGACCTGTACACGGCCCGCGAATGCGCGCGGCAGCTCACCTACCACGCGCTGCGCCTGCACGTGGCCGGCGAGTACGCCGTCGCGCAGACCTCCATGGCCAAGAAGGTCGCCACGGAGACCTGCTGCCGCGTGGCCGACGAGTGCCTCCAGCTCCACGGCGGCGCGGGCTACATGATGGAGTACGACATCCAGCGCCACTGGCGCGACGCGCGGCTGGGGCCCATCGGCGGCGGCACCAGTGAGGTGATGAACGAAATCATCGCCAAGCAGCTGGGACTCTAGGACCCGGAGACCTCCCGGAAGCAGGCGGGCAGACAGGCGGGAAGAGGGGGAAAAGCCCTCCGGTTCATGTTCGATGGAGCATGTCGCCTCGGGGAGGTCCCGGTGGAGCCCACCATCATTTGCGATGAGCTGTTCATGCGTCTGGGGGACGAGGATGTGCTCGTCCTGGATTGCCGCGACGCGATGGACTGGGAGCGTTTCGAGATCCACATCCCCGGCGCGCTGCGCATGACGGCCTCGGAGATTGCCCGGGACCTGGCGATGCTGCCGGACGACGAGCTCATCGTCCTGTGCGGCACCACCCAGGACTGCATGGACATCCGCCGCATCTGCCGCGTGTTGCGGCTGCGGGGGCGCAATGCCGTATGCCTCGCCGGCGGGCTCCATGCCTGGGTGACGGGGGGCTACCCCACGGAGCGCCACGCGCGCGCTTCCTCCCACGCCCACCGTTGAGCGGCGGATGCAGCGCGTCGTGAAACGGTGTAAGGAGCGCCCTGCCGCCCCCACCGGAGACTCCCCACGATGGCCAAGCTTCGCGCCGTACTCATTGGCGCCACCGGACTCGCGGGTCAGCAGTTCATCGCTGCCCTGAAGGACCACCCGTTCATCGAGCTCACCGGGCTCGCCGCCTCGCCCCGCTCCGCCGGAAAAACGTACGCGGACGCCCTGCGCGCCTCCAACGGCATGCTGGCCTGGTTCGTCCCGGAGCCGCTCCCGGAGGCCATCGCCCGCATGACCGTGGTCAGCGGCGACGCCGTCCAGGCGAAGGACTACGACATCGCCTTCTCCGCCGTGGAGGCGGACGTCGCGCGGGAGCTGGAGCCGCGTCTGGCCCGGGACATCCCCGTGTTCTCCGCCGCCAGCGCCTACCGCTACGACGCGGACGTGCCCCTGCTCATCCCCCCCGTGAACGCCGCCCACGCCCCGCTCATCAACGAGCAGCGCCGGCAGCGCGGGTGGAAGGGCTTCATCGTCCCCATCCCCAACTGCACCACCACGGGCCTGGCCGTGACGCTGGCCCCCCTGGCCGAGCGCTTCGGCGTGAAGGCCGTGCTGATGACCAGCCTCCAGGCCATGTCCGGCGCGGGGCGCTCGCCCGGCGTCATCGGCCTGGACATCCTCGACAACGTCGTGCCCTACATCCCCAAGGAGGAGCACAAGGTCGAGGTGGAGACGAAGAAGATCCTCGGGGCGCTCAACCCCGCGGGCGCGGCGCTCACCCCGCACGACGTGCGCGTCTCCTGCACCTGCACCCGGGTCGCCGTCCTGGAGGGCCACACCGAGTCCGTCTTCGTGTCGCTCGGCAAGAAGGCCACCGTGGCGGAGGTCGCGCAGGCGATGCGTGAATGGCAGGGCGCCCAGGTGGCGAAGGACCTGCCGTCCGCTCCGCCCCGGTGGATCGAAGTGCTGGACGACCCGTTCCGCCCCCAGCCCCGCATGGACCGGGACACCCACGGCGGCATGGCCACCACGGTGGGCCGCATCCGCGAGGACGGGGTGCTGGAGAACGGCTTCAAGTACGTGCTCGTCTCCCACAACACGAAGATGGGAGCCGCAAAGGGCGCCATCCTTGTCGCGGAGTTGCTGAAGGCTCAGGGCTTGCTGGGCTGACCGGGGAACGAGGCCGGGGCGGGCCCTAGATTCTGGGTGCCAACTCCGGCCGCAACCATCTACTGTGCGCGGCCACGGACGCGCGGAATACCGCACAGAGGAGAAATCTACATGGCCTACGTCGTCGCCGAGCCTTGCATCAAGTGCAAGTACACCGACTGTGTCGAGGTGTGCCCGGTCAACTGCTTCTACGAGGGTGCGAACTTCCTCGTGATCCACCCGGACGAGTGCATCGACTGCGGCGCTTGCGAGCCCGTCTGCCCGACCAAGGCGATCTTCCCCGAGACCGAGCTGCCCTCGGAGTGGTCGGAGTACAAGAAGCTCAACACGGACTTCTCCAGCAAGTGGCCCAACATCGCGGAGAAGAAGGCCGCCCTGCCCGAGGCCGAGGAGTACAAGGACAAGAAGGGCAAGCGCGCGGAGCTGAACACCGCGCCCGGGAAGTAGTCGCGGGCGGAATCGCCCAAGCGCGCCCGTCGTGGAGAAGGCCCTCGCGCCCCCTGGCGTGAGGGCTTTCGTCGTTCCTGACGCCGGGTGGGGGCAGGGCATCGGCGGAAGGCTCACCCTGCCTGGAGGACGCTGAGCCGCAGACCCCGGGCCTCCAGCGCGTCGCGCAGCCGCGCCACGTCCTCGGTGGGAACGGGCCCGTGGCGGCCCTGGATGCGCAGCGCCACCTCTCGGGGTCCCGTTCGCTCCACCTCCACGGTGGCCTCCAGCGGCCCGCGCAGGCTCAGCCCCAGCGCCGGCCGCTGTGACTTCACGAAGACCTCGATCTTCTCGATGAGCGCCAGGGTGGACTCGACCTGCGCGACTGGCGGGCTGGCGGGACCGGCACTCTCCGTGGAGCCGCTCGCCGCGCGAGCACCCTCGGACGGGGTGATGCGCGACGGGCCCTCCGTGGAACGGTCGTCACGCGTGGGTGGGAGAAGGGGCGATGGCGCCGGTCGCGGCTCGGCGCGGAACGAGCGTTCCACCTCGCGGGCCAGCAGCTCCGACACCCGGTGGGAGGCCTGCGTCCCGCCCTCCACGAGCGCCTCCTGGCGCACCGTCCCCAGCCGCTGCGCCTCCACGTGCATGCCCTGCCGGACCTGGCGGAGCGTCTCCGGACTGCCCAGCGCGCTGCGCGTCGTCGAGAGGATGGCCCCTGACGCACGGACGCCAGGAAGCGCCGGTGGGTTCCGCGTCGCGGGCCCTGCTGCCTGTCCCCCGGCACGGAGGAGCCCGGGCTTCGGAGCGGCTCCGGGCGTCACTGGTTCGAGGCGGGCCCCGGGACGCGGCGGGGTGTTGGGCCGTGCGGAGGTCCGCTGGAGGACCTGCTTGAACGCGTCCTGCTCCGAGGGGACCTTCTCGTTTCCGGAAGGAGCGTCCTGACCTTCGACCTTCATGGCATGCCTCGCGCGAAAGGGATGCGCGGGCATGAGCAGCGGCCGTGCCAGTCAGGCGGAGCGCGCTCCCCGGGAGGAGGGCGCGAAGGAGGCGGCACGGCGGGGGTGCCGCCCCCGGGATGGGCGTGCGGGACGCGGGACGGCGGGCTTCAGCGCTTGCCGCCGAAGCCGCCCGGCTGCACGGGCGCGGTGCCCGTCAGGTCGTTGAACGCGAGCGGGCAGGCCGCCACGGCGTTGGGGTCCGCGAGCGCGGGGTTCTGGGCCCAGTCCCGGTCCTGGAACAGGTACGCGTCGCGCACCTCCAGTTCCTTGAGCTGCTTGCGGTACTCCCAGAAGCGGCCGCGCAGGAGCACGCGCGAGCCCTTCGGCAGCGCCGTCAGCGCCGTGTACTGGTCCTCCTTCAGCCGCGCCGTGATGTTCACCGCGGGCCGCACCTTGGGCTTGCCGTAGTTCAGCCCCGACAGCAGGCCGTCGTTGCCCGGATCCGGCAGGTAGTAGACGAGCCGGGCCACCAGCGCGGGCGGCTCCGGCGGAGGGCCCTTCTTGGTGCGCTTCTTGGGCTTCTCCAGCTTCGCGTCGACGAACTCCAGCGCCGTGAACGCCACCTCCTTGTCGAGGTAGTCGTCGCGGAACTTCGCGTCCGCCACGCTGGCCGCCATGGCGTTGGCCTTGAGGACCTCCACGTCGTAGCGCTCCAGGATCGCGGGCAGCGTGAAGAAGAAGCTGTCCACGGGCTTCACGCCATCCGCGATGAAGCGCAGCTTGCTCAGGTCGAGCGGCGGGTAGTACGGCGCGAGCGCCACCGCCGTCTGCATCCACTCCGGCGGCAGCTTCTTGTCGATGAGCACCCGGCGCATCATCGACACCAGGTACATGCTGGCCGGGAAGCGCGGCGTGGACAGCTGCGTGTTCAGCACCTGGATCAACACGGGGTCCAGGTAGAAGTTCTCGTCGCGCTTGTGCAGGTACGGCGCGGACTCGCCCACGATGGTGAGCAGCGCGCCCACGAGCTGGGCGCAGTTCGCGTCGCTGGTCCCCTGGAACAGCGCCTGGTTGACGCGGGAGCGGAGGAACCGCTTGTCCATGTCCGCTTCGCGGAACACAGGCGGCTCTCCTGTTCCGAAAAAGAACTCCTTCTGGGCGAGCGCGGGCGTCGACAGCAGGCCCAAGGACAGGGCGAAGAGGGCACGGGTACGCATCGCCTCGAACCCTACCATGCCCTCCCCGGGGTGATCCTCCCCCGAGCGGCCTCGCCCCCGCGCCCGGAGGGGCTGCCGGCACCAGCCGACGTGAGAGGGCAATCGCAACCGGATGACCCGATGCGGCGGGGCTTTCGCGACAGTCCCTTCTGGAGCCAGGGGGCAGGGGACGGGCCGACCGCGCGGGAGGCGCGCCGGGACGGGATGAGGGTGGTTTTTTCCGCCTGTTGGCGGCGCGGCCTTTTGTGTACCTTGCCCGGAGCCATGCCGACGCCTCCCGATACCTCCCCGGCACCCGTCACCGTCGCCCACATCAAGGACGAGGCGGAGCTCATGCAGGCCCTCGCCATCCGCGAGGTGGTGTTCATCGAGGAACAGCACGTTCCCGAGGGCATCGAGCGCGACGCCGAGGACGCCCTCGCCTACCACGTGCTCGCCTATCAGGGCGGCCACGCCATCGGCACCGGCCGTCTGGTGAAGCTGCCGGAGCCGCCCGCGGGGCAGAGCGGAACGTGGGGCCAGATTGGCCGCATGGCCGTGCTCCAGTCGCACCGCAAGGCCCGCGTGGGCTCGCTGCTCCTCACGACGCTGGAGGAGGAGGCGCGCCGCCGCAACGTGAGCGGCATCATGCTGCACGCCCAGCTCTACGCGCTCGAGTTCTACAAGAAGCACGGCTACCAGCCCGTCGGCGCCGTCTTCGACGAAGCCGGCATCGACCACCTGGAGATGCACAAGCGGCTGTAGTGCCGGCCCGCCGCCTTCAGCGCCTCGGAGGACGGGGCGCGGGCGGCTCGGCGTGGCGCGGATCCTCGGGCCACGAGTGCCGGGGGTACTTGCGGCACAGCTCCTTGCGGATCGCCGGGTAGTGACGCTCCCAGAAGCCCGCCAGGTCGGTGGTCACCTGCACGGCGCGCATGTTGGGGGCCAGCAGGTGCAGCACCAGCGGCACGCGGCCCGCGCCCACGCTGGGCCCCTGCGCCAACCCGAAGAAGTCCTGCAGCCGTGACTCCACCCAGGGGGGCTTGTTGGGCTCGTAGTGCACCTTCACGCCGCGCCCGCCGGGCAGGGTGACGCGCTCGGGGGCGTGGTTCGCCAGCAGGCGCTGCTGCTCGGAGGTGAGGCGCGCGTAGAGCGCATCCAGCAGCGACACGCCCTCCAGGTCGGAGAAGCTGCGCGCGCCCACGCACAGGGACGCCAGCGCGTCGCGCATGAAGCCCGCGTCCACGGTGGGAAAGCCCACCTCGGGGAATGCCTTGCCCAGCAGCTCCACGCGCGTGCGCCACTGCTCCAGCGCCTCGGGCTCCGCGAAGCGCTCCGGGCCCGCGGCCAGGGCCGCCTCGGCCAGCACGCGCGCGGCCTCCTCGGACGGGGGCGCGGGCGTGCGCGTCTCCTCCAGCATGAGGTTACCGTAGGCCAGCCGGGTGAGGCGCTCCACGCGGCGCGAGTCCGGATTCCACTGGAGGGTGTCCACCTCCTCCAGCGCGTCCGGGTAGAGGTCCAGCAGCCACTCGGCCTCCACGGTGCTGGCGAGCCGCACGACGGCGCCGCGGCCGGGGCGCTCCTCGGCGTCCACGGCGACCATCAGCTCCGCGTCCTGGACGACGCTGAACTCGGACAGGCTGGTGGTGCCGCCGCCGAACATGAGCAGCTCGGGGGAGCGGGGCCGGCGCCTGCGGGCCACGCGGTCCGGGTAGCCCGCGAGCACGCTGAGCATCAGGGCCTGCTCCACGTCCTCGGGGCGGCCAGGCCGCGAGCCCTGCTCCCGCACCGTGCGGCGCAGCTGCTTCTGCACGCGCTCCACGGACTGCACCGCGCCCGCGTCCAGGGACAGCGACTGCATGCGGCCGGACGCGAAGCCCGAACGGCCGGCCTCGCGGAAGCGCTCCAGGAGCTCCAGCAGGTCGGACGGGCCACTGACGAGCGCGGACGCACGGCCACCGCCGCCCAGGTTGGCGCGAGCCTCGCGGCGGATGTCCCGCTCACCCATGAGGGCCGCGAGCACGGCGGCATCCGCGCCCACGCCCCGGCGTTCGCCCTCGACGATGACGCGGGCCTGTCGCGGGTGGACGGGGAAGCGCAAGAGCCGCTGGCCCACGTCCGTCACCTGGCCCTTCGAGTCCACCGCGCCCAGCCGGCGCAGCAGCGTCTCCGCGGCTTCCAGGGCGGGGGCGGGGGGCGGCTCGAAGAACGGGAACGCCGTCAGGTCCTTCACGCCGGACGCGCGCAGGGAGAGCACCGTCTCGGCCAGGTCGGTGCGGCGGATCTCCGGGGCCTCCTGATCAGGCCGCCCGTCGAAGTCGTGCTGGGTGTAGAGGCGCACGCAGTGACCGGCACGGGTGCGGCCCGCGCGGCCGGCGCGCTGGACGGCGGAGGCACGGCTCACCTTGCCCAGCTTGAGCTGCGGCAATCCGGACCAGGGCGAGTGGGACGCCACGCGAGCGAGCCCGCTGTCGATGACGACCGCGACGCCGTCGATGGTGACGGACGTCTCCGCGACGTTGGTGGACAGGATGATCTTCCGGCGAGAGCTGCGGCGAACGGCGCGGTCCTGCTCGGCCGGAGAGAGGTCTCCGTGGAGCGGGAGCACGTCGGCGTCGTGGCGCTCGGCGAACTCCGCGCAGGTGTCGCGTGCGCGGCGGATCTCCCCGGCACCGGGAAGGAACACGAGCACGTCGCCGTCGACGCCCTGGGTGAACAGCCGCTTGAGCGCGGAGAGCACCTGCTGATCCAGGTGCCGCTCATCCGGGGCGGCAAGGTATTCGACGCTGACGTCGAAGCGGCGGCCCTCGGAGCGCAGGGAGGGAGCACCGCCCAGGTATGCGCGGACGGGCTCGGCCTCCAGGGTCGCGGACATCACCACGAGCTTGAGGTCGGGACGGGCCGTCTCCTGCAGCCGCCGCAGGAGCGCGAGCGAGATGTCCGCGGACAGGTGCCGTTCGTGGAACTCGTCGAGCACGACGATGCCCACGTCGCGCAACGTGGAGTCGGTGAGCAGGCGGCGGCCGAGCACGCCCTCGGTGACGAAGGACATGCGCGTCTTGGGCCCGCGGACGTCCTCGAAGCGGACCTGGTAGCCAACGGTCTCGCCCACGCGCTCGCCAATCTCCTCGGACACGCGCTGCGCGGCGAGCCGGGTGGGCAGTCGCCGGGGCTGCAGGACGACGATCTCCTTGCCCGCGCCCAGCCCTGCTTCCAGCAGCGCGCGGGGAACGCGGGTCGTCTTGCCCGCGCCCGGAGGCGCCTCCAGCACGAGTGACCGGGAACCCCGCAGCGTGGAGACGATGTCGGGCAGGAGGGGATCGATGGGAAGGGCGACGTCCGCCATGTCCGGGTTCCTCTTCACGGCGGGAGACTCACCGCGCGTCGGGTCTCAAGGCGTGCCAGCCTCGGACGGGTCGGTCTTCTTGCGTCGCTTGGGGCGCACGGCCTCCGGGGCACCGGAAGCCGAGGCGTCAGAAGGAACGTCCGCCTGCGGGGCCTCGACAGCCGGAGCCGCGTTCTTCGGAGGCCGGCCCCGCCGAGCGGGACGCGCCGCGACGGGAGTCTCCACCGCGACGGGTTCCGGAGCAGCGGGGACCTCCTCGGATCCACTGTCCGAAGCCGCCACGCCATCCGCCTCCTGCTCCAAGGACTCCTGGGCCTCCGCGTCGTCGGGATCCGCCTCCATCGAGTCATCCCCGGAAGCCTCCGCACCCTCGAACGCATCGTCGTGGCTGGAGTCGCCCTCTTCACCGAAGAGGTCCGAAGCACCTTCCTCGGCGGAGAGCGCGAGCGACTTGCCCGCACGCTTCCGGGGCTTGAGGGTGAGGCCCGCGGCCTCGAAGACCCCGGGCACGGGAACGAGGGCGGCCTCCGCCAGCAGCCGTCCCTGCCGCAGCGCCACGTCCAGGCGCCGTCCCAGTGACACCAGCGCCTCGCGCAGGGCGGCCTCCTGCTCAGGGGGCAGAGGGGTGGGGGACAGGCTCGCGGTCCACGCGGCGAACGTCGCGGCGACCTGATCCACGACGGGGCGGACCATGGCGAAGTCATCGCGGGAGAAGATGCGGGTGACGTAGGCGCTCTTGAACCGCCGCTCGTACGAAGTGGCGTACTCGTTGACCAGCTCCACGGGAGCCCGGCGCAGCTGCGGGAACTTGAGGTGCGGGAAGAGGGCCTCGATGACGGGGGCGCGGCTGCTGGCGGTGAAGGTGATGCCGGCGTGCAGCTTCTCCAGCGCATCCACCCAGCGGCCCTGCTGATCGAACGAGAACTCCTCGCGGGCCTCGTCGAGCTCGGGCAGGTCCTTCACCTGTTCCAGCAGGCCACCCGCCGGTTCGCGTGCCTCGCGCAGGCGCTCCAGCGCGGAGGCCAGCCACTGCTTCTCGGCCTCCAGCCCCGGCCTGCCGATGACCATCTCCTCCGCCGTGGCGAGTCGGGCCTCGAAGGCCTCGGCGAAGCGGATCAGCTCATAGGATTCGAGCGTGGACGACATGGGTGGACGACTCCTCGGAGGGGCGGCGGAGATACCACACCTTCACCGTCCGACGAGCAGGGCCTCCATGGCGCCGGAGGCGGAGAAATCCGCGAAGGCCCACTCGGCGCCAGCGTCGAGCAGCGCCTGGGGCGTGAAGCTGCCCGTGCCCACGCCAATCGTCTCCGCGCCAATGCCCTTGGCGGCCGCGACGTCCTTGGGCGTGTCGCCGATGATCACCACCCGGCACGCCTCCAGGGGGTGGCCCAGCTGCGCCGCACCCGCCTGCGCACCGTGCCGAATGAGGGCCACGCGGTCCTCGAAGTCGCAACCGAAGCCGCCGAAGGCGAACTGGTCGTGGATGTTCACCCGGTCCAGCTTCACCTTGGCGCCCGCGCGCACGTTGCCGGTGCCCAGTCCCACCGCGAAGCCCGACCGCGAGCGCGCCTCCAACACGGCCTCGCGCATGCCCGGATGCAGGCGGTACTCGCGAGCATCGACCTTGGGGACTTCCAGGCCCAGCTGGGCGATGTACGCGTCGATGACCGCGCTGATGGCGTCCTCGGTGTCGGGCTGGCCGATGATGCCCAGGCCCTTGCGGACGATGGCCCGGTCCGTCATGCCGGACATGCTGAAGCCGTCGCACGCGTCACGGCGCCGGTGGAGCTGCTCGAAGGCGAGGCCCATGGCGCGTCGCCCGGCACCGCCGGTGGTGACGAGGGTTCCATCGATGTCGAAAAGGAGGACGGTGGGGCGCATGGCCCCCATCTAACGGAAGCTCCGGCCCGACGCGAGCCCCGAGCAGCCCACCAGGGCGGCCGTCCCCGCCAGGCCCGGCGTCCGGCTCAGGGCTCCGCCAGCGTGAGCCCCTGCTGGAGTGCTTCACGCACCTGGGGGACATCCTCCAGGGGGAGCCGCTCCTCCAGCACCTCGCGCACCTGCTGGCCCCCCAGCCGGCCGAGCGCCTGGGCCACGGCCTCACGGATCCGCAGGTCGCGGTCCTCCAGCCGGGCCCGCAGTGTCTTCACGGCCTCGAACCCCAGGCGCTGCCCCAGCGCGGCGGCGGCCTGCGAGCGGACGTCCGAAGGCCGCTGCGGATCCTCCAGCATCGCTTGGAGCGTCTGACCCGCCTCGGGCGCTTCCACCCGCCCCAGCGCCGTGACGGCGCGCATCCGCTGCGCATCCGGGACGCTCGAGTCCTCCGCCAGCGCCGCGAGCACGGGCACGACGTCGGGTCCCAGCCTGCGCCACGCCGCCTCTGGTGCCACGGTCGGCTGCGCGAGCAGCCCCAGTGCCTCCGCGCGCAGCGGTCCGGGAGTGACGGCGGCCGGAGTGACGGCGGCAGCGGATGGGACCGTCGCATGGGCTGGCGCCGCTTCGGACACGGGACCCGCGCCCGCGAGCACGGCGAGACCGGCCAGCGCCACCCACCGTGAGGAGGCGGAACGGGACGGAACCGGCGAGGGACGAACACCGCGGGGGCGGGACGGCTGGCTCGGCATGCGGGGCTCCCGGTGGGGAAGGGGAGCCCTGTTATACGACGGCTGCCCGTCCGGACTCGATACCGGTAAGGTCGGGTCACCATGGCCGGACGCGTCTTCTTCTTCCTCCAGCACGCCACGTACGAGCCCGCCTATCAGGCGGCCTCCATGGGCATCACCGCCGCCGCGATGGGCGACGACGTCTATTTCGTCTTCGCCTTCGAGGCCCTGCGCCAGCTGGTCCGCGGCGGCTTCGGCCTGGCGCACAGCGAGCGCGAGCGCACCGAGGCGGCCCGGGCCGAAGGGCTCAATGTCCCCACACCGGCCCGCATGCTGGAGGAGGCCCGCGCCCTGGGCGCGAAGCTCGTGGCCTGCGACACCACGGTGCGTATCTGTGGCCTGTCGCCCCAGGAACTGCACGGCACGCTGGATGACGTCATGGGCCTGGCCTCCATCTGGCGGCTGACCGACGGCGCGCGCGTCCTCACGCTCTGAGCGAACGCCCGGGCCGGAAGCGTCCTCCCCTGGGAAGGAGGTGCATGTCCGACAAGAGAAACGCGCTGGCACCCGGGGATCGCCTGACGTTGCAACTTGGCAGCACTACCTGAATGGAACCTGCCTGCTGCGCGTCGCTGTAGCCTCGGTGGGCGTCCACGCGTTACGCTGGGGCATTCGCAGTCCGTTGTTCCCCCCTGGAAGGAAATCCTCAAAGCCTATGCGCGCCAAGTCGACCCCCCTGAGCGCACTGCTGGCCGGCATCTTCGGTGTTGCCGTGATTGCCAGCTGTCAGACCTATGACTTCGAGCCGGTGGATCCGCTCGCGATCGCCCAGACGACGAAGGAGACGGTGATCACCGCTCGCAGGAGCAAGCCGGACGTGATGCTCCTCGTGGACATCTCCGGCTCGATGACGAAGCCGGTCAACGAGAACCTGATCGTCAACGGCACCCGCGCGTGTGAGCTCAAGACTGACGCCGGCGTCGCCTACACCTGTGGTGAAGAGGCCCCCTGCGACACGGCGAAGTGCCCCACGCGCTGGTCGGAGCTCCAGGGCGCCATGGGGCCGTTCCTCGCGGAGAGCGGCAAGCTGGTCCGTTTCGGCCTGACGACCTATCCGGAGCCCCCCCCCGTGACGGATCCGCCGCGGTCGCCGACCGTGCCCGAACTGTGCGCGCCTTCCACTGGCGCGACTGGCAGTTTTAGCGTCCGCGCTGAGATTCCGGTCTCTCTGGATTCGGACGCGGATCTCCAGAACTACGCGAGCCTGGTCAATGACAAGCTCCAGGGCATCCCCAACGGCGGCGACGGTCGGCCCCGGGGTGGTACGCCGACGAGCTCGAGCCTGCAGTTCGTGGGTACGAAGCTGAGGTCCAATGCCGAGGATCGCGATCAGATTATCATCCTGCTGACCGACGGTCTGCCCAACTGCAACGACAACAACGAGTTCAACGGCAGCAGTGCCGACTGCCGCTGCACGCTCGAATCACTGAGCCAGTGCACGACGCCGCAGAGCCCGTACTTCAAGCGGGGCTGCCTCGACAAGAACGCCTCTGTCACGGCGGTGTCGGCGCTGAAGGCGAACAAGATCTCCACCATCGTCATCGGCTTCGGCGCGGAGACGTCGGCGGGTGATGGCCCCAGCGTCCTCAACGAGATGGCGCGCGCGGGCGGCTTCGCGCGTGCCTGCAAGGCCAGCATCGACTGCGGCACGGGTGACACCTGTGACGTCGCCACCGGTCTCTGCGGTCGGTCCTTCTATCAGGCGGGCAATCGCGAGGAACTGGCGAGCGCGCTGAAGAGCATCAGCGAGGCGATCCTGCCGGGCGAGCCGTGCTTCACCCCGCTCGAGCCGAGCCAGCTGCCTTCCGACGAAAAGCTCATCGTCGTCTACATCGACGGCGAGCGCACGCTCGCGGGCCCCGACACCTGGTCGCTGGAAGCGGGCGGCGTGCGGTTCACGGGCAGCGCCTGCACCAAGCTGGAGGCGTCGCGTCCGGAAGACCCCGTCACTGTCGAAGTGCGCGCCATCCGCCAGCTCTAGGCAGCAGGCAGGCGGAGGCGGCTTTACGCGGGCGGAGGCGGGGATTATAGGGTCCTCGCCTCGCCGGCCGCCTCCGCCATGAAAATCACCGTCCTCTCGCGCTCCGCTTCCATCTCGTCCACGCGGCGGATCGTCGAAGCAGGCCGCGCGAGGGGGCACCGGGTCCGCGTGCTCAACCCGCTCCGGGTGCAGATGCATCTGGACGGGGGCAGCCAGGCGATTCTCTACGACCGCAAGAAGCTCACGCCCACCGACGTCGTCATCCCGCGCATCGCCCTGTCCATCAGCACCTACGGGCTCGCGGTGGTGAACCAGTTCGGTCTGGCGCGCGTGCCCCTGGTGAACCACGCCCAGGCCATCGCGCAGTCGCGCAACAAGATGCGCGCGCTCCAGCTCCTGTCCGCCCACGGCATCGACATTCCGGCCACGGTGATGGCCCGGGACGCCGCCCACCTCAAGGAGATGGTCGGGCTCGTGGGCGGAGTGCCCGTGCTGGTGAAGCTCCTCCAGGGCCAGGAGAAGCACGGCGTGATGGTCTGCGAGAGCCTCCAGTCGCTGGAGGCCGCGCTCGAGGCGGTACTCGGCCTGGGGCACAACCTCGTCATGCAGGAGTACGTGCGGAGCACCGGCCAGGACGTGCGCGTCCTCGTGGTGGGCGGAGAAGCCATCGCCGGCGTGCTGCGCAAGCCACGCCCCGGTCGCCTCTCCCACACGCTGAACCGGGGCGCCCGCCTGGAGGCCCTGGCGCTGTCCCCCAGCCAGCGCGCCACGGCGGAGAAGGTCGCCCGGCTCGTGGGCCTGGAGGTGGCCGCGGTGGACATCCTGGACGTCCAGGGACATCCCAAGGTCTTCGAGGTGAACAGCTCGCCCGCGCTCCTGGAGATGGAGGCCGCGACGGGAATGGACCTGGCCACGCCCATCATCCTGCGCGCGGAGGCCCTCGTCGCCGGCGCCGCCCCCGTCTGGAGCGCGGCCCTGGAGACGCCCCAGGCCCTGCCCCCGCCGCCGGGGCGCAAGGGCGTCGTGAAGGTGAACGCGCCGCGGAGTTAGAAGAGAAAGCGCTCCCCGCGCGTCCGAAGCCCCGGTATACGAACGCCGCCTTCCTGGAGACACCCATGCCCAGCCCCCGCCGCCTCCCGACCCTGGCCCCCCTGCTGCTGACGCTCGTCAGCGCGCCGGTACTGGCCCAGGACGTGGACCCCGCCACCCTCTATGAAGTCACCACCGAGGGGACGTCCACGCAGGTGAAGGCCGGAGGGCAGGGCACGTTCGTGCTCGCCATCAAGTCGAAGGCCGGTGCCCACGTCTCCGACGAGGCCCCGCTGAAGCTGGAGCTGACGGGCAAGCAGCTGACGCCCTCCCAGAAGACGCTGACCCGCGAACAGTCGGTGGCGAAGAAGGCGGCCGGCCAGCAGTTCGTGGATCCGCGCTTCGAGGTCCCCTTCACCGCGGTGTCCGCCGGCAAGGGCACGCTGGACGCGACGCTGACCTTCTTCATCTGCACCGAGAAGATCTGCGCCCGTCAGAAGAAGAGCTTCTCGCTGCCCGTGGAGGTCCAGTAGCCCCCATGCGAGAGCGTTCCCCCAACAAGTCTTCCGGTGGCGAACGCGGCGGCCACGAAGCCCCGCGCTACGTCCATGGCGTCAACCCCGTGCTGGAGGCCCTGCGCGCCCACCCCGACGCGGTGGAGCGCCTCTTCCTCGTCGACGGGCAGGTGGGCGCCAAGGCCGCGGGCGAGCTGCTCAGCCGCGCGCGCGACGCGGGCGTCCGGGTGGAGAAGGTCGGCCGGGAGCGGCTGAACTCGATGGCGGAGGGCGGCGTGCACCAGGGCGTCGTCGCCGAACTGCGCGGCTTCCAGTACGTCGAACTGGAGGACGTGCTCGACGCGGCGAAGGCCAAGGGACAGCCCGCGCTCGTCGTCGTGCTCGACGGCATCCAGGATCCGCACAACCTGGGCGCCATCATCCGCTCGGCCCATGCGCTCGGGGCCCACGGCGTCGTGCTGGCCAAGGACCGGGCAGTGCAGGTGACGGGCACGGTGGCCAAGGCCTCGGCGGGCGCCGTCGAGTACTGCCCCATCGCGCGCGTCACCAACATCTCCCGCGCCCTGGAGCAACTGAAGGAAGCGGGCCTCTGGGTCGCGGCCGCGGACGTGGAGGGCGCCGAGCCCCTGTGGAGCGCCCGGCTGGACGGGCCCCTGGCGCTGGTGGTGGGGGCCGAGGGAGCGGGCGTGAGGGAAGGCGTCCTCAAGCACTGCGACTTCCGCCTCCGGATTCCCATGGGCGGTCAGGTTGGTTCATTGAATGCCTCGGTTTCCGCCGCGATTCTGCTATACGAGGTCGCCCGTCAGCGGGGCCGTCCTTCCCGCTGAAAACCCCGGATCAATCTCCTTGACTTGGAGAGTGGGGGCTTCTAAAAGGTCGCGCCTCTCAAGTCGCTGCCGGGTGGTTGACGGTCCGCCCGGGATGAGGTAGGGCGGGGCAGTTGCTGGATGGATGCCGGTGTAGCTCAGTCGGTAGAGCAACTGATTTGTAATCAGTAGGTCGCGGGTTCAAATCCCGCCGCCGGCCAGGTAGGACGGGCCGCGGACAAGGGCCTGGGACGCAGAAGCAAGATGCGGTAGGGAAGCAGCACGCAGCACCACAAGCGAATATCTGGAGAGATGCCCGAGCGGCCAAAGGGAGCAGACTGTAAATCTGCCGGCTCTACGCCTACGGTGGTTCGAATCCACCTCTCTCCACTCGGCAATGCGGGAATAGCTCAGTTGGTAGAGCGTCAGCCTTCCAAGCTGAATGTCGTGGGTTCGAATCCCATTTCCCGCTCCAACCGTTGTAGTGCATCGCCAAGCCCTGATAGCTCAGTTGGCAGAGCGCGTCCTTGGTAAGGACGAGGTCACCAGTTCAATCCTGGTTCAGGGCTCCATTTTTCGAGGAGTGTCATGTCCAAGGAAAAGTTCGATCGCAGCCTGCCCCACGTGAACATCGGAACGATTGGGCACGTGGACCACGGCAAGACGTCGCTGACGGCGGCCATCACGAAGGTGCTGGCGAAGTCGGGCGGCGC
>NZ_RAWE01000203.1 GCF_003611695.1 Corallococcus carmarthensis | reverse complement strand
CGGTAGACCCCTCCCGGCTGGTCATCCTGAAGGAAGACGACTGGCTCATGGCCGTGGACAAGCCCAGTGGCATGGCCGTCCATACCGGCAGCGGCATCACCGGGGGCACCCTGGTGGACTACGTGCGCGCCTACCTGGGCCCCAAGGCCACCCGCAACGACTTCACCGCCTCCCCCGCCCACCGCCTGGACCGGGAGACCTCCGGCGTCATCCTGGTGGCCAAGCGCCGTCCGGCGATGGTGCATTTCACGGAAATCTTCACCCACGGCCACCCGAAGAAGCGCTACCTGACCCTGGTGAAGGGGAAGATGCCCAAGGACTCGGGTGTCATCGACCTGCCGCTCGCCGAGCACCAGCAGACGGCCGAGTCCAAGGCCCGTCGGGGAGTGAACATGCAGGAGGCCGTCACCCGCTGGAAGGTCGTGCGCCAGTCGAGCGAGGCAGCCCTCCTCTCCTGCACCATCGAGACCGGGCGCACGCATCAGATAAGAAGGCACCTGGTCGCCGTGGGCCACCCGGTGGCGGGTGACAAGAAGTACGGAGACTTCGCCTTCAACCGCGACGTGCGGGCGCGCTGGGGGCTCAAACGTCTGTTCCTGCACGCCGAGCGCATCGAATTTCCGCACCCCGAGGATGGCAGGAAGGTCGTCGTGGAGACCCCCATGCCACCCGAATTGATGGACGTGCTGAAGCGGGCGGCGCTCCTCTAAGCCTTGAGCCCAGGACTCGACACGACACGCATGGCCGACCCGAAGATTGACCGCAGCCGCAAGAAGCTGGTGCTCGACGGCGTCCCGCCCAAGCGCAACATCCTCGTGCGCTTGATGAAGCTCGTCGCCGTGCTGGGCCTCATGGGCGCCACCGCGGGCGTGCTCGCCATTGTCGGCGCCTACTACATCTTCTCCGACGGGCTGCCCGCCATCCCGAAGGTGGACGAGTACTGGCCGCCCATCGTCACGGAGGTCTACACCGACGACGCGGTGCTCGCGGGCGAGTTCTACAACGAGCGGCGCAAGGTGGTGCCCTACGAGCGCATCCCCAAGCGGCTGGTGCAGGCGTTCATCGCCAGCGAGGACTCCAGCTTCTTCGACCACTTCGGCGTGGACGTGCTGGGCACCACGCGCGCCGTGTCCAAGACGGTGCTGACGAAGCTGGGCCTGCGCGGCGGCGGCGTGCAGGGCGGCTCCACGCTCACGCAGCAGACCGCGAAGGCGGTCCTCATCTCCGCGGAGGGCTACAAGGAGGCCACCGCGAAGACGCCCAAGCGCAAGATTCGCGAGGCCATCCTCGCCTTCCGGCTGGAGCAGGCGCTGACGAAGGAGGAGATCCTCTACCTCTACCTGAACAACGTCTTCCTCGGTCACCACAGCTACGGTGTGCAGAGCGCGGCGGAGAACTACTACCGCAAGGACGTGCGCGACCTGACGCTGGGGGAGATGACCCTCATCGCGGGCCTGCCCCAGGCGCCCAGCCGCTACTCGCCCTTCCTGCGCCCGGATTCCGCGAAGAAGCGCCGCTCCTACGTGCTGGGCCGCATGCTGACGGAAGGCATGATTTCCAAGGCCGAGCACGACCAGGCCAACGCGGAGCCGGTGAAGGTGTACCCGGTGGAGGACGTCTTCCACGAGTTCGCCCCGTACTTCGTGGAGCAGGTCCGCAAGGACGTGGTGGACCGCTACGGCAACCCCGTGCTCCTGAAGGAAGGCCTCAAGGTCTTCACCACCATGGACAGCGAGCGGCAGCGCGCGGCGCAGGACTCCGTGCTGGACGGCCTGATGTCCGTGGACAAGCGCCAGGGCTGGCGCGGGCCGGTGATGCAGCTGGCCACCGAGCCTGAGCGCAGCGCCTTCATCTCCAAGGCCAGGAAGGCCATGGGCAAGGAGGAGCTCGTCGAGAACCGCCTCTACGTGGGCGTCGTCACCCGCCTCGACGACGACGGCAAGGGCGCGGACGTGCAGGTGGGACCGCACCAGGGCCGGCTGCCGCTCTTGGGCATGCGCTGGGCGCGCAAGGTGAACCCGGAGAGCTACTACCCGGCCAGCATGATCACCTCCGTCAAGAAGGCCGTGGCGGTGGGCGACGTCGTGGTCCTTCGCCACGTGGTGAAGAAGGAGCTGACGGACGACAAGGAGCAGTGGGACAAGAAGCTGGCGGAGGACATCCCCGAGGAGGGCGTGAAGCTCTTCCGGCTGGAGCAGACGCCGGAGGCGCAGAGCGCGCTGGTCTCCATTGATCCGCACCGCCAGTACCTCACCGCGATGGTGGGCGGTTACGACTTCGACGACAACGAGTTCAACCGCGCGTTCCAGGCGTGCCGCCAGCCGGGCTCGTCGTTCAAGCCGTTCGTGTACTCGGCGGCGCTGGAGCAGCTGGAGTGGACGGAGGCCACCGTCATCGTGGACTCGCCCATCGTGGAGCACGACCCGGACAACAAGGTGTCGTGGAAGCCGGCCAACTACAGCGAGGAGTTCGTGGGTGACGTGCTGCTGCGCACCGCGCTGGTGAACTCCATGAACATCCCCGCGGTGAAGACGTTCGGCGCGGTGGGCGTCCACAACATGGCGGACTGGGCGAAGAAGCTGGGCATGACGACGCCCATGAACATGGACTTCTCCGCGGCGCTGGGTTCGTCGTGCGTGTACCCGTTCGACCTGGCGTCCGTGTACTCGACCTTCAACCGCTACGGCCGCAAGAAGCCCACGTACTTCATCCGCAAGGTGGAGGACCGCTTCGGCCGCACGCTGGAGGACCACACCGCGTTCGACGACGCGTGGGCGCCGCTCCAGGACCGCGTGGCCGCGGGCTACGCGCGCCTCTTCGAGCCGGGCGAGCAGGTGATGAGCCCGGAGACGGGCTACATCCTCACGCACCTCTTGCGCGGCGTGGTGCTCCAGGGCACCGGCGGTCCCGCGCAGAAGCTGGGCAAGCCGGCGGCGGGCAAGACGGGCACGACGAACGACTCCTTCGACGCGTGGTTCGCGGGCTACACCAAGGACCTGGTGACGGTGGCGTGGGTGGGCTACGACCTGAACCCGCACCCGCTGGGCCGCTACGAGACGGGTGGCCGCGCGGCGCTGCCCATCTGGCTCAACTACATGAAGCGCGCGCTGGAGGGCCGGCCCCAGCCGGAGTTCTACCCCTGGCAGTCCATGCAGCTGGCGCGGCTCTACATCGACAAGAAGACGGGCAAGGTGGCCAGCCCCGGCGCCAAGGGCGCGGAGCTGATGTTCTTCAAGAAGGGCACCGAGCCGAAGGAGGCCGTGCCCGACAAGAACCAGGTCGGCGTGGATCAGTTCATGATGGGCGCGCAGTAGCCACCGCGCGCCTCATCCCAAGCGCAGTGCCCCTCAGGCGCCTTCGCGGAAACCACGCGAGGGCGCCTGATGTGCTTCCAGGGCCTGCTTCAGCGCGGCCACGTCCGGGCCCGCCTCCAGCACGGAGCGCGCGGCGGTGGGCAGCACCTGCCGCTCGCGGCCGGAGAAGAGCTTCGGCAGGTCAGAGAAGCCCGCGCCCTGCGAGCCGATGCCCGGCGTGAGCAGCAGCGCGCCGCCCAGCCGCTCCACCACGTCGCGGTCGGCCGGGGGCAGCGTGGCGCCCATCACCGCGCCCGCGGGCAGCACGCCGGGGCCGGCCTTCTCGTTCAGTTCGCGCAGGCCATCCGCCACGGCCTGGGCCACGGTGCGGCCGTCGCTTCCCACGGCGTTCTGCACGGGCACGCCTTCCGGGTTGGACGAGCGCACGACGATGAAGGCGCAGGCGCCGTGGGCCCGCGCGCGCTCCACCGTCTTCGCGAGCGCGCCCAGGCCCAGGTACGCGGTGAAGGTGGCGGCGTCCACGTCGTAGGCGCTGCTCTTGCCGAAGAGGGACTCCGCGTAGGCATCCATGGTGGAGCCGATGTCGCCGCGCTTCACGTCCAGCAGCGTGAGGGTGCCCGCGGCGCGGAAGCGCTTGAGCACGCGCTGGAGCACGACGAGCCCTTCGGGGCCGTGGCGCTCGAAGAAGGCGCTCTGGGGCTTCACCACCGCGAGCGTCTCACCGGCTGCGTCGGCCAGCCGTTCGCAGAAGTCGGACAGGCCCTGCACGGTGTCCGGCAGGTTCCAGCGGGCGAGCACGTCCCGGGACGGATCCAGGCCCAGACAGAAGGGGGAGCGCTCGTCGGCGAGCTTCGCGAAGCGCTGTGCGAAGGACGGGGTCGTCATGGCCAGACTCCTCTCACTTCAACCGGCGCGCGGTGGCGTCGAACAGCGGGTTGGGCATGGCCTTCAAGACGCGCATGGACGTGGCCAGCTGCCAGGGGAAGCTCACCTCCGTGGCGCCCGCGAAGATGCCGCGGCCCATGCGCTCCACCGCGTCCTCGGTCTCCATGAGGAAGGGCATGGGGAAGTTGTTCTTCGCGGTGAGCTCGCTCTTCACGAAGCCCGGGTAGACGCACGTCACGCAGACGCCGGTGCCCTTCAGGTCCACGCGCAGGCTCTCCAGGAAGGTGGCGAGGAAGGCCTTGGACGCGGAGTAGGCGGCGTGGCCCGCGAGCCCCCGCATCCCCGCGAGGCTGGACACGCCCACGACGTGGCCCCGGCGGCGCTCCACCATCCGCGGCAGCACCGCGCACAGCGTGGCGGCGGCGCCGGTGATGTTGGTGTCGATGATGGCGCGCGTGCGCTCCCAGTCCATGCGCTTGCCGTGCGTGGGCCCGCCGATGCCGGCGTTCGCCACCACCAGGTCCAGCCCGCCGCACTCCGCGTCGATGGCGCGGATGCGCTCCTGCGAGGCCTCCGCGTGGTTGACATCCATGACGACGGGCTCCACCGCCGCGCCCGCGGCCAGGGCCTCCGCGGAGAGGGCCTGCAGCTGGGACAGCCGCCGGCCCGTCGCGAACACGCGCACGCCGTGCTTCGCCAGCCACAGGGCCAGTCCACGTCCCAGCCCGCTCGAGGCGCCAGTCACCAGCGCCGTCCGGTAGGTCATCTCCGCCATGCCGTCCTCCAGGGGTGTCGCAGCGCCCGCCTTGTCGCACGGTTGCGCGTCCGAGGGCACGCAAAACCCCTCCCCCTCACCGGAGGACGAGGTGCCTCCTTTGGCGCGTTGACACCTTGGAGGGCCTGGGGACGGGATTCATTCGGGAGTGAGCGGCGCATGCCTGGCTGGAACTGCATTCTCGTGGTGGACGACGACCTGGACCTGCTCCGGGCCTACAAGGAAGCGCTGGAGCTGGACGGGCACGAAGTGGCGCTGGCGCGAAACGGCTTCGAGGCGCTGCGCCTCCTGCGACAGGGGCTGCGCCCGGCGCTCATCCTGCTGGACTTGATGATGCCCGGGATGAACGCGTGGTCCTTCCGCTTGCGGCAGCTGGAGGACCCGGCGCTCGCCTCCATCCCGGTCATCGTCCTGTACGCGCAGGACGCGGGCGCCCGCGCCATGAATGCCCTGGGCGTGGACGGCTTCCTGGAGAAGCCGGTGGACCTGGACGTGCTCCTGGGCGCGGTGGCGGCCTACGTGCGGCCCACGGACGCCTCGGCCCATCAGCCCCAGTGAGGGCAGGGGCTTTTCAGCGGAACGGGGGCACGGGCTGGCCCTTGAACCACTCCGTGGCCTTCATGAGGTGCAGGTCGTGCTTGCCGGGCCGCAGCTCGATGCCGCCCGTCACCGCGCCCAGCGTCGTCAGCAGGGCGCCCGTGATGTTGCCCTGCACGAGGTCCAGGTGGCCTTCCAGCGAGAAGCCGTCGCCCTTCGCCTTCAGCTCGCGCAGCTGGAGCCCGCGTTCGTCAATCTGCACCTGTCCCGTCACCTCCACCTTGGGGATGTTGAGCAGCGAGGTGAGGAAGCCGGGCAGCTTCTTGGACGAAGTGATCAGCGCGACCAGCGGCTGCGTGTCGGTGAGCTGGCTCACGAAGCGCGCCTTCAGCACCGTGGGGGACAGGGCGAGGCTCGCGCGGGGCAGGGTGAAGTTCCCGCTCCAGGAGCGGATGGGCACGTTGCCGTTGGACGACACCTGGCTCAGCCGCAGCGTCGTCCCGCTCAGGCCCAGGTCCGTCATGTCCCACGACAGGTGCCGCGCATCCACCTCCACCTCCGCGCGCAGCAGGACCTTGTTCTGCCCCATGCGTCCGGAGACGAGGTCCGTGTCCATGCGCAGCTCCAGCGTGTTGCGCGCCTTCGCGCCCTGCTTCGGCTCGTCGCTGCGCACCGTCACGTGGCCCGAGTCGATTTCGAGCGTCTTCCCCAGCCACGGGTTGAGCACGCGCAGGTCCAGGGGCTTGCTCTTCGCCACGTGCAGCTCGGGCTCCAGGTCCAGGCCTGGCTGCCCTTCGCGCCGCCGCGCCAGCACGGTGAGGGCCACCTCTGGCACCTCCACGTCGTTTCCCCGGGCGCCTGACACGCGCACCGGCGCGAAGGCCAGCCGCAGCGAACCCGTCGGCTGTCCTTTCTGCTCCGGGGGCATGGACGCTTCCAGGCTCCAGGGGGCCCGGGCGCGCATGGGGCCTGCTTTCAAGTCCAGCTCCGCGCCGGATGCCTTGAGCTGGCTGCCCGGCTCCAGGGTGTTGCGCCGCATGCGCACGTCCAGCTCCACCCGTCCGGCGCCACCGCGCAGGGAAACAGGGGCGCTCGCGCCCAGCTGGTCGTTGATCCAATCCAGGGGCAGCACGTCGATGCGCGTCTTCACCTGGCCGCTGAGGGCCTGGGAGAGGTCGTAGCCCTGGTCCTTCTGGAAGGGCGCGTCGAGCAGGGCGCGCGAGTCGAGCGCTTCCAGCCGCGCGACGCGCTTGCCGTCCACCTCGATGAAGCCCTCGCTCACGCGCACCGACGGCAGGTCCACCCGGAGCCGTTCACGGGACTGGAGGTTCAGCGTGCCGGTGACGTCCAGCGCGCCCGCGAAGCGCACGCGGCTGAAGTCCAGCTCGCGCACCTCGTGCAGCGTGACGTCCTTCAGGTGGATGACCCACGGCTTGCTGTTCGGGTCGGACGGTTGTTCGGGCGCGCCGGAGGGCTCCAGGTGGAAGGCCGCGCCGTGCCCGTCGATGCCGTCCACGTCCACGCGCTTGCGCAAGAGGCCCGTGAGCGACATGCCCGCCTCCAGCGCGTCCACCTCCACCTTCCACCAGACGTTCGCGTCCTGCTGGGTGAGGGTGAAGCCCTTGAGGTGGAGCCGGCCCACGGGCCACAGCCACCACGCGCGCTGCCACGTCAGCTGCGTGCGGTCCGTCGCGCGGCCCATGATGGCCTGGGTGACGCCGGTGTTGAGCGCGACGTTGATGGCGACTTCCAGCCCCGCGACCGCCAACAGGATCCACAGGGCGACGCGGCGCCAGCGTCTCCTGCGAGGAGCGGCGGCAGCGGCGTCGGGGGACGGGGTGTCGGTCATGTCGCGAGGTTCCGTTCGGGAGGCTCCCGGATGCCCTGGAATCCCCCCGGGCACAAGGTGCCTGTGTCCGGCGCGATGGATTCGAAACACCGTCCATGGACAAGGCCACCCGGGACCACTTCGCTCACTGGAAGGACCTGATGCCGAAGCGCGGCGCGAAGGCGTAGGGGCCTTCGCGCCGGGGCCTTTCGTCAGTGGACCGCGGGCTGCTCCTCGGCGGCGCCTGTCTCCTCGGGAGGCGCCGCGACGGCGAGCGTGGCCTGCTTCTCACGGGCCCGCTCCAGGGCCTGGTCGATGCTGAAGCTCGCGGGGCGCTGGCGGGGCGGGAATTTTTCGAAGGTCTTCAGGAACTCGCCGACGAGCGCCTGCGCGGGGACCAGGAGGAAGGCGTGCTCCATCATCCAGAGGTCGTAGTACATGGAAGCGTCGGTGTCGGCCCGCTCGAAGGGGTCGCTCCGGAGGTTGAAGATCTTCGGAGCGCGCAGCTCCGCGAGCGGCTCCCTCCAGACGTTCAACCCATGGGCGCGCTGCTCCATGAAGACGACCTTCCAGGCGTCGAAGCGCAGCGCCATCAGGTCGCCATCGTCGCTCCAGTAGAGGAAGGCGCGGCGCGGGTTCTCCTCCACGTCGCCCTTGAGGAAGGGCAGCAGGTTGTAGCCGTCGATGTGGACGTTGAACGTCTTGGCGCCTGCCTTGTGGCCTCGCTGGAGCTTTTCGACGACGTCCGGCTCACCCGCGACCGCGACCAGCGTGGGCAGCAGGTCGGTGTGTGAGAAGATCTCGTTGGACAGGGTGTCCGGCTCGATGACGCCCGGCCAGCGCATGACGCAGGGCACGCGCCAGCCGCCCTCCCAGTTGGTGTCCTTCTCTCCGCGGAACGGCGTGCTGCCGCCGTCCGGCCAGCTCATGACCTCCGCGCCGTTGTCCGTGGAGTAGATGACGAGGGTGTCCTCGGTGATGCCCAGCGCGTCCAGCTTGTCCAGCAGCCGCCCCACGGTGCCGTCGTGCTCCACCATGCCGTCCGGGTACAGCCCCAGCCCGGTGACGCCCTGGGACTCCTTCTTCAGGTGCGTGAAGACGTGCATGCGGGTGGAGTTGAACCAGATGAAGAAGGGCTTCTGGTCCTTCTGGGCCCGGTCCATGAAGTCCAGCGTGGCGTCCAGGAACTCCTCGTCCACCGTCTCCATGCGCTTCTTGGTGAGCGGGCCGGTGTCCTCGATGCGCTGCGTGCCGTCCGGGTTGGCCCAGCTGTGCAGCACACCGCGCGGACCGAAGCGCTGACGGAAGCGGGGGTCCTTGGGGTAGTCCACGTTCTCCGGCTCCTCCTCGGCATTGAGGTGGTAGAGGTTTCCGAAGAACTCGTCGAAGCCGTGCACGGTGGGCAGGTACTCATCGCGGTCGCCCAGGTGGTTCTTGCCGAACTGGCCGGTGGCGTAGCCCAGGGGCTTGAGGAGGTCCGCGATGGTGGGGTCTTCCGGCTGGAGCCCCAGCTTCGCGCCGGGCAGACCGACCTTGGTGAGGCCCGTGCGGATGGGGGACTGGCCGGTGATGAACGCCGCGCGGCCCGCGGTGCAGCTCTGTTGCCCATACCAGTCGGTGAAGCGCACGCCCTCCTTCGCGATGCGGTCGATGTTCGGAGTGCGGTAGCCCATGGCTCCCTGGTGGTAGCAGCTGGGATTGAACCAGCCGATGTCGTCTCCGAAGATGACCAGGATGTTGGGCTGCTTCTTCTTCGCGGGCTTCGTCGCCATGAGGGCACGCTCCGATGTCTGGTGTTGCGCCTAGGGGTGGAGACGCGGCAGGCGTTGGACAACCGGAAGCGGGCGGCATGGCGGGCGGCGGGCGTGGCTGGATGGCATTGCCCGGGTGTCGCCGGGTCCCCATCCTCCTGGGGAACCCCCTACGGAAGGACGGGTGTGCCGATGGGAGACGCGGGCCGCACGGGACCCATCGAGGCACTTCGCAACCTGACATTGTCGCTGCAACGTCTGGCGGCGAGCGAGGTCGCGAGCGGCGTGGTGCGCGGCACGGCCGATGGCATCCGCAAGGAGGTGCCGAACGTCGACGGGCAGCTGCGCGCGGTGCTCCACGACGTGCTCACGGTGCTGGCCCGCCTGGCGCATGACGCCGCCGAGCGTAAATCCGGGGCGCCGGCGGTCGCGACCCAGGAGTTCGCGGGCGCGGCGATGGAGGGGGCGCTGAAGGCGTTGGAGCGGGAGTGGAATGACGGGGGCTTGCCCTTCCATGGCTTCGTGGAGCGGCTGAACCTCCTCTTCGACGAAGTGGTGAACTTCGCGCACTCCCGCACGGATGAGATCCGCACGCCGGGAGAGCGGGCCCAGATGATGGCCCGGGGCGTGGTGAAGGCGGCGACGGAGCAGCTGCACGAGTCCCTGCCGGCCATCATGGAGGACGCGCGCGGCATGGCCCCCTTGGGGGAGGAGGTGGCCTCGAAGGTGGGGCGGGGGCTGGTGATGGGCGTCGAGTCCAAGCTGCGCGAGGACTCCGGCCTGCTGGTGGACCTGGTGGAGCGAGCGGGCCAGGGGCTGGTGCGAGGCGTGGTGGCGGGCCTCCGCGATGAGCTGGCGTCGACTCCGGTGGCGTCCGGAGAGGCGCTGGCCGCATCCCTGGCGACGCTCGCCGAGCGCACCGCCGCCGCGACCGTGCGGGGGGCGGGGGGCGTCCTCGCGCAGGAGGAGATCCGCTGGCGGGCGGCGCCGCGAAATCAGGAGCTGCTGCGGCGCACGAGCCGGCAGATCACGGCGGGAGCGCTGGACGCCCTGGGCACGAAGCTGCGCAGGCCGCTGATGGCCCTCGCGGGAGCAGGCAGCGCGCTCGTGGCCCTGACGGTGCTGTCCGGACGCTGGCGCCACGCGTGACGTCACGGCGGGTCTGGTTCGGGCTATGGAGCCGGGAGAGGGCTCCAAATGCTTCCACGTGGGTGGTAGGTCTTTCTGCTGGTCGTGCTGTCCGGCTGCGGTGGTGTCCGGCCGGTCGTGACGTTGGACATGGGCGCGGGTCGGAAGGCCACCTTCGTTCCTCGTCAGGACGCCCGGGTGGTGGAACTAGAGGATGCAGAGGCCTCACTCCGGGAGAGTGCGACGCACGCCCGGCCCTCCTCGCGTCCTCAGCAAGCCGCGCGTGAACTGTTCCAGATGGAAGCTCGCAGTGGCTCCTACCGCTACGAGCCACGTGAGCGGCGCATCACCCCGCTGGGAGCTGGCGAGCCACTGGAGGTCATCGACCTTGGAGGGGTGGGAGGCCTCACGCAGGAGTACCTGCGGTGGTGCGAACGCACGCAGCGGCACGGAGATTGTCTGCGGTTGCTGTCGGAGACGCCCATCCTGGATGGGGACGGCCGCTACGTGCTCGCCATGGCGCTGGCCCGGGGCGTGGGCCTCTCGGAGATGATGGACGCCTTCCAGGACATGGCCGACCCCGAGGCGATGATGGCCGCGGTGCTCTGGACGTGGACCACGTACATGGTCCTGCTCGCGGTGCCCGAGCCCATCTCCAAGGGCATCGCGGCGGTGATGACCGCGACGCTCATTGCTTACGTGGGCATCGACACGTTCTGGGGCCTCATCGTCGGCTTCAGGCAGTGGGTGGAGGCCGCGGACCGGGCCCTCACGTTCGATGACCTGCGCCAGGCGGGCGAGCGGTACGGCAAGCTCATGGGGCGCAACGCGGCCCGTGCCTTCGTGATGCTGGCCACGGCCGCCATGGGGAACACGGCGGCGGGGCTCGCGGGGCGCGTGCCCACGTTGCCGGGAGCCGCGCAGGCCACGGCGCAGGCGGGGGCGCAGTTGGGGATCCGCCTCTCGGCGGTAGGAGAAGTGCGGGCGGTCTCTATCGGCGCGGGAACGGTCACGCTCGCGTTGGCTCCGGGCGCGGTCGCGATGGCGGCCCAGGGGAAAGGGGGAGGAAATCCTCCTCCGGCACCCGGAGTCAGGTCTTGGGGCTCGTTCAGCGGCTTCAAGCGGGCCATGGGGCCAGCGGGAGCTGGCCAGCAGTGGCACCACGTCGTCGAGCAGACCCCTGGGAACGTGGAGCGGTTCGGTCCGCACGCGCTGCACAATACGGACAATGTCATCCGCCTGGATGCGCGGATGCATGCGCGCATTGGCGGTATCTTCTCTTCCATCCGCGCCGATTTGACCCGGTCCTACACGGTGACGGTGCGTCAATGGCTGGGCACCCAGTCCTTCGAGGAACAACGCCGGTTCGGCATGCTGGTCCTGGAGAAGGTCATGAAGGGAGAATGGTGATGGAGCTGACGGAACTTGTTGAACAGTTCGCGCACCATGTTGCCGCGCAGGGGGACTGCATCCGGGACGGTGATTCCAGGAAGGGCAACAAGCACGCCCGGAAGTACGGCGCTGCCTTGGAGGCGCTGCTTGCGCAGGGAGATGCCGGCCGTGAGGCGCTCTCCGCCCTGTTGAAGCATCCCCGTGCGGACGTGCGGGGCATGACCGCGTCGTTCCTGCTGCGCTACAGAACGGAAGAATCGAAGGCGGTCCTGGAGTCCATCGCGGCGGGGGGGGGGCTGGCCGCCATTGGCGCCACCTTGAACCTCCAGCGCTGGGCCGAAGGCACCTGGTCGCTCGACCCGGAGTGAGCAGGCCCCAGCCTGATGCGCTGCCCGGGCCGAATGGCGCGCCCCGCGGCGCCGCGAGCTCGTGTGACAGCAGGCGGTGCTCCGCGTCAGCCGACACGCGCGTGAGACCCGAGGTCCGTGGCGACAGCCTCCACTTCCTCACCAGCTTCAATCCCAGGCGCAGCGCAGGCGGGGGGGACACATGGCGGGAGCCCGGTCAGGTTGGTGGCTGCTGGGGCTCGTGGGGGGCCTGTGCTGCGCCGCTTCCTCCTTCGCCCAATCCACGGAGGCTCCCGCCAGTGGTGCGGGAGCCTCCGGACAGGCCCTGGCCAAGGCTGCCCAGAACCCCGTGGCCGGCTGGCCGCCGGACGTAACGGCGGACTCGGGTGAGGCCTTGTCGAGTCCAAAGCAGGCACCGCCGCCCCCCCACTGACGGCCGGGCCCAGCGGGCCCTCCTCCCGCGCCCTCCTCGCCGCGTTGTGGAAGCGCCGCCGCGTTCCCACCCTCTTGATGTCTGGGATTGCGCGGGACAAGGAGGCGGCGGTGGGGCGACGCACGTGGAAGCAACAGGCCTGGCTCCTCTGGGCGCTCGCCCTGACGGTCGCCGGTCCCCTCCAGGCGCTGGCGGCGGATCCGCTGCCGTCCTGGAACGACGGTCCCGTGAAGCAGTCCATCGTGGACTTCGTCACCCGCGCCACCACCGAGGGCGGCCCCGGCTACATCCCGCCGGAGGAGCGCATCGCCACCTTCGACAACGACGGCACGCTCTGGCAGGAGCAGCCCGTCGTGCAGGGGGCCTTCCTCCTGGAGCAGGTCCGCGAGCGGGTGAAGGAGGACGCGTCGCTCGCGAAGCGGCAGCCCTTCAAGGCCGTGCTGGAAGGCGACGTGGCCCTGCTGTCCGCCATGGACGAGCCCCAGTTGATGGAGCTGTTCGCCGCCACCCACGCGGGCAAGACGCAGGACGAGTTCGCCCGCGAGGTCCGCGCCTTCTTCCAGACCGCGCGCCACCCGAAGCTGGGCGTGCCGTACACGCAGCTGGCCTACGCACCCATGCTGGAACTCCTCCAGTACCTGCGCGCCAACGGCTTCCAGACGTGGATCTCCTCGGGCGGTGGCGTCGACTTCATGCGGGCCGTCTCCGAGGACACCTACGACATCCCGCCCCAGCAGGTCATCGGCAGCAGCCTGAAGGAGAAGTTCGACGAGGGGAACGGCAACCCGGTGCTGCGGCGCGAGGCCCGCGTGGACCACCTCAACGACAAGGCGGGCAAGCCGGTGGGGATTGACCAGCACATCGGGCGGCGGCCCGTGTTCGCGGCGGGCAACGTGCGCTCGGGCGGCGACATCCAGATGCTCCAGTACACGAAGGAGCAGCCGCATCCGGGCTTCGCCCTGCTCATCAACCACGACGACGCCGAGCGCGAGTTCGCCTACGCGGAGAAGAACGACGCGTCGCTGAAGGCCGCGCGCCAGGGCGGCTGGACCGTGGTCAGCATGCGCCAGGACTGGAAGCGCATCTTCCCGGAGGGACGGTAATGGATGGCTTGCAGGCCCTCATCGGGCTGATGATTTCGACCTTCATCGTCGCGCTCGGGTTGTCACAGGGCCTGTCGTGGCACCTGGGGGACCTGGGCCGGGGCGTGCGGCAGCCGGCGTTCGCGCGGGGCCTGGGCGTGAGCCTCGTCGGCGTGCCGCTGCTGGCCATCATCGTGGTGAAGGTGCTGCCGGTGCCTCCCATCGCGGCGGGCGTCATCGCGCTGATGGCGTTCTGTCCGGGGCTGCCCATGGCGCTCAACGTCGTGTCCCGGGAGAAGGGCAACCTGGCGCTGTCCCTGGCGCTGTCCATCACCCTGTCGATCGTCGCCATCGTGTTGCTGCCGTGGTCGCTGAAGCTGCTGGCTCAGCTGTTCCCCCTGGCCATCCAGCCCCCGCCGTACCGGGTGGTCGTGTCGCGGGTCATGCTCCCGTTCCTCGTGCCCTTCGCGCTGGGCGTCGGCCTCAAGAAGCTGTCACCTGTCTGGGCGGGCCGGCTGCGCAAGCCGGTGAAGATCTACTTCAACATCGCCCTGCTGGTGGCCGTGCTGGCCCTGGTCGTCGCCAGCTTCCCGCTGCTGAAGCGTTTCCAGTTCTGGGGATTCGTCGCGATGGGAGTGGTGACGCTGGGCTCCGCGGCCCTGGGCCACGTGGCGGGGCGGCCCCGGCCCGGGGACCGCACGTCGCTGGCCATCTCCGCCGCCTTCGGCAACCCCGCCTTCGCCTTCTGCCTGGGGGGCAGCACCTACCCCATGAAGACCCTGCTGGGCGCCATGGGGCTGTACCTCATCCTCCGCACCGTGGCGCTGGTGCCGTACCTGCTCTGGAACCGGCGCCACCAGGCGTCCGAGCGCGGAGGCGGTCCGATGCTGCCGACGGGCAGGCGGGCCTCCGCGAACCCGTGAGCCCTCCGTGTCGTGGGGGCGATGCGCGCAACGCACTGCGGTGGGTGATGCCGTGAGCCCCGGGCGCCTCCACCCTTCCTTGCGTCCAGGAGGCCAGGCGCACGGGGGGGGGAAGGGCCATGAAGCGCACCGCGGCCACGGCCGGTCATGTGCTGAGCCGGGTGCTCCCGGGTGTCGAGCAGGCGCGGACGTATGAGCGGCGATGGCTGCGCGCGGACTTGCTGGCCGCGCTCACCGTGGGCGCGATGCTGATTCCCCAGGGGCTGGCCTACGCGCAGATTGCCGGCGTGCGCCCCGCGGCGGGGCTGTACGCGGGCGTCTTCGCGATGCTGGCCTACGCGCTGTTCGGCCCGTCGCGGCACCTGCTGGTGGGGCCGGAGGCGGGCGCGGCCATCCTCACCGCGACGGCGCTGGTCCCGGTGGTGGGGGACGGAGGCCCGGAGCGGCTGGCGTCCCTGGCGGCGCTGCTCGCGTTGATGGTGGGCGCGGTGAGCCTGCTGGGCGGGCTGTGCCGGGCGGGGGCGCTGGCGGACTTCCTGTCGCGTCCCATCCTCATCGGCTACGTCAACGGCGCGGCGCTGATCATCATCGGCAGCCAGCTGGCCCGGATGTTCGGGCTGGAGCGCAAGTCGAACGAGTTCGCGGGGCAGCTCCACGAGGTGGCGGCGAACGTGGGCCGCACGCACGTGCCCACGCTGCTCCTGGGGCTGGGCATCGTCGCGGCGCTGGTGGCCATGCGCCGCTTCCTGCCGCGCTGGCCCGCGCCGCTGGTGATGGTGGCGCTCACCACGCTGGCGGCCTGGTGGTTCCAGCTGGAGAACGGTGGCGTGAAGGCGGTGGGGCCCATCGCCGCCGCGGCGCCCTCCTTCGGCCTGCCCTCGTTGCGCTTCGCAGACGTGCGCACGCTCCTTCCGGCGGCCTTCAGCCTCGCGCTGGTGAACTACGCCAGCTCCGTGCTCACGGGCCGCATCTACGCGGACCGCTTCGGCTACCGGCTGGACGCCCACCAGGAGTTCTTCGGCCAGGCGGCGGCCAACCTCCTCACCGGCCTCACGCAGGGCTTCCCGGTGTCGGGCAGCGACTCGCGCACGGCGGTCAACGCGTCCATGAAGGGGCGCACGCAGCTCGTCGGTGTGGGCGCGGCGGTGGTCGTGGGGGTGTTCTCGCTGTTCCTCACGCCACTGCTCTCCCATCTGCCCCTGGTGACGCTGGGGGCCATCGTCATCGTCGCGGCGGTGTACCTGCTGGAGGTGAAGCCCGTCCTCCGGCTCTGGCGCGTGCGGCCGGTGGAGGCGGTGCTCGCGGTGGTGACGACGCTGGGCGTGCTCTTCCTGGGCATCCTCCAGGGCATCCTCGTCGCGGTGGCGCTGGCGTTGGTGGACCTCATCCGCCGCGCGGCGCACCCGCACGACGCCGTCCTGGGCGAGCGCGAGGGCATGCCCGGCTGGCACGACGTGGAAGGGCACGCGGACGCGGAGACGATCCCCGGGCTCGTCGTCTACCGCTTCGACGCGCCCCTCTTCTTCGCCAACGCCCGCTTCCTGCGCGAACAGGTGCGCCGGCTGGTGGCCGAGTCCCGCCAGCCGGTGCACTGGTTCGTGCTGGATGCGTCCTCCGTGTTCGACCTGGACATCACCGCCGCGGAGAGCCTGGAGAAGGTGTGCCACGAGCTCACGGACGAAGGCATCGTCTTCGCCGTGGCCCAGGCGCGCGCGCCGATGCGCCGGATGCTGAAGCGCTCCGGGCTGGCCGCGCTGATTGGACAGGACCTGCTCTTTCCCACGGTGGGCGCGGCCGTGCGCGCCTACCTCGAAGCGCGAGACGCCGCGCGGGCCACCCATGACGGCGAGCCCGTCTCATCGCCACAGGTGCACTGACGCCATGACGCCAATCCAATCCAGGGCCCCATGGGGCGTGGTGCTGGGCCTGCTCGTGTCCGTGACGGCGCTGGCGCAGGACGCGCACTACACCACGCGGCAGTTCGGCAACCGGGCGTGGCTGTTGGGGGGCGCCTTCGTGGGCAACCCGAACGACATCAGCGCCGTCTATTACAACCCCGGCGCGCTCGCGCTGCTGGGTGCGCCGGAGCTGGAGCTCACCGGCAGCGTGTACGAGTACACGCGCGTGCACGTGAAGGACGGGCAGGGCCAGGGACGGGGCCTGTCCGACTCCAATGTGGACGTGATGCCGTCGTTGATCGCGGGCTCGCTGCGCTTCAAGTTCCTGGGCAAGTCCCGGCTGGCCTACTCGCTGCTCACGCGCCAGGGCTTCGACTACAGCCTCCAGACGCGCGGCACGCGGATGGGCACGGACCTGGCCGGGGTGCGGGGCCTGGACTCGCTGTCCTCGGATGTGCGCCTGGACCAATCCGTGAGCGAGTACTGGACGGGCCTCTCCTGGGCCTTCCCCGTCACGGAGCACCTGGGCCTGGGGTTGACGCCGTTCGTCGCGACCCGGCACCACGAGCTGCGCTTCCAGACGCTCGCGCAGGGCTCCGGTGAGGCCGGACAGCAGCTGCTGGCGACCCTGGGCCGCGACCTGGAGCTCGACCACATCCGGGTGTTGTTGAAGGTGGGCGCCAGCTACCAGCACGGCCCCTGGGCCGTGGGGCTCACCCTGACGACGCCGAGCCTGGCCATCTGGGGCCGGGGCTCCGCGGGGCTCGAGCGCGCCGTCCAGTCCCAGGGTTTCGACACGAACGCGCCCGCGCCCGTGTTCAACTACCAGGAGGACCTGCCGGCGCACTTCCGCAACTCCTGGGGCGCGGCGCTCGGGGCCAGCCGGAGCTTCGGCTCGACCACGGTGTACGCGTCCCTGGAGGGCTACGCGCGCGTCTCCACCGTCACGCTGCTGGACACCGAACCCATCGTGCCGCGCGGCTCCACGGAAACACTCAACGGGGACTACGCCTTCGCGCTCAAGCCGGTGCTGAACGGGGCGCTGGGCGTCGAGCAGCCGCTGGGAGACCGGTTGCGGGTGTACCTGAGCGGGCACACGGACTTCAGCGCGTTGGATCAGACGCCGGGGACGAACGCGCTGCTCGGGGGCTGGGACCTGTACCACGTCGCCTCCGGCGTCCACTTCCTCCTGGGCCGCTCGCGCTTCACGCTGGGCGCCAACCTGGCTTGGGGAAGCAATCAGACCGACCGGTTTTCGGACTCGCTTCAGCAGTTGGGCCTGTCCGCCCCCATGCGCACCCAGGACGTCCGCTACTTCCAGGCCACGATGCTGGTGGGCGCCAGCTTCTCCTTCAAGGACACGCGGACCCCCGGCGGCGAGGCCGGCGTGGAGACCACCCCCACCGCGGAGTCCCCATGACGCGAGCGCACGCGGCGGACCTCGCGGTGGACCCGGAGGCGGCCTCCGCCTTCCTGCTGGACCTGGCGAAGGCCCTGCACCTGGCCTACCAGCCGGCGCCCCTGGTGGAGGCGCACGTGCGCCAGGCGGCGAAGGCGTGGGGGCTGGACGTGGAGGTCTTCACGCTCCAGAGCCTGGCGTTGACGGAGGTGCTGTCCCAGCGCCGCTCGCACGTGGCGTTCGCGCGGCTGCCCTTCAACCCGCACTGGAACCTGGGCCGGGCCGGGGCGCTGCTGCGGCTGGCGGAGGCCATCCCCGAAGGGGGCATGCGGCTGCCCGAGGCCCGCGCGGAGCTGGACCGCATCCTGACCCCGCACGCGCCGTACCCGGAGTGGCTCGTGTTCCTGGCCTACGGCGTCTACGGCGCGTGCGGGGTCAGGATGCGGTCCAGCTC
>NZ_RAWE01000202.1 GCF_003611695.1 Corallococcus carmarthensis | reverse complement strand
GTTCGGGGGTGAGTGCCGCGGGCGCGGGGAGGGCTGGCTGGGACGCGGCATCTTTGAGCGGTGCCTGGATGGGTGCCAGCGCTTCGGAGGCGGCCTGGGTCAGGTCATCGATGAGGGAGCCGAAGCCTTCCGGTTCCATGACGCGCAGGGCGTAGGGAATCTGGAAGATCTTCTCCAGGTAGTTGAGGGGCGTGGACTGCCAGTGGTGCTGCTCCTCCCGGGACATGCCGCTGTCCTTGCGGAGCGAGGACTGGAAGACGGCGGAGTGTTGCTGGAGCGAATGCAGCAGCCAGCGTGAATCCACGCCGACCACGACGACGAACAGCTCGAAGGCGAGGAGGAGGTGGACCGCCTGGAGCACCTCGACGACCTTGTCCTCCGGGCAGCGGTCCAGGTCGTCGATGTAGAGGATGATGCGGTCGATGCGCGGCAGGTCGGAGGGGGCGCTCGAACGTTCCTCGCGGGCCGCCTTGAGCAACTCGGTGAGCCGTTCGAAGTCCTGGTGGGCGCGAGCGATGACGCCCAGATGCTGGGTGTAGTCGGTGCTCTGGTGCCGCTTGCGGATGAAGTCGGAGACCTGCCGGTCCGCGCGCAAGGCATCGAGCTGGGCTTCCACGGCGCGCAGCGCTTCGGTGGCTTCGTCCACGGACTTCTGGGCTTGATCCACCTGAAGGGTGAGGGCCTTGCGCTCCGCTTCGATCTCCGTGCGCCGTGCCTGCTTCCGTTCTTCGATTTGCGTGGTGGCCGCGTTCCAGGCGGTCTCCAGCTCCTTCGCCGCCGTCTTCGCCGCTTCGAGGAAGGGCCGGAGTTTCAGCACGAGCCCCGCGATGCCCGCGACGCCCAGGAATCCGCACAGCTCCTTCCAGGCCTCGATGAAGCGAGGGGCCACCAGCAGTGCCAGCAGGGGAAGGCCCAGGCACAGGAGCAACAACAGCAGGAAGTTCCGCCGTTCTCCGGAGGGCCTGGCCGCCAGCGATTGCCAGAAGGCACGCAGGCGTCCGGAAAGGTTGCGCAGCTCCAGGAGCTGTTCGATGCCCTCCGGGGTCAGTGCCTGCTTCAGGGGAAGCTGGAGCTTCGCGGAGAGCTCCTCCGCCTGCTTCTGGAGTCCCGTGGTCTCCATGATGCGCTGGAGGGTGGTCCGGTTCAGCTTCACGTCGCGCAGGTCGGAGCGGAGCTCTTCCTCCGCGTGCTCCAGCTTCTGGAGCCGTTCCTCGCTCTGACGCAGGCTGAGCGCGACGGAGTCCTTCTGCTTCTGAGCTTCGGCCAGCACGTTGCGCGAGCTGTCCGTGGCGGCGAGCAACTGGGCCCGCTTCGTGGCGGCGGTGACGGTGTCTCCGCTAGAGAGCTTCTGGGCGAGCTGTTCGAAGATCTCCGAGGTCAGGCTGGCCCAGAGGTTCTGCGTGTCGATGTAGCTCCAGGCGTTGAAGCGGATCTGGACGATCTTCTCGCAGTAGCCCGGTGCCGCCTTCGCCGCGACGGCGTCGATCGACTTCTCCAGCCGTCGCATGAAGAAGCTCTTGCCGCTGCCCCAGTCGCCGAAGAGCCCAAGGGACAATGGGGGCTCCACGTCCTGGGCGGCCAGGACGGAGACCAGGGCCTGCACTTCCGAGTCGATGCCCAGGCGGTCCTCGCCCTGGAGGTCATCTGGGCGGAAGCCCACGAGGAGCGGTTCGTTGACGGGCGCGAAGGGAATGTCCTCCCGGCTCAGTCCCAGGGCCGCCATCACCTGGACGAGCGGGCTTTCGCTGACGGAGAGGACACCGTGGAACAGGTGCGTGCTTTCGATTTGATCCGAACGGTGCGCGTCGGCTGCCTTCGCGGCGAACTCCAGGGCTTCGCGAGCGTAGGAGGAAAGCTCTGGAAGGGTTTCCAGCGGAGTGACTTCGTAGCTTCCGCTGCGAGGAATGTCGGTGCGGCTGGTGTTCTGGACGAGCGCCGTCAGCTCGCTGTGAGGGATGTCCTTGCGCCGCAACAGCTCGGGAAGGGGACCGCCCGCCTCTTCCGCGAGCGCGGTGACGAGGTACTCCAGGAAGATCTTGGGCCAGGGACTCTGGACGGCCCGGCGCATGCCATCCGCGACCGCGAGGGCCTGTCGTGCGGACGGTGACATCCTTTCGAACAACCGATGGTCAGTAAGGTTCTGCCGGCCCCATGCATCTCCTTCCGCATCAGGTGCGAGGCGCTCCTGGATGATGGTCCAAAGAGGGCTTTCCTTCAGACTTGTGATGGGAATGGCCTGAAACAGTGATGAAGAGGTGCTGCCCGGCGGTACGCGGAAAACCCCCACCAAGACGCCATCCGAAACGACAGGAGAGCCATTGATGCCGAGTGCGTGTAGAGGGCCCCGGACCTGCAAACTCAACAGGCCACTTCTCTCAACCGAAGCCACGGAACCGAATACCGATTGTTCAACCCATCCTTGTTCCTGCGTCTGCATCACCGTGCTCCGCCAAGCAGCCCCCTCGGACGGAAGGTGGAAGGTCAGCGCGGGCGGAACCGGAAAGGGACCATCCTCATTCAAGAGCTCAAGGAGGACGAGATCCCTTGGCTCATCTCGTCCCACGACACTGACTGTCGCGGAGACTCCCATTCTGCTGGCGACACGGACGCGGGCATGCGAGGTGCCCTTGGGAATGGCACGACTCGTAGAGAGTGCCAGCCCTGGCGTGAGCAGCGTTGCCATCGCCTGCCAACGAGGGACTTCACGCGGAGCCGTTTCCGGCGTCACAACGAGCGCGATGGATTCGAGAACCGACTCAGTAGGCGTACTCACTGACTGCCCCCCAACGTGTCAGGCCTTGCTTCCGCAATCCTAACACGCCAGGGCCATGCCCGACCGTCACTCCCCGCTCGCCGCCTTGCGCTTCGCGGTCCGCGCCTTCGCGTGTGCCTTGTCGAAGCCTTCGTAGAAGCGCACGGCCTGCTCACCCACCATCTGGATGTGCTGGTTGTTGAGGTACGCCGTGATGGGCGCCGCGACCAGCGGCATCGCGCGGCCCAGCGTCGTCATGCCGCCCTTCGCGAGCAGCAGCGCCGCCAGCTTCCCCAGCACCTTCGGCCCGGAGCGGTGCAGCGGCCCCAGCCCGTTGGCGTAGCCGAACAAGTCCAACAGCTCCCCGCGCGCGCGGTCCGTCTTGAGGTTCGCCTTGTAGAGCGTGGCCACGTCCGTCAGCAGGATGAGCTGCAGGTACGCCATGAACGTCAGGTCCGCCGGCAAGGAGATGAGCCCGAACACGCCGCTCACGCCGCCCACCATGCCCGCGAGGCTCTTCTTCTCATCCACCAGCCGCTGCGCCAGCTCCTTGGTCGTCGCGGACGGGTAGCGCTTCTCCAGCGCCGCCACGCGCACGCGCGCCCGGCCAATCTCCCCCTGGATGAGGTCCGACAGACGCAGCGCCCCCAGCTTCTTCAGCTCCGCGGGGGTCAGCTTCTTCATGAAGCCCAGCCGCTCCGTCACGCCGTCGTAGAAGGCCATGTCCTCCTCCTTTGGGCCGCGATGCGCGCGGCCCGTCGTCTCTAGTAACCCCGTTCAGCCAGATACAGGTCCACCAGCGCGCCTTCTTCGTACCAGGCGTGTCGCATCTCCGACTTGAACCACCGCGAGTCCGGACGCGCCGAGCGCACCTCCAGCTTCACCCGGTTGGGCCCCGTGTCGATGACCGCCGCGCGCGCCCTGCAAGCCGCGCCCGGCTCCTCGCCGAAGCCGCCCTCCAGGCACACCTCGTCCCCCACCGCCAGGCGCCGGGCGTACTCACTGGCCAGGTAGAGCGCGTCGTCACAGCCGCCGCGCACGGAGGCGTTGCCCAGCGCCGCGCAGCGATCCTGCGCGGGCGAGCGGATGACCGGCACGTTGGAGCTGAGCGCGTCCTCGTCGTTGGGGTCGCGCTGATACGGCCCCACCGACTTGCACCCCGCCACCGCCACCAGGGCCACCAGGCCCGCCCACGTCCACCTCATCGTGTCATCGCCTCCGGGACGCGCGTCGCCGCGCTCCCGCGCCTGAAGGAAAGGGCGGGAAGCATGGCAGACAGGGCAGGGGCGGCAAAAGGTGCCGGAGTGGAAAGCCCTGTCGCGTCCCTACGCGATACGGCGCGCGGGCCCGGGGATTTCCTCGGTGATGCCAGGAACCGCCCGGTTCTTGCCGTCCACGAAGACGACCGTGGGCTTCCAGTTCGCGACCTCCGCCTCCTCGACCTCCGCGAAGGTGGCCAGGATGACCAGGTCGCCCGGCTGGTTGAGGTGCGCGGCCGCGCCGTTGATGCAGATGACGCCGCTGCCGGACTCGCCCTCCAGGGCGTAGGTCTCCAGGCGGGTGCCGCGCGTGACGTTCCACACCGCGACCTTCTCGAAGGGGAGGATGTCCGCCGCCTTCAGCAGGTCTTTGTCGATGGTCACCGAACCCTCGTAGTCGAGGTCGGCCTGGGTCACCGTCGCGCGGTGGATCTTGGACTTGAAGAGGATGCGGCGCATGGGGGGCCCTCGGGAAGCGGCGCAACCGTAACGGCTCCCCTTCCCGGGGACAACATCCCGGTGTCCCGCGCACCGCCTGCTCCCCTGCACGCCCTCCCCCTACTTCGTGAAATTCACGAGCTGGCTCAGGTTCAGGGGCACGGACTGCGCGTCCGACGTCAGGTTGCCCGTCAGGCTCACCTGCGCATTGCCGCCCGAGCGCAGGGCCATGGCCGCGGACGCGGCGCTCGCGAAGTTGATGGTCAAAGGCAGTGTCACCTGCTTGGTCCCGCTGCCGTCCAGCATGCCCAGGTTGCCCGTGGACAGGTTGCCCACGTTGGCCCCCGCCACCTTGAGCGCTCCGGTGATGCCCGCCACCGGCAGGGGGAAGGCGTTGCGGTTGGTGATGGCCAGGGGGAACTCCACCGTGGCCCCGCTCAGCGTGACGTTCGTGATGCGCGGCGCCTGGAACTGCACCTGGGGAATCTTGGGGACGGGGAACGTGCCCTCCTTCTCCAGGGGGAACTTCAGCACGCCCAGCGGCGTCTGGATGCCCAGCGAGCCCTGCGCCTTGAAGGCCGCGGCGTCCTTGTTGAGGAACGTGGTCACCACCGGCGCGACGTCCGCGAACTTCACGTTGGCGGGGAAGACCAGCTCGCTCTTGCCGTTGGACTTGAGGTTCACGCCGCTCCGGGGCTTGCCGGCCACCACCTGCTTGCCCTCCACGAAGAAGGCGTAGTCCACCGATGCCAGCTTCAGGCCCAGGCTGTTGGGGTTGTCCAGCTCGTACACCAGGTCCACCGTGGCGTCGGACAGGGAGGCGCTCGCCAACCGGGCCGTCTTGAAGCGCAGGGTGGGCTTCTTGAAGGCGCCGTTGAGCAGGCTCTGCAGCGCGGCACAGCCAGAGAGCGTGGTGAGCGACAGGGCGAAGAGGACCAGGAACGCGCGTTTCTTCATGGGCATGGGCGTAGCAGAGGACGCCCCGCGTTCGCGCGCATTCAATCGCCGCGCGTGTCGGGGCCTCGACGGGTGCACCTTCCGCACGCCAATGGTATGCGCCAGGAGGACTCCCCCGTGCTGGAGGTTGGCCCCTCGTGACAGGTGGCATCTTGTCTCACCCCCTCGCCGCCCCACCGGGAAGCCGCCCGGGGAGGTGGCTCGCGCTGGCGGTGCTGGCGGCGCTGTCACTGGCGGGCTGCTCCCAGTCCGGTGCCGAGCCCAAGGCGGGCTCCGGCTCGAGCCCTGGCTCCGGCTCGAGCCCTGGCGACGCGCGGCGGATGGCCCTGAAGCCGTGCCGGCTGGACGGCGTGGCCGCGCAGACGCTGTGCGGCACGTTGGAGGTCTTCGAGGACCGCGCCGCGGCGAAGGGGCGCAAGCTGTCCCTGCGCGTGGTGGTGGTGCCCGCGCTCGCGTCGCAGCCGAAGGAGGATCCGCTGTTCTTCCTCGCGGGTGGCCCCGGCCAGGCGGCCTCTCGCACGCGCATCCTTCCCGCGCTGGAGCGCATCCGGCGCCAGCGCGACATCGTCTTCGTGGACCAGCGCGGCACGGGGGACTCGCACCCGTTGGATTGCGAGGCGTTGAACCCGTCGCGCGCGTCGCTGGCGGAGCGCTTCGAGGACCGCGAGGACGCGGACGTGATTCCCCAGTGCCGCAAGGGCTGGGACGCGGACGAGCGGCTCTACACCACGGCCATCGCCATGGATGACCTGGACGACGTGCGCGCGGCGCTGGGCTACCGCCAGGTGAACCTGTGGGGCATCTCCTACGGGACGCGCGCGGCGCTGGTGTACATGCGCCAGCATCCGGACCGCGTGCGCACCGCCATCCTGGATGGCGTGGCCCCCATGGGGCAGTACCTGCCGCTGTACGCCGCGCGCGACGGCCAGCGCGCCCTGGACCTGCTGCTGGATGCGTGCGCGAAGGACGGCGTCTGCGCGAAGGCATACCCGGACTTGAGGGCCCGCACGGAGGCGCTGCTCGCGAGGCTGGAGGCCGCTCCCGCGAAGGTGCACCTGGCGCACCCGCGCACGGGCGTGCCGGGGGACTTCACGCTCACCCGGCGCGTCTTCCTGTCGGAGCTGTTTTCGTTGCTCTACAGCCCGGACGTCGCGTCGCTCGTGCCGCTGATGCTGGACCGCGCCACCCGGGATGACTGGACGTCCTTCGTCGCGCTGTCGCTGGGGCTCACCGACGAGGTGGCCCGCACCACCAGCCGGGGCATGTTCCTGGCGGTAGTGTGCGCGGAGGACGCGCCCTTCTTCACGGAGGAGGACGCCGAGCGCGAGGCGAAGGGCACCTGGTTCGGCTCACGCATGGCGCTGGACGTGAAGCGCGCGTGCGCGAAGTGGCCGCAGTCGAACGTGCCCAAGAGCTTCCGCGAGCCGGTGAAGTCGGACATCCCCACGCTGCTGTTGTCCGGGGAGCTGGACCCCGTGACGCCGCCGCCCTGGGGCGAGGAGGCGAAGCGGACGCTGACGCACAGCCTGCACGTGGTGGTGCCGGGGCTGGGGCACAACACGGTGGGTGCGGACTGCGCGCGCACGTTGATGGCGGAGGTGCTCACGCGCGGCAGCGTGGAGGGCCTGACGCCGGACTGTGGCGCGGGCCTCAAGCGGCCGCCCTTCTTCACCTCCTTCGCTGGCCCCGTGCCGTAGGACTCTCAAGCGCCCATGATTGAAGCCAAGAATCTGCACAAGCGCTTCGGCTCCGTGACGGCCGTCCATGACGTGTCCTTCACCGCGGAGGACGGCGTCATCACGGGCCTCCTGGGCCCCAACGGCGCGGGCAAGACCACGACGCTGCGCATGCTCTACACGCTGGTGCGCCCGGACGGCGGCACCGCCACCGTGGACGGCGTGGACGTGGCGCAGAAGCCGGAGGTGGCCCGGCGCGCGCTGGGCGTGCTGCCCGACGCGCGCGGCCTCTACCCGCGCCTCACCGCGCGCGAACACGCGCGGTACTTCGGCGAGCTGCACGGGCTGTCCGGCGCCGCGCTGGATGCGCGCGTGGACGAGCTGGTGGAGCTGCTGGACATGAAGGACATCGCGGACCGGCGCACGGAGGGCTTCAGCCAGGGTGAGCGCGTGAAGGTGGCGCTGGCGCGCGCGCTGGTGCACGGGCCTCGCAACGTGCTCCTGGACGAGCCCACCAACGGCCTGGACGTGATGGCCACGCGGTCCGTGCGCACGCTCCTGCGCAAGCTGAAGGCGCAGGGCTGCTGCGTGGTGTTCTCCAGCCACGTGATGCAGGAGGTGGCCGCGCTGTGTGACCGCATCGTGGTGGTGGCGCGCGGGCGGGTGGTGGCGGACGGGACGGCGGACGCGCTGCGCGCGAGCACCGGCAAGGACAGCCTGGAGGAAGCCTTCGTGAGCGTGATTGGCAGCGAGCAGGGGTTGCGCGAATGAGGGGCCAGGTCGGAACGGTGCTGCGCAAGGAGGTGCGCGACCACCTGAGAGACAGACGCACGCTGGGCACCGCGGTGATGTGGCCGCTGTTGGGCCCGCTGGTGTTCCTGGTGATGTTCAACGTGATGGCCTCCTGGTACCGGCAGGACCGGCCACTGGAGATGCCCGTGGTGGGCCGCGAGCACGCGCCCAGCCTGATGGCCTTCCTGGAGCGCTACGGCGCGAAGTTGTCAGAGGCGCCCCAGGACTACGAGGCGCTGGTGCAGGCTGGGAAGCTGGACGTGGTGCTGGTGGTGCCGGACGACTACGCGCAGGACTTCACGGACGGGCACACCGCCGCGGTGCGGCTGGTGGTGGACAGCTCGCGCAACAAGGCCCGCCACTCCGTGCAGCGCGCGCAGCGGATGCTGGCGGTGTACTCGCAGCAGACCGGCAGCCAGCGCCTGTTCGCGCGCGGCGTGTCCCCGGAGCTGGCGGTGCCCGTGCGCGTGGACGAACTGGATTTGTCCACGCCCGAGCGCACCGCGGCCACGGTGCTCACCACCATCCCGCTGTTCCTGGTGATGGCGGCGTTCGCGGGCGGCATGCAGCTGGCCAGCGACACCATGGCGGGCGAGCGCGAGCGCGGCTCGCTGGAGCCCCTCTTGCTCAACCCCGCCCCGCGCGGCGCGTTGGTGGCGGGCAAGTGGCTGGCCACCTGCGCCATGGCGGGCACGGGCGTGATCTTGTGTCTGGTGGGTTACTTCCTGGTGGTGAAGCGCGTGCCGCTGGAGGACCTGGGCGTGCGCGCCCGCTTCGACATGCCGGCCGCGCTGGGCATGCTGGCCGCGGTGCTGCCGCTGGTGCTGTCCGCGTCCGCCGTGCAGATGTGGGTGTCCACCTATGCACGGTCGTTCAAGGAGGCGCAGACGTACCTGTCGCTCCTGATGGTGCTGCCCACGCTGCCCGGAATGATGCTGGCCCTGTCTCCCATCCAGACGCAGACGTGGATGTTCGCGGTGCCGGTGCTGGGGCAGGAACTGCTCGCGGGCGAGGTGATGCGCGGCGAGTCGCTGGGGCCGGTGCCCTTCCTGCTCGCGTTCATCTCCTGCGTGGTGGTTGCGGCGGCGGCCCTGCGCTTCACCACGCGTCTGTTGACCCAGGAGCGCATCATCTTCGGCAGGAGCTAGCGGGCAGGCTCGGCGGCCCCGAGTGTCTTCGGGGCACAACTTGGCCAGCGTGTTCACGTGACAGGGGCGGCGAAGTGCCGTCCAATGTTTCGCGATGACGCTTGAGCGTGAACGAGAAGCCTTGCTGCCCTTCGCCCCGGCTTCGGTGGCCTCCACGGAAGGGGAACCGCGGTTCGGTACGTATCAGGGAGAGCTGCCGGAGGTGGACCTGCCCCGGCTGTTGGGGAAGTGGGCTCCGGGGCGAACCACGCGGCTCTTGAAGCGCAAGCGCTGGCACTACACCTTCGTCGCCACGCAGGAGGTGGCGGCCCTCTTCGCGGTGGTGGACCTGGGCTACACGGCCAACGCCTTCGCGGTGGCGGTGGACCTCCAGGAGAAGAAGCCCCTGTGCGACGTGAGCTTCCTGGGCGTGCCCGGGCCGCTCGCGGAGGTGAGTGACAAGCCGGGCGCGGGGCTCGTCGCGGCCTTCCGCACGCTGGGCGGACGCATGTCCGTGAAGCGCGGCGAGTCCGACGAGCGCTATCAGGTGGAGGTGGACGTCAGCCGCATGCGCACGCAGTCGCTCCAGTCGTTCCAGTGGAACGGCGAGCTGCTGGTGGCGGGCGGCCCGCCGGCCCTCACCGTCATCGCGCCGGTGGAGGGCGACGGGCTGGTCAACGTCACCCAGAAGCGCAGCGGCCTCCTGGCCTTCGGCAGCCTGGAGGCGGGTGGCCGGCGCTTCCGGTTGGACGGCGGCGTGGGCGGCATGGACTACACGCAGGGCTACCTGGCGCGGCACACCGCCTGGCGCTGGGCCTTCGCGGCCGGCCGGCTGCCGGACGGCACGCCCGTGGGCCTCAACCTGGTGGAGGGCTTCAACGAGGGCGCCACCGAGGCCAACGAGAACGCCGTCTGGCTGGGGGACCGGCTCTACCCCGTGGGCCGCGCGCGCTTCGAGTACGACGCCAAGGAGCTGCTGGACCCGTGGCGCCTGACGACGGAGGACGGCGCGGTGGACCTGCGCTTCAAGCCCATCTACGTGCACCGCGAGGAGCGCAACCTGCGCCTCGTGGTGAGCCACTTCGCCCAGCCCGTGGGCTTCTTCGAGGGCACCCTGCGCGTGGGCGGCCAGGAGCTGAAGCTGTCCAACGTCCCCGGCGTCACCGAGGACCAGGACATGCTCTGGTAGGAGGCGTCCGTGCGCCGGGTGCGAAGCGCCGGGGCCGGGTGATGGTTCATGGATGCAACGGGGGCGCGGTGTAGGCTTTCGCGCTCCTGTTTCACCTGAGGAGGACTCCACCCCATGTCCTGCCCGCATTGTGGTCAGCCGCTCCCTGAAGGCCAGTCGTCGCGGACGTGTCCCCACTGCGGCGGGGACGTGAACGCGCCCGGTTCGCCCGTGATGGACGAGGTGGCGGACAAGGCCCAGAAGGCGGCGGACTCGGCGGGCCGCGCGGTGCAGGACGTGCTGGACGACCCGAGGCTGCGCGAGCGGTTGCCCGGGGGCTCGCTGCCGTTGCTCGGCTCCGGGCTGGTGGCGGCGGCGGTGCTGGTGCCCGTGCTGCCCTTCTTCGGCGGTGGGCTGGGGCTGCCGTGGGGGGTGTTGATGCTGGTGGGCGCGGGCATGCTGGGCGCGCGCGAGTGGGTGGCCGCGGGCCGGAAGCTGCCGGACGCGCTGGTGCCGGTGGTGAAGTGGGCCGCGCATCCGGCGTTCCTGCCCATGTTCACCGCGCTCACCGTGACGCAGGCGTTCCTGTCGCTGGCGCTGGGCGTGGCGCCGCTGTTGTGGGTGCTGGCGGCGGTGGTGCTGGGCTCCGTGCAGTGGCGGGCGTTCAAGGCCTCGTCGCTGGCGGAGCCGTCGCTCACGCGGCGGCCGGCGGATGTGCGGCTGAAGCGGTGGGTGTTCGCGGGCGTGGCGGCGTGCGCGGTGGGGTTGCTCTTGCCGTGGAGCTCGGCGTGGACGGGCTCGCTGGTGCCCACGATGCGCCTGCAGCGCGAGCGCAACATCACCATCGACGACAACTTCGCCTGGGACATCCAGGACAACGACACGTGGAAGTTCAACACGCTGGTGTTCCCGTCCTCCACGCAGGGGGCTGGGACGGGGCGCGGCCGGTTGGGCGCGACGGGCGTGGTGCTGGGGCTGCTGGCGCTGGGCGTGCTGGGGTCGGTGCGGCGCGCGCGGGAGGCACTGCCTTCAGTGGTGCCGGCGGTGCTCGCGGGCCTCATCACCGTCTGGGCGCTGACGGGCCTGTCCTCGCGGCCGGGGCCGTGGCTGTTCCTGCTGGGCATCCTCGCGGTGGACGTGGCCGTCGCACGCGAGTGGCTGGGGCACCGGGACGCGGCGCCCCCCGCGGAGCCGCCCGCGTCAGCGTGACGTGCCCGCGCGGCCCTGGACGATGGCGCGGAAGGAGCGGCTTCGCAGCTCCTCCAGCGTCAGGCCGGTGGCGCGGGCTTCCTCTTCCGTGAGGGCGCCACAGGCGAGCCCGCGCAGGAAGAAGTTGAGCAGGCCCTGACCGGTGGCGGCGTCGTCGAACACGTCGCCCAGGAGGGTGGCCTGGGCGGCCTTGTCCACGAAGGCCTTGAGGCGCTGGGAGGCCTGTTCCAGGCCCTCCAGGAAGAAGGCGTAGACGGCGGCGTAGCGCACGGGGAGCTGGGCGGGGTGCAGGTCCCAGCCCTGGTAGTAGCCGCGCTCCAGCGAGTGGCGCGTGTGCCGGTACGCCACCTGCCACGCGCGGTGCACGGCGTCGGTGTTCTCGCGCTGCTGCGTGCGCAGGAGCGGGGTGTCGCCCTGTTTGCGGTGGGGACCCACGGGCATGAGGTTGGTGGCGCCGTCGGACAGGCGCACGCCGCTGCCCGCGAGGAGCACCTGCACGGTGTCGCGCAGGTAATCGCAGGCGGGGTGGAGCATGTGCTGCATGTGCGCGCTGACATCCAGGGCGGCGGTGTAGTCGTAGACGCCCAGGTGCACGTGGGAGCAGCGTCCCTCGCCGGCCTCCACGAGCGAGCGCAGGTGCGGCCGTCCACGCGCGTCGAAGAGGGCCTGGGGCGTCTCCACCATCAGCTCCAGGGAGAGAGCGCCGGGGGGCAGGCGGTGGGCGGACTCCAGCTCCGACAGCAGCGTCGCCAGGGCGGTCACCTGTTCAGGCACGGTGACCTTGGGCAGGGTGACGACGAAGGACGAAGGCAGCCTGCCACCGGATTGCTCCAGCAGCGTGGTGACGAAGAGGTCCAGCGTGCGCGAGGCGCGGGAGTACAGCTCCTCCGTGAAGGACTTCACGCGGATGCCGATGAACGGCGGGAGCGAGCCCTGCTCCAGGCCGCGGGCAAGCTCCGTGGCGGCGGCGACGGCGTGGGCGTCCTCTTCCGGGTCGGGGCGGTGGCCGTAGCCATCCTCGAAGTCGATGCGGAAGTCCTCCACGGGCTCACGCTCGAGCTTGTCCACGACGCGGGCGTAGACGCGCTGGGCGAAGCCACCGCGCTGGGGCAGACCCAGGCCATGGGCGAGCTGTGAGCCGTCAGCGGCGTAGTCGCGCAGCGCCGCGAGCGCCAGGTCCCCCATCTTCCGCGCGGTGCCAGCGCGGAAGAGGTGGGCGCCGCCGTACACGGTGTGCACGGGCTGGCGCCGGGCGGAACCGCCCGGGTAGGTGTGGCCGAACGCCACGTTGGCGCGGCGCAGGGCCTCACGGGAGGCGGCGGTGGCTTCGGGCGTGAGCGTGGTCTTCATGGGGCCGGGATTTCGGGAGCAGGGATGAACAGGCGTCGCATCCAGGCCACGAAGCGCTGAGCGAGTTCGTGGTCTGCTTGGAGGTAATGCTTGGACACGGCCTGGCCGAGCGGTGTGCCCGGTTCTTGCTGCCAAGCGAGCCAGGTGTGGATGGCGGCCTTGGAACGATAGGTAGGCTTGAAGCGGCGCTCAGGGAGAGCGTCCAGGGCATTGAAGGCCGCGGGCAGGAGGGCGTCTTCCTGCGTGACGAGCTGCTGGAGGAAGTCCTCCAGGATTCCGGTGAGCTGGTTGTCGGGCATCATCCAGATACCGATGCGTGGCAGTGTTCCTTGCGCGGGGATGATGACGCCGGCGGCTTCAGGCTGCCCTGGCAATTGGGTGTAACCGGAGTGCTCCAGCACGTCGCGGAGGGACTGCCAGCGGTGGGCGAGGTCTTCATCCGCATCGACAACGACGCCGACGGTCTTTACCCCAGGCACACGTGGGCGGACCTTCAAGTCGTCGCGCAGCCGCTCGTAACCGTCCTTGGCTTCAACAACGAAGAGTTGCTTGTTGTCGAGCTTGTGGTGGTTGCAGAGGTGGTAGACGACTTCGCGGTCTTCCGCCCCTTCCACCAGGAGGATCCGCTCTGGTTTGGGCGGCATCAGCGGACCTCGATGGATTCCCGGGTGATGATCTCCAGGTCGCCCTCGTTGAAGACAGTGGCTTTGATGTCGCCATCAGTCTGGGCGAGGCTGATGAGCATTCCGTCCTCGGGATGGGAGGACGCTGCCTTCTGGAAGGCCGCGATGCAGTCCCAGCTGTGCGTCGTCGCGAAGACCTGGACACCCAACTGACTGGCCGCTTCAAAGATGAACCGCCAAAGCTGCTCCTGGGCCGAGTAGTGGACGCCGTTCTCAACCTCATCAACTAGGAAGAGCCCTGACTTCGAATTGACGAGGCCTAACGCGAGCTCGAAAATTCGATTCATTCCATCGCCCATACTGTAGAGGGGTTCAGGAGCAGTGTGACCCTTCCTTGCAACGAGTGCATATCGCATTCCCTGAACCATGGGACCTTCAACCAAGGATATGCGCTCAATGTCTGGTGCAATAATTCTAAGGGCTTGGAGTGCGGATTGCTCGCCCTCAGTCAGTACAATGCTGTCCCAGTAGGGACCAATGTCTGGGCTCGAAATACCCCGAGCGGGGATGTATTGGCAAGTAAACAGGCCTGCAGGCTCTGATTGTCCTGGTCTTCGGAAACTGATTCCTCGAAGACTTACGAATTCATCCAGGCGAACATGCCGTGTGACTTCAATGCCTAGGCGAATTTGGAGAGCTTCTTCGGTGCCCTCCAGGGACTGCTGATCTTGTTCGTCCAGCGGAATGAATTGACTCCTTGAGATGCGACCGCTGTCGTCCTTAAGGAATGCCCGTCTGCCTAGTCGGAGAGACAGCCTTTTCCCCTGAATGATTGGGCCTAGGTGTAGCGAGGATGAAGGAGCCGTAGCGGGCTGAAAAAACGCGCGAGAAATGTTGACGCTTTGGAATCTTTCCTCGCGCGAAGTGACTCGCTGGACCTCTTGTCGGCGTACGAGAAGTTCTCGAAGCTCATAGGCTGCTTCGATACCTGCAGCGTAGACCTTGATTGCCTCCAACAGCGTGGTCTTCCCCACGTTGTTCTTGCCGACGATCAGATTGACGCGGCCCAGGCGCGGAATCTCCAGGTCCCTGAACGCTCGGAACCCCTGGATGCGGAACGAGGGGAGGAGGGGAGCGGAAGGGGGCGGCATGGCAGCGGTGTCCTGGCGCACGGGTAGGCGCCGTGCAGTGCGCCTCGGGTAAGCCCCGAGGCATCTCGAACCATCCCCAGAACCCCCCGGCCGCGCAACTTCCAGATGCGCGGCCGGAGGCGTCCCTCAGGGCATTACGGCCGGCGCTTCAGCCACGCGGCCACCTCCGGGGCCACGCGCTCGCGCAGGGCCACGTCCTGCGTCAGCCGCTCCAGCGTCTGCGCCGTGGCCTGCTGCGCCTCCGGAATGGGGTTCGCCTGGAGCAGTGCCTTCACCTGCTCCAAATGCTCACGCGTGCGCAAGAGGCCCAGGCCTTCCACCACCCGGCGCAGCAGCATGGGCGCCGCTCCCGTGCGCCCGACCAGGTCCTTCCAGCGCTTCTGCAGCTGCTCCCACCACGCGTCGCGCCCGGTGCGGTTGCCCAACAGGCCCGTCGCGAAGCTCGCCACGTCCTGCGTCTTCACCGTCTCCGAGAACAACAGCCCCTGCGACCGCTCCGTCAGGTTCGTGTCCTCGAAGGACGTGAGCGCCATCAGGTAGCGCCGCTGCGTCGCGGGGTCCGGCTCCTTCGGCATCCGCTGCAACAGGTCGTCGAAGAGCGCCGCGTCACCCGCGCGCGCCACCATGCCCACCGCCGTGTCCAACAGGTTCGCGTCCAACGCGGACTTGTCCCCCTGGAGCATCCGCGCCACCAGCGGCCTCGCCTGCTCCAGCACCTCCGGACTGCGCGCCAGACCACCCACCGCGCGCACCAGCGCCGCGCGGCGCAGCCGCACCCGGTCCGGTTCTCCCTGCGCCGCCTGCCAGCCCAGCTTCTTCAGGCCGCCGCCCAACAGCTGCTCCACCCACCGGCGGAAGCGCTCCTGGTCCTCGCCCTCCGTCAGCCGGTTCTCGATGTAGCCGAGCCGCCCGACCAACTCGTCCAGCACCGCCTCGTCCTCCTCATCCCCGAAGCGCGCCGCCAGGTCCAACAGGTCCGCCACCGGCGCCTGCCCCGCGCGCACCAGCGCCCACGTGTCCGCGAGCAGCGAGATGCGCTCCGACGGCGCCAGCGTCCCCAGGTTCGCCGCCAGCGCGTCCAGCGCCTGCTTCTCGTACGCCACCCGGTAGAAGCCCGTGGAGCCGCCGTTGGCGCACAGCCACTTCACGTCCCCCGTGCCCTCCAGCGTCACCGTCGTCCGCGCGTCGCGGAAGAGCACGCGCTGCTCCTTCACCCCGCCCGCGTCCTCGAAGCGCAACACCATGGGCACCGGCCATGTCTCCGCGCTCTTCACCCCCGGCTCCGAATAGAAGCGCCGCTGCGACAGCGTCACCTTCCGGCCCTCCGCCTTCACCGACACCAGCGGGAAGCCGCTCTGGCCAATCCACTTGGTGGCCAGCTCGTTCACCGGCTGCTTCGCCGCCTCGCCCAGCGCGTTCCACAGGTCTTCCTTCACCGCGTTCGCGCGCGCGTGCTTGCGCATGTACAGCCGGATGCCTTCACGGAAGGGCCCCTCTCCCAGGAACCCTTCAATCATCCGCAGCACCGCGCCGCCCTTCTCATACGTGATGGCGTCGAAGCTCTCACCGGCCTCGCCCGCGTTGCGGACCTCGCCGTGGATGGGGTGCGTGGACTTGAGCGCGTCCAGCGCCAGGGCGCTCGCCCGGTGCGCGTCGAAGTCCAGCCACATGCGCCAGTCCGGCCGCCACTGGTCGACAATCTTGAACGCCATCCACGTCGCGAACGCCTCGTTGAGCCAGAGGTCGTCCCACCACACCATCGTCACCCAGTTGCCGAACCACTGGTGCGCCAGCTCGTGCGTCACCACCTCCGCGACTCGCTTCTGCACGGACAGGGGCGCGGTGGCCGGATCCAACAGCAGCGCCACCTCCCGGTACGTGATGAGGCCGGCGTTCTCCATGGCGCCCGCCTCGAAGTCCGGGATGCCCACCTGGTCCACCTTGCCAAAGGCATACGGCAGCCCGAAGTAGTCCTGCAGCCGGGGCAGGACCTGGAGCGCCGCGTCCTGCCCGAACTTCGCCAGGTGCGCCTTCTCCGGCAGCGCCCACGTGCGCACCGCGATGCCTTCCGCCTTCTCCTCCGGCGTGCCCACCAGCGGGCCCACCACCAGCGCGATGAGGTACGAGCTGAGCAGCTCCGTCTCCTCGAACGTCACCTTGCGCAGCGCCCCGTCCGCCTCGTCCTTCACCACCCGGCCGTTGCCCAGCACCGTGTGCCCTTGCGGCACGCGCACCGTGAGCGCCCAGCGCGCCTTGAAGGCGGGCTCGTCGAAACAGGGGAACAGCCGCCGCGCGTCCGCGGCCTCGAACTGCGTGGCGGCCACCTTGCCCGCCGCGTACAGCCCGCGCAGGCCGTCACTGAAGTGCCCCGTCCACAGGACGTCCAGCGTGGCGCTGCCCGCGGGCAGGGGCGCGTCGAACGTGAGCACCACCGTCTCGCTCACCGTCGACACGCGCTTGGACGCGGGCTTGCGCACGTCGTTGCCGGTGCGCAAGGTGACCTCGCCCAGCTCCAGCGCGTTGGCGTGGAGGATGATCTCCGTCGTGGGCTGGGTCAGCTCCAGCTCCACGCGCTGCTCGCCCGTGAAGGTGCGTCCTTCCAGGTCCAGGGTCACCGTCGCCTGATAGCGGCGCGGACGGAGGGTGGTGGGCAGGCGGAAGTTCTTGTCGTCGGTGGGATGCGCCATAGGGGCGGCAATCTACCGCCGGCCGCGCCTTGTGCTCGTGCTCCATTTCCCAGTGTCCGCCGCTTCACGGCGTTCTACCCCGGCCGCCGGGGGCACCAGCTGCCCGAAGAGGCTCGATTCGCGCTGGAAGAAGCCCTCCGTGTGGAAGGAGGCGGAGAGCTCCAGCCAGAGGAAGTCCAGGTGGTGACAGAGCTCGTGCAGGAAGGTGCGCAGGTACGTGCGGAAGGCCACCCCCCGGCCGCGCTTCGCGGTGCGCATCCACACCTGGATGCGGGGCCGCTGCCCGGGCGCCCACGTGTAGAGCCCGTGCAGTTCACCCTCGTCGTTCGAGGGCCGCGTCTCCAGCACCTCCACCGCCACCCCGGCCACCTCCAGCCGCTCGGTCATCGCGGAGGCCAGTGCCTGTGTCGCGGCCTGGAGCGCGGTCCGGTCCTCCTGGAGCAGCGCCTCGCGCACCGCCTCCACCCGGGGCCGCAGCGTCGCGGGCGTCCGCAGGGGCACCTCCGTGACGGCGTCGCTCCGCCGGTAGACGCGCTGCTCGGCGGGGGACAGGCGTTGGTAGTAGGCGAAACGCACCGGGGTTCAGTCTAACCCGCCAGGTCCTGTCGCGCCGTACATCCACCTCCACCGGGCGACACCTCCGTTGGCCGGCGGGCAGGAAGGTGCCTCCGTGGATGGCTTTGGACCGAGGGACTCGCGCAGACTGCCCGGCCATGGGCTCTCGTCTTGTCCACATCCTCCTGGTGTCGGTGGTCACCGTGGTGGGGCTGCTCGTCCCGCTGGTACAGGCGGACGACTGGGCCCGCCTGCTGGAGGCGGTGCTGGGGTCGGCGGCCATCTGGCGGCTGTCCGGGGTGGAGCAGGGCGTGGTGCACCGGCTCGCGGAGCTGGCGGTCTACGGGGTCGCGGGGGCGATGCTGGGCAACGCGCAGGCGTTCGCGCTGCGCCGGGCGGGGCTCCAGGTGCCGGGCTGGGTGGGGA
>NZ_RAWE01000201.1 GCF_003611695.1 Corallococcus carmarthensis | reverse complement strand
CCCCTGCCCCAGACGCCTCCGGCCCCGGGGCCCACCTCGCCTCCGTCCGGCATCGCGACACGCGAGCCCCCGAAAAGCGCACCACCGCCCTCCCGGGCACACACGCCGCCGAGGAACGCACCGGCCGCACCGCCTCCGGCCGTGGCGACGCGGGAGCCGCCAGCGTCGAAGGACGTACCTGCCGAAGCACCGCCAGCGACCGCGACCCGCGAGCCCGTTCCTGATGGGGACCGGCCCACGGTGGACGCTCCGCGCTCACCGCCTTCGGGCACCCTGCCCTCGAACCTGCTGCCGTCCCCAGGCTTGAGCGGCGGGGTGATCATTTCGACGCCGGAGAACTCGCGGGGCGGAGGCCGCACGCTGCGCCCCGGCGACCCGAGCCTGTCCGCGGAATCACGCGCCGCCGACGAGCGGGCGCTCGTGTCGGAGCGCGTGCAGGGCATTGTCGACGAGCGCCGGGCCCGCGACCGCGTGGACACCGGCCGCATCCATCCCTACTTCGGCAAGCTGCGCGCACAGCTGGAGAAGCAGATGGACGCCCCGCCCCTCTTCGACATGCCCAGCTTCCCCAAGCAGATGCTGTACGCCTACGCGGAGAAGGCCCGGCAGTTCGGCGCCTCGGGCTCCCCGGGGAACGTGCCCGGGCCACGCCAGGCCCCCAAGCCGGGTGAACTCCTCGGCCGGCGCGCCCGCGACGAACCCGGCTACAACCGCCTGCGCAGCCGAGTCCAGGCGGGCGAGGAGCTCCAGGACTTCGCCCAAGGCGTCAGCACGATGAAGCTCGTCGTCACGCTGGAGCTGCTCCAGGGCCCGGACGGCATCCTGCGCGAGGTGAAGCTCATCAGCCGCAGCGGCAACCACGCCTACGACGACTACGTGCTCCAGGCCGTCCCGCCCGCGCTGGGGAAGTTCCCCGCGCCGCCCCCGGACGCCATGGGCGTGCACACCGACGGCATCCGCAGCGTGTGGTCCGTGGAAGGCCGCGTCGTCTACGTGCGCAAGCTCAGCGAGATGAAGAAGGGCAGCGACAACGTCTACCTCGCCGCCCTGGCCGCGGTGGGCCTGCTCGCCGGAGGCTTCGAGGAGACCACCGGCGAGGTCTCCGTCATCGACGTGCGCAACCCGCACTTCGAATGCCGCTCGCGCCTGCTGCGCGTCTACTGATTCAGGGCGTGAACGCCGGGGGCCACCGCACGCCACCGCCCAGCGGCAGCAGCGCCTCCGCCACGTCCAGCAGCGCCCCGTCCGCCCACCGCCGCCCCACGAGCTGCACCCCCACCGGCAGGCCCGCCGGCGTGCGCCCCATGGGGAGCACCACCACGGGCCCCCCCGTCGCGTTGAACAGGCAGGTGAACCCGCCAAAGGCCTCCAGGTAGTCGCGAGGCACGCCGTCCACCTCGACCGGCGTCCCGAACGGCGTGTGCACCGGCGCGGCCGTCATCGCCACCGGCACCAGCCACGCGTCCCAGCCGGACAGGAACGCCTCCAGCCGCGCGATGTGCGCGTCCCGCCGGGTCTGCGCCGCGCCGTAGCCCGTCATGTCCAGGCGCGTGCCCTGCACGATGGCCTTCGCCAGCAGGTCGCGCTCGAAGGGAAGGAACTGCTGCTGGTAGGCCTCGCGCACCGGCGGAGGCAGGGGCGCGCCCACCTCGCCGCCCTCCATCAGCCCCCACACCTCCACGAGGTCCGCGAAGTCCTGCCCCGGAGGCAGGGCCTGCTCCACCACGGCGCCCGCCGCGCGCGCGGCGGCGGTGAAGCGCTGGAGCAGCTCCCGCGTCTCCCGGTCCGCCTGGAAGGGGCCCAGCGTGTCCGCCCACGCCAGCCGCAGGCCCTTCAGCGCCCGGGGCTTCGCGGCCCCCACCGGCGCGACGGGCGGCACTTCCGGGGCGAGCGGATCCGCGCCCTCGATGAGCGACAGGATGAGCCGCAGGTCCGCCACCGAGCGCGCCAGCGGCCCCGCGCACGCCATGTGGCGCACGTGGCGCGGCCCGTCCGGCGCGTCCGGGATGTGACCGAAGGTGGAGACCCGGTGCTCCGTGGGCTTGATGCCCACGATGCCGCAGTAGTGCGCCGGCTGCCGGATGGAGCCGCCAATGTCGCTGCCCACCTCGAAGGGGGTGAGGCCCGCCGCCACGGCCGCCGCCGCGCCGCCGCTGGAACCGCCCGGCGTGCGCCCCAGGTCGTGCGGGTTGTTCGCCCGGCCCCAGAGCGGTCCGTCCGTCTGGAAGTCCCCGGCGAACGGCGGCAGGTTCGTCTTGCCGAAGAGGATGGCCCCCGCGGCCTTGAGCCGGGCCACCACGGTCGCGTCCCGCGCGGGCACGTATTCCGCCAAGGCCGGATGGGCGGACGTCGTGCGCAGCCCCTGGGTGCTGAACGTGTCCTTCACCGTGAAGGGCACGCCGTGCAGCGGGCCCCACAGCTCGCCCCGGGCCAGCGCCGCGTCCGCCGCTTCCGCCCGCTTCCGGGCCTGCGCCTCGTCCCACGTCACCACCGCGTTGAGCGCGGGGTTGAGCTGGCGGGCACGGGCGAGGAAGGCGTCCAGCACCTCCACGGCGCTGACGTGACGCTCGCGAAGGGCCGCGGCCAGCTCCGTGGTCGTGAGGGACGCGAGCGCTCGCGCGCCCCCGGAGACGCCAGACTCCTGCAGCGAGACAGACGGTTTCATGTGCGCTTCTTCCCCCGAGGGCCGGCACCGGAGGCGCGGCACCTTCCAGCTCGGGGTTCTACCAGTTCCTCAGCGCGCGCGGGCCTGGGCGGCCGGGGCCGGAGTCACCACGTAGGCGGAAGCGGCGGCGTCCACCTTCACTCGCGGTGGGCGCCGGGACTCCTCGAAGTAGCGGTAGCCCGGCTCCAGGCCGCGCCAGAAGGCCTTCTGCGCATCGGTGACGCCGGAGAGGGCCTCCAGCGCCGCGAGCCCCGCCGCGTCCAGCCGGCGCGGGAAGAGGTGCACCGGCACGTCGCGGCCCATGCGCGCGCGGGCGTCGGACACCATCACGTACAGCGCCTCGATGGGACCGTCCTGGATGGCCAGGCAGCCGATGCTCACGCAGTCGCCGTGGATGTAGATGTCGCCCCCGGGCTTCTCGGCGCCCAGCTTCCGGTCGAGCGCGTTCGGGTAGCTCACCCGCAGGGACAGGTGGTACGCGCTCTTCGGGTTGAAGAGGTCCACCGTGTAGAAACCCTCCGGGACCTGGAAGTCCCCCTGGGCCCGCTTGGGTCCCACGTCCCCGGAGGCCGCGCAGATGGGGTAGGTGCGCACCTTCACGAGCGGCTGGCCGCGCGGGCCGGCCCAGACCTCCAGCTCGCGCTCGGACTTGAAGGCCCGCAGGTAGAGCTCCTCCGGGGGCCAGGTCAGCCCCGCCTCCTTGAACGTCTGGACCAGGCCGGCCGTCTGGCGCTTCCGGGCCTCCGCGACCCGGTCCTCCGCATGGGCGCACAGCGAGGCCAACAGGACACCCCACGCGAGCAGGACCTTCATGGGCGGAATGCTCCTTGTGTAAAAACCGGTTGGACGCTGGCGGACGTCAATCCGGTCCCCGGGCAGGGGTGGCCGGCGAACAGGTTACAGGGACGGGGGCACCCCTGGCCCCCTGCTTCCCAAGCTGCTAGCAAGCGGTTCGTGGGCCTTCTGGATGACGTTCAACGTGACGGCGATGGAAACCAGGGCCTGCCCGGTGTTCTCATCTCCAACGTGCATCATGGCGAGCAGGGGCCGCCGGTGTGCGCAACGACTGAAGCTCCCCGCCCCGTGCCGTTCCGGCCTTTTGCCTAAGAATGAATGACTCCCTCGAGACCCTCCTCGCCGACGGCATCATCGACGCCGTCATCGGCCAGCTGAAGACGGGGAAGGAGGCGGAGGTGTGGCTGGTCCAGCACGCCGGCCAGGTTGTCGCAGCCAAGCTGTACAAGGAGCGCCACGAGCGCAACTTCCGCAACAACTCCGGCTACAAGGAAGGCCGCGAGGTGCGCAACTCGCGCACGCGCCGCGCCATGGAGAAGGGCAGCCGCTTCGGGCAGGCCGCCGCGGAAGAGGCGTGGAAGAACGCGGAAGCGGACTCGCTCTACAAGCTGCACGCCCAGGGCGTGCGCGTGCCCACGCCGGTGCTGTTCTATGAGGGCATCCTCCTCATGGAGCTGGTGCGGGACGCGGAAGGCCAGCCCGCGCCCCGGCTGGTGGAGGCCCCGCCCCAGACGCCCGAAGACGCCGAGGCCCTCTACCTGGACCTGCGCGCCCAGGTGATTCGCACCCTGTGTGCGGACCTCATTCACGGGGACCTGTCGCCCTACAACATCCTGATGAGCGGGTCCGGCCCGACCATCATCGACTTTCCGCAGACGGTGGCGGCGGCGCGCAACAGCCAGGCGGAGTTCTACTTCCGCCGCGACCTGGACAACGTGCGGGAGTTCCTGGCGGGGTTTTCGACCCGGCTGGCGGCCCGTGCGGGTGACACGGGTGAAATCTGGAATGCGTACGTGCGGCGCGACCTGACGCCGGAGTACGCTCCGTCGGGCACGTTCCGCGAGGCCCCGCGCAAGCAGGGAGGCCCGGGCCGTCAGGGCGGCGGCCGGGAGCGCTTCCCGCTGGAAGAGCCGAGGCGCAACGAGTTCCGTCAGGCCCCGGCGCCCGTGGCGGCCGCGGAGCTGGAGGAAGGGATCAGCGCGGAGGAGGCGGAGCTGCGCGCGCTGGAGGCGATGGTGCTGCGCCAGGGTGGTGGCGAGCGCGGACGGCCTGTCGTCACGGCGAGCCCGCGGGATGGGCGCCGGCGTGGTGGGTTCGGAGGCAAGCCGCCGCCGCGCAACGGCAATGCGCCCCGGCCTGGAAACGCGGGGCCGCAGCAGAACGCGGGAGCGCGTCCGCAGCAGGGCGGTGGCAACAACCGGCCCAACGGCAACAACGGGCGTCCGCAGCAGGGCGCTCCGCGCAACGGTGCTCCTGCGCAGGCAGCGACTGCCCCGGCGGCACAGGCGGATGCGCGCGCGAACGGCCGGCCGCAGCAGGGCGCGCAGCAGCAGGGCGGGCCGCGCAACGGCACTCCGCGAAACGAACCGCGCCGCGAAGGACGTCCGCCGCGTCCGCCCAACGGCGAACCGCGCATGAACGGCCAGCCGCACGGCGAGAATGGCCAGGCCCCGCAGCGGCAGAACGCCCAGCCGCGCATGAACGGGCAGCCCCGTGGTGGTGAGCCGGGCGTGAACGGCCAGCCGCACGGCGAGAATGGCCAGGCTCCGCAGCGGCAGAACGGCCAGCCGCGAATGAACGGTCAGTCCCGTGGCGGTGAGCCGGGCGTGAACGGCCAGCCACGCATGAACGGCCAGAGCCGTGGTGGTGAGCCGGGCGCGAACAGCCAGCCGCGCATGAACGGTCAGTCCCGTGGTGAGGCAGGCGCGAACGGCCAGCCGCGCATGAACGGTCAGTCCCGTGGCGGTGAGTCAGGCGTGAACGGCCAGAGCCGTGGTGGTGAGCCGGGCGTGAACGGCCAGCCGCACGGCGAGAATGGTCAGGCCTCGCGGCGGCAGAACGGCAAGCCGCGCATGAACGGCCAGAGCCGTGGTGGTGAGTCGGCTGTGAGTGGCCAGCCGCACGGCGGCGAGCCGGCTGTGAACGGCCAGGCGCAACAGAACAACGGCAACGGCCGGCCGCCGCGCAACGAGTGGCGAGCGAATGGCCGCCCGCAGCAGAACGGCGAACAGAGCCAGGATGGCCCGGGGACGCAGTCGCGCATGAACGGCCGGCCTCCGCGCAACAACGGCTCCGTCCAGGACGGCGCCCCGCAACAGAACGGCGAGCAGCGCCAGAATGCCCGGGGTCCGGGGGCGGCCCCCCGCGAGGCGCGCGGCAACCTGCCCAACAACGGTCCCCGGATGCCCCGTCAGGGCCCGGAGCGCGGCGCGGGACGTTCGTCCCGGGGTTCCGCGCCCCAGGTGAGCTACGTGGGCCGTCCGCCCGCGGCCTCGTCGTCGAACCCCGAGACAGGCTCCTCCTAGCCTTCAGGCATGACTCCCGGCCCCAAGAGGGCCGGGAGAACCCTGCTGGGACCGCCCGGCAGCGGCGCTCTCCCCGAACCGGCCTGACTGTCGGACCGGTGGGGGATTACGGCTGGAAGGCACCACGCTCCCGCCGAGCCTCGAAAACCTGTCCGACTGTCGGACCGGTTGGGGCCTCATGGCGGGGACCCCACTCACACCGGACCGCGAAAACCTGTCCGACTGCCGGACCAGTTGGGGCCTCACGACGGGAGCAGGCCTCGCGGCTGGAGTCCGGCGCGGACGCGTGACGCCCGCGCCCTACTCCGCCTTCACCGGCTGTTCGCGCGCCAGTTCCTCACGGAAGAACCGGCTGCCCTTCGCGAGCGTCGCCATGTACGGGCGCACGTCCTCGCGGGCCTCCGCGCTCAGCGCGGCGAACGGCGTCACATGCGCGTCCGGCACGTAGCGGAACGTCAGGTTGATGCGCCGCGTGCGGAAGTCCGGCAGCTCCGGCGGCATCACGTGGCCCGCGCGCGTGTCCACCCGCTGGACCCGGTGGAACGTCTGGTCCTTCCACTGCGACCCACCGAAGAGCTGCAGTGACCCGTCATCCAGCCACTGCTCCAGCACCACCGCGTCGCGCTCACCGGGCCGCGTGGACGTGACGAACTGGATGAGCGCGCGCTCGCCCAGCGACAGCGACGCCACCGGGCCCGGCTCGAAGTCCTTGTGCTCGCCCACGCGCGCGGTGTCCACCCAGCGCCCGTCCTCCAACCGGCTGCCGTAGAAGTTCACCAGGCAGGTGTTGAGGTGCCAGCCCTGCGGCATGTCCGGGCCCCGGAACATCCGCCGCGCCAGCGCCTCCACCTTCGCAATCTGCCGCTCCAGCACCGCGGGGAACGGCTCCGCCTTCACGCAGCGGTCCTTCACGCCCTTCGGCGGGCGGTAGTAGTCCAGACACGCGAACTGCCAGTTGCCCAGCCAGTACACCGGCCGCAGCAACCGCCGCTGCTGCTGCCCCTCCGGCGGTGGGAAGTGCTTCGAATAGCGCTCCTCCCACAGCGGATGCAGCGTGCCCAACCACGCCAATATCTCCGCGCGGTCCGTCGAGGCCAGGAAGCTCGCGTTGTAGTGGTGGCCCGGCGTGCGCTGCGCGGCCTTGCGCGCCAGCGGGGAACCCGGACCCCTACGGGGAGGCAAGGCCATGTGCTCAGGTCCTCACGCCTCGGAGGCGGCCACGTCGAACGCCAGTTCGATCATCTCGTCGAACGTCGTCTGCCGGTCCTCCGGCGACAGGTGCTCGCCGGTGAGGATGTGGTCCGACACCGTGAGCAGGGCCAGCGCCCGCGCGCCGAACTCCGCCGCCACGCCGTACAGGCCGGCGATCTCCATCTCCACCGCCAGGATGCCCATCTTCGCCAGCGTCGCGTTGAGCGCTTCCTGCGGGTGGTAGAACAGGTCGGACGTGAAGACGTTGCCCACGCGCACCGGCTTGCCGCGCTTCTCCGCCGCCTCCACCGCGCGCCGGGCCAGCGTGAAGTCCGCCACCGCCGGGAAGTCGTGCCCCATCGCGCGCATGCGGTTCACGTTGGAGTCCGTGCCCGCGCCCATGGCCACGATGACGTCGCGCAGCTTCACGTCCGTGCGCAGCGCGCCGCAGCTGCCCACGCGGATGAGCACCTTCGCGCCATAGGACTTCACCAGCTCCGTCGCGTAGATGGAGATGGACGGCACGCCCATGCCGTGCCCCATCACCGACAGCCGCTTGCCCCGGAAGGTGCCGGTGAAGCCCAGCATGTTGCGCACCGACGTGACGGCGCGCGCGTTCTCCAGGAAGCGCTCGGAGATGTAGCGCGCCCGGAGCGGGTCACCCGGCATGAGGACCACTTCGGCGAAGTCACCGGGAGACGCGGAGATGTGCGGAGTTGCCATGGAAGCAGAAGCCTTTCAGCGCGCGGTCGACAGACCGGACGGAGCACCCGTCGGAACGGCCACCGGCGTCGGTGCCGGCGCGGCGGGAGTACACGGGTTGGGCAGCTTGCCCGAAGCCGCGGGCTCCGTGTTCACCAAAGCGGGGGCCTGCGCCTGAGGAGGCACCCGGCGCGGCGGCAGCTGCACCGGCGGAGGGATGGGGCAGTGCGTGCACGGCCCCTTCAGCGGAATCACCAGCCGCCGGCCAATGCTCAGGAACGTGTTGCGCATCCGGTTGGCCTTCTTGATGGCCACCACGCTGGAGTTGTTCCGCATCGCGATGGCACCCAGCGTGTCCCCGTTGCGCACCTTGTACATCATGAGGTTCTGATCCGGCTGCAGCGCCAGGAGCGGCGCCACCCGGCGGCCCAGCTCCTGCGCGCGTCCGTTGAAGAAGCGCACGTGGAAGTGGTCGCGGTGCCGGCGCGCGTGCTTGATGAGTGAGTTGAAGCCCGCGTTGAACAGCGTATCCAGCCACACCTTGTCCTCGCCGATGGACAGCGCGTAGTCGTACAGGACCTTCTGCACGCGCTTGTCCACGAGGATCATCTGCACGTCGGTGTTCACCACCAGCGAGCGCACCAGCGCCCAGTTCATGGCCACGTCGATGTAGCGCTCCCGCTCGCGCTCGCGCACCGGCTCCGCCGTCGGGTAGTAGAAGCCCAGGTCCACGTCGCGGCCGTTCTGGTGGCTCTTGTGCGGGCGCAGGTAGCCGCCGTCCTTGGTGGACAGGCGGTTGACGCGCAGCGTGGGCACGTTCGGGTACTGCGCGCGCACCGCGCGGATGGCGGCGGCCACGTAGTCCACCGTCTCCTGCGTGCCGTAGGCGATCTCCGGCGACACCACGAGCCAATCCTTGTCATCCGGCACGCGCACGCTGTTGAGCTGCCGGCCGCTCTCCACGAAGCCGATGGACATGGAGCCCAGCGTGGCCGGGTCCTTCTTCCACGCCTCGGTGAGCGCCTCGTCGGACAGGTCGGCGGTGTACAGCGGTCCCGCGGGCGCGGCGGGCGCGAGCGGCGCCTGCATCTCCCCTTCCTCGCTCACGCCTTCGTCGTCGGTGGCCGCGGTGGCCTCGTCGTCCTCTTCCTCCGCCTCCACGGGGCACGGGTTCTCACGCACGGCGGCGTCGGTGACGACAGCGGCCACCTCCGCCGGGGACGGCATCGCGGCGGGGGCACCGGAAGCGCTCACGGCAGGCGCGGGCTGGGGCTCACCCGCGGCGGCCGGGGCCTGCGCGGGCGGCGACGCGGCCGGGGCTGCTGGCGACGGCGCGGGCGCCGCGGCCTGGGCCGGAACCGGAGCCGGCGCGGACGCCGGAACGGGGGTGACGACACGCGCGGCACAGCCGGCGCAGAACAGGAGGATCAGGAGTGAGGAACGCACCGGGGGCGAGGATGACCCGAGACGCGAATGACTCCAAGCATCCAGACCGCATTTCACCGCCTGAGTGCCTGCCCGCTGAGCGTCGGTGAAACGCAGTCCCTGCCGTGATTGACATGAATCAATCGCCTCACGTCTATTGGCGGCTCCACCCGGTTTCCCCCTCGTCCCTCCCCATGATGCGAGCGCCTCGCCCGTCCGTGGCCACGGCCGTACGCCCTCACGGCGTGCACGCGGCGCACGACGACTGGCATTCCACCGGGTCCAGCCCCCAGCTGCTCACCCTTCCCGTTCCCTCCGCGTCCCTCGCGCCCGCGGGGAGCATCGCGCTCCTGCTGACCGTGGCCGGGGATGCACTTCACGCACGGGTGGCCGAGGCCCTCGCGTCGCCTTCCACTTCGGCGCAAGCCGTCCTCGACGCGCACCGGAAGGCCTGGCGCGAGGCCTCCGCCCGGACGCCGTTCCCCGAGCACGTCGCGGAGCTCTGCTACGCGGGGGAGCCTTGGCTGACCGGGCTCGTCCTGGAAGCGGAGGCGGGCTTCACGTGGTGTGTGCGGGACTTTCCTGGCGCCGCGCTGGAGGCCGGGAAGCTTTCGCTGCGCACCCGTTCCCCGGTGGCGGGCTTCACGCTGGAGGCGAGCATTGTGCTGACACCGCCCGCGATGAATGACCTCGAGGCGCTCGCCCAGGCGGAGTTCCCGCCGTCCGCGCCCACCGCCGGGCAGTCCTGGCTGCCGCCGAAGCAGGGACGCTAGACCATGCTCATCCGGCTCATTCCCTGGCTGCTGGCGGTCTGGTTCGGGGTGTCGTTCCTCTGCCAGTTCCTGCCCATGCCCCTCCAGAGGCTCTTCCGGGCCCTCGACGTGTTCTCGCTCATCCCCCGGTGGACGTTCTTCTCCCCGTCGTTCTCTTCGTCCGACTACCACCTGCTCTACCGCGAGGCGCTGTGTGACGGGACGCTCACGCAGTGGCGGGAGATTCCGCTGGCGGCGCGCCGCTCGCTGCTGAGCGCGGTCTGGAATCCGGAGCGGCGCCACCGCTATGCCGTGTCCACCGCGGTGACCACGCTGGTGCAGCAGGCCAAGGCCCGGCGCGGGCCCCTGACGCAGGCCCATGGCTACGCGGCCCTCCTGGCCCTCATCACGTCGCGCGGCGGCACGCCCCTGACGCGCGCGTTCCAGTTCGCCATCGCCGAGTCGTATGGCTACGAGACGCGGACACCGTCCCGCATGCTGCTCGTGTCGGAGTTGCACCCGCGATGATCCCCTTCACGAACACTCCCGACCTGGCGCTGTACGCCGTCCGCGCGCTCATGGCGCTGGGCATCCTCATCACCACGGGCGAGCTGCTGGCCAACTGGCGGGACCACTCCGACGGCGGCATCTCCGGCTGGCCGCTGCTGCGCCAGATGCTGGAGCGGCACAGGGGCGGCCCCCTCCTGAGGTTCGCCGTGTCGCTGGTGTCCCCGGGCCGCTTCCGGGGCTGGCTGTGCCTGCGGGGCGGCTGCGCGGCGGCGCTGCTGGTGCCCACCCTGCCGCCGCCGATGGTGCTCGCGGCCCTGGCACTGCTCTTCCTCACGGACCTGCTCATCTCCATGCGCCTGCTGTTCGGCAAGGAGGGCTCGGACCGCCTGGTGCGGATGCTCAACGTGGCGCTGCTGCTGGTGGCGCTGGCCCCCGGCGACCCGCGCGTGATGAACGCGGGGCTGGCCTTCATCGCGCTCCAGGGATGTCTGGCCTACTTCACCGCGGGCTTCTGGAAGGTGCTGGGCCGGCAGTGGCGCAACGGCCAGGCCGTGTTCCTCGTCTTCAACACCCGCACCAACGGCGCGCCCTCCGTGGCCGCGGTGCTCGCGCGTCAGCCGTGGGTCACGCGCCTCTTGAGCTGGTCGGTCGTCAGCGTGGAGGTCCTGTTCCCGCTGGCCCTCGCGGGCGGCCCCAGGGTGGCGCTCGCCTTCGTCGCCTGGGGCGTGGTGTTCCACGCGGCGAACGCGCTGGTGATGGGGCTCAACACCTTCTTCTTCGCGTTCGCGGCGACCTACCCCGCCATCCTCTTCTGCGCCGGGCACGGCGTCCTGCTCTTCTGAATCAGGTTCCGGCCACGGCCGCCGCGTCCTCCAGGAGCGCAGCGGCCTTCCGGGGCGACAGGACATCGAAGGGCAGGCGCCGCCCGCCCCCCATCGACAGCACGCGCTGGTCCTTGCTCACCAGCCACGACGCCCCCGCGCGGGCCGTCAGCTCCAGGAACTTCTGATCATCCCGGTCGCGGCACGGCGGCAGCTCCACCGGTGAGCCCTCCCCGTCCGCGACCCGCACGAGCGCGCCGTACGCGTCGCGCACCGCCCGCTGCGCGTCCGCCGTCAGCTTGAACGAGGGATAGGCGAGCACCAACGCCAGCTCCTTCAGCGTGTGCCGGTCCGCCCACGCCGTCAGCGCGCCCGAACGCAGCGCCTCCTTCAACGGCCGGGTGAAGATGTCGTCAAAGACGAACACATCCAGCACCACGTTGGTGTCCAGCACCACGGAACGAATGAGAGGCACAGCGGAAGGTGTCTTCACGATGCAGGAACTTTCCGTCACCAACACCGCCCACACAACCCTGCCCTCTTTGCGGCCAATCACAATGCACGGAGTGTCCATGGCAGAGACCTGGAATCGTGGACAACGATGCATATCGTTGAATCCCTCCCCCTGACCGGCCCCCGCCGGTGAAAGGTCTGTCCATGAAGCCCACGTCCCGTTCGCTGTGTCTGACGTTGCTGAGCGCCGCTGCCCTGCTGGGTGGCTGTGGAGGCGAGGAGGCGCCCACGCCGCAGGGTGAAGGCGTCGTGGTGCCGCCGGTCCAGACGGAGGGCGCCGGCAATGGCTTGAGCGCGAGCGCCGCGTACTGCGACGACGTGACGACGTGGGATCCGGCCTGGGTGACGTTCGAGAGCGATGTGCTCACGCTCATCAACCAGCGCCGCGCGGCCGGTGCCACCTGTGGCGGCGTGGCGAAGCCGGCGGTGGGCCCGCTCACGCTGGACACGAAGCTGCGCTGTGCGGCGCGCAAGCACTCCAAGGACATGGGCACGAACAACTTCTTCAGCCACACGGGCTCCACCGGCACCACGCCGTGGCAGCGCATGGCCTCCGCGGGCTACAGCTACCGGACGGCGGCGGAGAACATCGCCGCGGGCTACGGCACCGCGCAGGCGGTGGTGACCGGATGGATGGCCAGCACCGGCCACTGCAACAACATCATGAATGGAGCGCTGCAGCAGACGGGCATCGGCTACTTCAACGCGCCGTCCAGCACGTACAAGGCCTACTGGACGCAGGACTTCGGCACGCCGTAGCTCCCGGGCAGGGACGGAGGGCTATGCTTCGCGTCCCATGCCCTCCCCCTTCGCCGAGCACTTCCCCGCGCTGCGGTCCGGCTTCAGCTACCTGGACAACGCCGCGGGGGCGCAAGTGCCCACGCACTGCATCGACGCCATCCATCACTTCCTCACGGGCGGAAGCTGCAACGTGGGCCAGCCCTACGCCGCCTCCCGCGTGGCCACCGCGCTCAAGGCCCGGGCGCGCGAGGAGACGGCGGAGTTCCTCAACTGCCGGGCCGAGGAGGTGATGCTCGGTCCCAGCGCCACCGCGCTCACCTTCCAGGTGGGCCGGGCCTTCTCACGCCTCTTCCAGGCGGGCGACGAGGTGGTCCTCTCCGAGCTGGAGCACGAATCCAACGCGGCCCCATGGCGCGCGCTGGAGGCGCAGGGCGTGAAGGTGACGACCTGGCGCGCGAGCTGGCCGGAGGGCCGGCTGGAGGCCTCGGAGCTGAAGAAGCTCATCACGCCGCGCACGCGGCTGGTGGCGGTGACGGCGGCGGCGAACTCCGTGGGCGCGACGCCGGACGTGGCCGCGGCGGCGGAGGTGGCACACGGCGTGGGCGCGTGGCTGTTCGTGGACGCGGTGCACTCCGGCCCGCACCACCTGCCGGACGTGCGGGCGTGGGGCGCGGACTTCGCGGTGTTCTCTCCCTACAAGGTCTTCGGTCCACACCTGGGCTGCCTGTTCGTGCGGCGCGAGCTGCTCGCGGGGCTGCCCGCGGACAAGCTGTGGTTCATGCCGGATGACGGTCCGCAGAAGTTCGAACCGGGCACGGCGAACCACGAAGGCTGGGCGGGCTGGCTGGGTTCCCTGCGCTACCTGCGTGACGTGCTGGGCGGTGGCCGGCCGGGACGTGAGGGATTGACGCGGGCCTTCCAGCACATCGCGAAGCTGGAGCAGCCCCTGCTGGAGGCCGCGCTGGAGCAGCTGTCCCGCCACCCCCGCGTTCAACTCTACGGACCGAAGACATCCGCCGGACGCGTGGCCACCTTCTGCTTCAACGTGACCGGCCTGGCACCGCGCGCCGTGGCCGAGCACCTGGCGGAACAGGGCGTGGGCGTCGCGGCGGGCCACTACTACGCGACGATGGCGGCGGAGGCGCTGGGGCTCATGCCCGACGGCGCGGTGCGCGCCTCGCTGCTGCACTACAACACCGCGGAGGACGTGGGGCGGCTGCTCGCGGCGCTGGATTCGCTTCCCTGATGCCGGGAGCCATCGTCCATCGCAGCCTCCCGCTCCGCGTCGACTTCGAAGAGCCGGGCGTCACCTTGCGTCCACTGCTCGCGAAGCCTGTCTTCATCGCGTGGCCGGAGGTGGAGTTCGTCTGCCTGACGCCCACGATGGAGCGGCATCCCGAAGGCTGGCGGGAGAAGACATACACGTTCCTGCCCAAGGGCTTCCGCTCCACGCTCGAGTCGTCGGGACAGCTGTATGTCGAGCTGGTCGTGAAGGACCGGCGTCCCCTCCTGGCCCGGACCGAAGGCGCCTGGACCCGGCTGTGGCTCACCGGCCGGCTGCGGCCCATGACCGATGCGTGGGATGCGTGGAAGGTGGATCAATCCCTGGTCAGCCTGGACGTCTACCGGCACCGGTTGAGCGCGCCGCTGGATGAACTGCTGGACCTGCTCGCGCGGCATTGCCGGTTCGACCTGGTCGTCCACGACTTCTGAGCACGGCCAGGCCGTTCGCGCTCAGTATTCCTTCAGCAATGCACCGGCCGTCGTCAGGCCGAGCCTCTTGAACAGCGCGGAGAGCTTCGCCTTGGGAATCCGCTTCTTGGCGGCCGCCTCGATGCGAAGGAGTGAGAAGGCGAGCTGATCGAGCGACGTGAAAGCCGGCGCGATGGAGTCTTCCTCGTGCGCGTAGCGGACGACTTCCCCCGTGGTGACGTCGAGAAGGAACATCTCACCCGAGCCGTCGCTCGCGATGCCGACGTACTTGTCGTCGTTGGCTCCGGACAGCTCCTCCTTCTTGCAGTCGAAGCCATAGCTGCCGAAGTCGAAGGCAAGGGTCATCACCGGCACACCACCGCCGGTCACCACCTCATCAAGCACCCGGCCAGAGGGAACGAGGCGAACCTTCTTGCTGCCTGGCTTCGACACGCGAGGCGCCTTCGGGAAGAAGCGCGCCGCGTCCGCCGCGAAGTCACCGCGCTCGATGTAGCCGGTGAGGGTGCTCGCCTCCGCGTTCTCGCCCCACTCGGTGAGCGGGGGCTCGCCCACGTCGAGGGGGGTGCCGTCCTTGGCGAAGAAGGTCGTGCTCTTCAGCTTGCCCTTGGCGAAGACGGCCGTCAGGCGATGGGGCCACGGCTTGGGAACCTTGAAGGCCTTGGACAGGAGCTTGATGCCGGCGAACTCGAACAGTGCGCCGTTGGCCGGTCCGATGACCCACTCCAGGGTACCGTCGATCGCACCGTCACGCAGCTCGACCTTGAGCGTGTCCGGGAAGTCGAAGCCGGCGCGGAAGCGCGCCTCGACCAGCGCACCGGCCGCGAAGGTGGCGACCAACGTTTCGGTCGGTCCCACCGGCAGACCCAGCGCATTCCGCATGGCCACGCGCGGCGCGTACTCAGACATCTCGTGGAAGCCGAGCGACCATTTGAGTTCACCGTCGAGCTTGCCGTCCTTGCGGGTGGCATCGAGCAGCAAGAGGCCCGACGGATGAATCCACAGGCGCTCGCGCGCGTCGTCCGGGCCGCCGTCTCGCCAGAGCCTGGCGTCGGCATCAAAGATGGCTTCGAGGGACACGCCCTTGGGACGCGAGTCGGTCGTCATGGCGCCGGACCCTAACAGGTCGTCGAAATGATCTCCGAACAAGCGCAGGCGCAACAGTTTGCATCCTGGCTGTAGCCATCAGATGCATCCGCGATTTCCGCATTCACACTGAAATCAGTTTTCAGACATCAAAACTTCGCACCAACCAGAGTCAAACCAGACACGATGCGTGCTTCTTCCAATTGGCGCGCATCGCCAGCCCCGCCGCGATGACTTCGCCGACGCCCAGGAGGACCAGTCCCCAGAGCAGGGCCTCCATGAAGCCATCGTTGGACCCGGACAGCAGCGGCTCACTCAATCCCATCCCCAGCACCACCGTCCCCAGGCCCGAAAGAATCCCCAGGAGGATGGAGTACGTGCGTTGGCGGCCGGTGAGGTTGAGGAAGAGCATCACCAACCCCACGACCCATCCCAGCACCACGATGGCGGCGCCCAGGAAGAAGACCGGCCCCGGACCGTCCTCATCCCCCTGGGCCCAGGCCCGGGATGCGAACAGGACGCTGGCCATGCCGGGCATCCAGGGGAGTCGCACCTTCAACGCGCAGAGCCATCGCATCCGGGAAACGCTACCACCTCACGCCTCCACGGGCGGAGCGGGCTGCTTCGCCGTCAGCGTCGCCCCCGCGGACGCGACGCTCACCAGCGCGACCGCCAGCCATTGCAGGGGCGTGAGCTGCTCGCGCAGGAACAGCCAGCCCACCACCGTGGCCACGCCGGGCTCCAGGCTCATCAGGATGCCGAAGGTGCGGCTGGAGAGCTGCCCCAGCGCCATCATCTCCAGCGTGTACGGCAGCGCGCTGGACAGCAGCGCCACGCCCAGGCCCGCCGCGAAGAGGCCCGGCGTCATCCGCTCCAGGTGGCCCTCCTTCAACATGAAGGGCAGCACCGTCAGCATGGCCACCACCATGCCCGCCGCCACGCCCTGCCCTTCCGGCACGCTGCGCGACAGCCTTCCGCCCGCCAGGATGTAGAGCGCCCAGCACGCCCCCGCCGTCAGCGCCAGCACCACGCCCAGCGGATCCAACCCGCCGGGCCGCGCCGTCCACGGCGTAATGAGCACGATGCCTGTCGCCGCGAAGAGCACCCAGACGAAGTCCAAGGCCTTGCGCGACCCCACCACCGCGAGCACGAAGGGCCCCACGAACTCCAGCGTCACCGCGAGCCCCAGTGGGATGCGCGCGATGGCCAGGTAGTACGTGAGGTTCATCACGCCCAGCGCCACGCCATACGGCACGATGGCCGCCCACTGCGCCCGCGTGTAGCGCCAGAGCGAGGGCCGGAAGAAGGCCATCAGCATCACCGACGCGAGCACCAGCCGCAGGCCCGCGGCCCCCACCGCGCCCAGGACGGGGAAGAGCCCCTTCGCGAGCGCGGCACCTCCCTGAACGCTCACCACGGCGATGAGGACCGCGGGAATGGGAGGCAGGGAGGAGGCACGGCGTCCGGCGACTTCGCTCATGGCGCCGCAATCTAGCCAGGGTGCCTCACGGATTCACGGGCGCACTCCACGCACCGGTCCGCAGGAGCGCCCGGCGCGCGAGGAAGCGGGAGACGTTCCACTCCGGGACCGTGTCCCCCTGGGACAGCCGCTCCTGGTGCTCCTTCAGCAGGGGCGCCAGGCGCCACTGGTTCTCCTCGGAGACGGTGGACTCCGCCAGGACCAGCCCGGGCACGGAGTCCGCGGAGAGGTCGTAGAACATTTCGCTGTCCAACGAACCGGTGCGCGCATACCGCTCCAGGTTGTGGCGGACGATGAAGGCCTCCGGGTTGAGGAAGTTCAGCACGAGCACCGCGCCCAGCGCCGTGGCGAAGGCGCCCACCGCGAAGCGCTCCGGCCGCCACCACAGCGTCACCGCCCGCCACGCCAGCGCCGCGCCCAGCGCCACCATGAAGACATGCGTGTGCAGGCGCAGCAGCGTGTAGCCGAACGCATCTTCGTACAGCGACAGGCGCCGCATCGCCGACGCGAGGATGATCAGCGTCAGCACCACCATCAGCGACGTGCCCGCGCGGAAGACCGTCTGCGCCACGCGCGTCTCGCGCCGCGTCCAGCGCGTCAGGGCCATCACCAGCGCCAGCGTCAGCGAGGAGACGACCACCAGCTCGAAGAAGCCATGCCGCGCGTACTCCGCGAAGGAGTAGCCGGGCGCGGGGGAGGAGGCCTCGTTGACGAACAGGTACGCCACCTGGAAGGACGCGAAGACGAAGAACAGCGCGTTCACGGCGAAGATGAGCATGAGCGCTTCGATGAGCCCCAGGCGCGGCGTGGCGGACGTCACCTCCGCGTCCCCCAGCTCCTTCGTGGCGCGGCGGCGCAGCGCATGGCCCAGCACGCCCGCGGCGACACACGCGCTGAACGCCACGCTGATGCCGCGCGACACCAGCGTTCCCAGGTCCAGGTCGAACGACAGCATCCGCTGGAGGGTGGAGGAGAAGACGCCGTCCGCGGATTCGAGCAGCAGCCCGAACACGAGCAGCACCGGCAGCGTCAGCAGCAGGCCCCGCGACAGCGCCCCCAGCAGGCGCGAATGGGTCTTGAGGCCGCGCAGGTCCACGCTGTCGCGCGCGAGCGCCGGTGGGTAGCGCAGGGTCTGGACGGCGGAGCCGAAGAAGACGGAGAGATAGTCGGTGAGCCCCAGCCGCTCCACGCGGCCCGCGGCCCAGAAGTGCGCGAGCAACATCAGGAGCACGGACGCGGTCAGCACGTTGAGCGACAGGAGCCAGGAGCTGTCCCGCACCGCCACGAAGACGCTGACCAGCCCCAGCGGCGCCAGCAGCCACGCGTTGGGCCGCGCGCGCTGCCAGCCTTCACGGCCGCCCAGCCACGCGAGCGCGCCCACCAGGGCCGCCACCAGCAGCGGGAAGCCCAGGCCCCAGTGCGCCCTGTCGAGCAGGAACTCCGCGAGGAGGCCCAGTCCCAGCGATGCAGCCAGCGTCCGGCGCGGGGCGCGAACCCACGGCAGCGAGGGCCCGCCCGGGGCCGCGACGGCGGGGGCGGGAGAAGG
>NZ_RAWE01000200.1 GCF_003611695.1 Corallococcus carmarthensis | reverse complement strand
GGCCGTGGGCGTCACGGGGCGGGGATGACAGGCGGCGAGCGAAAGCAGGAGCAGCAGGGCGGCGTGGCGCATGGACAAGGGGAAACTCTACCTTGCACGGGGAAACGCGCGACGCGTAGATTGCCGCGCGCTCATGGCCCGGGAAAAGGACAACATCGCTCTGTCCGACGAGCACAACACCCGCGGCATCGAGCTGGCGGATCGCGGCTGGCTGGACGAGGCCATCAAGGAGTTCCGGAAGGCCATCGACCTGGACCCCACGTCGGCGCACGCGCACGACAACCTGGCCACGGTCTACGCGGAGAAGAAGCAGTTCCGCGAGGCGTTGGCGGAGTACCTCACCGCGCTGAAGCTGGAGCCGGAGAGCGCCACCGCCCACTACAACCTGGCCTGCTTCCTCTCCACCCACGCCAGTGAGATGGCGGTGGAGGAGTACAAGGAAGCCATCGAGCTGGATCCGGAGTACCCGGACGCCCACTTGAACCTGGGCCTCACCTACGCGGACCAGGGGCGGGTGGAAGAGGCGATGCGCGAGCTGCAGTCCGCCATCGAGCTGGACCCGCAGGACGCCTTCCCCCGGCATGAGCTGGCGGCGCTGATGATGGACGAGGGGGACTACCGCTCGTCCATCACCCAGCTGAAGGAAGTGGTGCGGCTGGAGCCGGACAACTTCGAGGCGCAGCTGGACCTGGGCATCTGCTACGCGCAGAAGGGCTTCTACGCGGAAGCCGAGCGCGCCTACGAGCGCGCCCGGGCGCTCAACGCGGAAGACCTGCTGCTCAACTACAACCTGGCGGCGCTGTACGCGCTGTGGGGCCGTCCGAAGGACGCTGTCCAGTACCTCCAGAAGGCGCTGGCGGCGGACCGGCAGAAGGTCCTGGGGTGGCTGTCCGCGGACCCCATGTTCGACGTGCTCAAGGGCGATCCGGACTTCGAAGCCCTCTTCTGAGGGAATCACACATGGAATGGGTTTTCCTGGGGCTGGCGCTGCTGCTGGTCGTCGCGAACGGCTTCTTCGTGGCGACGGAGTTCGCCATCGTGAAGATCCGCGCCACGCGCCTGCAGTCCCTGGTGGACGAGGGCACGCCGGGCGCGGGCATGGCCCTGAAGATGGTGAGCGAGCTGGACGCGTACCTGTCCGCCACCCAGTTCGGCATCACGCTCGCGTCGCTGGGCCTGGGCTGGCTGGGTGAGCCCGCGTTCGAACACCTGCTGCACCCGGTGGTGGAGAAGGTGCTGCCGGAGGCGATGGCGGCGAAGTACGGCTCCACCGCGGCGGGCATCATCGGCTTCAGCATCATCACGTTCCTGCACATCGTGATGGGGGAGCTGGCGCCCAAGAGCGTCGCCATCCAGCGCGCGGAGCAGACGACGCTCGCGGTGGCGCTGCCCATGCGCGCGTTCTACTTCCTCTTCTACCCGGCCATCCGGCTGCTCAACTGGCTGGCGGGGATGGTGCTCAAGGCGTTCGGCCTGCACTCCGCCAGCGAGTCGCACGAGGCCACGAACGAAGAGGAGCTGCGCGTCATCCTGCACAGCTCCGCGCAGGCGGGCGCCATCACCACGGCGCGAGCGGAGCTCCTGGAGCGCGCGCTGGAGATGGCGCAGAAGACGGCGCGCCAGGTGATGGTGCCCCGCAACCAGATGCGCTACCTGGACGTGGAGGAGACGCTCGACAAGAACGTCATCGACGCGCGGGCGTCCGGGCACACGTGGCTGCCGGTGTGCCGGGGCAACCTCGACGAGGTCGAGGGCGTGGTGAACGTGAAGGACCTGTTCTTCCTCCTGTCGCGCGGCGAGCTGCGCAGCCTCTCCCAGGTGCAGCGGCCGGTGCTCTTCATCCCGGAGAACGCGACGCTGGAGCAGCTGCTCACGGAGTTCCGCCGCCGCCGCCGGCAGATCGCCATGGTGGTGGACGAGCACGGTGGCACGTCGGGGCTCGTCACCATCGCGGACGTGGTGGCGGAGGTGGTGGGCGACGTGGCGGAGCTGGGCCGGCGCGTGGAGGAGGTCCGGGCGCTGCCCGGAGGCCGCTTCGAACTGCCGGGCACCGCGCAGCTGGACGACCTGGAGGCCCAGCTGGACGTGAACTTCGACCTGAGCGACGACGAGAAGGGCGAAGTCACCACCATCGCCGGCTACCTGATGACGAAGCTGGGCCGCGTGCCGGAGAAGGGCGACAGCCTCAAGCTCGACATGTGGCGCATCCTCGTGGAGGAGGTGGACGGCCCCCGCGTGGTGCGCGTCACGGTGGAGCCGCAGTCGCGCCCCACCGCGCAGCCCAAGGACGGAGGCCGCCCCTCGGAGCCGCCCGCGTCCTCCGGCGAGACGGGGTGAAGGCCTAGCCCTTGGTGGGCTTCACGGCCTTCTTCTTCGCGCCGCCCTGGATGGACGCCGGCTTCACCTTGGCGTTGGGCCGGTCCACCTTGAGCAGCTCCAGGTTGGTTTCGCCGTCCGTGGTCAGCTTGACGATGCCCACGTCCGGGGCGAACCACATGAAGCTCTCCATGGAGCGGCCTTCCGAGCCGGGGCGGCTGGCGCGGGCCGTGGTGATGTTGCGGATCTTCAGGGCCTTGAAGGTGCCCGCCTGGACGGTGACCTCCTCCTCGCCCACCACCGTGGCCTCCTTGTCGAAGGTCGTGGCGATGGTGGGGCGCAGGCCGCCCTTCTTGGCCGGCGGCTGGAGCTTCACCGACAGGCTGTTCTTCCAGGTGCCTCCGGGCACCATCACGGACGGCGCCGGCACGGCCGCGCCCTCCGCGTTCACCACCTGGACGTCCATGCCGGACGCGGACAGGAGCGTGCCCTCCAGGCCGCCCAGGCCCGTGCGCACGCCCTGGGCGTCGCAGGTGAGGTCCGTCTGGCCGCTGCGGCCCTTGAGGCTCACCGCCAGCGTGGCCTTGACCGTCCCGTCCGGGGCGGGGGCGACGTCCTTCGTCGCCAGCACCAGCTCCGACGAGCGGCCGGCCCGGTAGGTCAGCGACAGGCCTTCTTCCATGGGAAACCAGGGGTTCGGACAGGGGGCCGGCGCCGCCGCCGCCGCCATGTCAGACCGGGGTGCTACCTGAGACGTCGGGGACGCGCCCACGAGGAGCGACAGGGCAAGCAAGGGCTGAAACGTAGGACGCCTCCAGAAAGATCAAGGGGAAGGTAGGGTGGGTCGGCTGCTTTGCAAGGGTGGTGCGAGGCTGCTCGCACACCGGCCTGTAGCACTGGACATAGGGTCATGCGTGGCATGGTCACGCTTGATCCGGGGTGGGGTGCGTTGGTACTCCTGCCGAACGCTGCGGAGCCGATTTTCCGGCCCCGCGCGCGTTTTCACCCCGTCTCACCGTCGCTCGTAGGGAGCCCGCTGGCATGCGAATCAAGCGCCTGGACATCACCGGCTTCAAGTCGTTCATGGAGCGGAGCGTCTTCTCCTTCGACGAGGGCGTCACGGGCGTCGTCGGCCCCAATGGGTGTGGCAAATCCAACGTCGTGGACGCCATCCGCTGGGTGATGGGCGAGCAGAGCGCGAAGAACCTGCGCGGCCGCGGCATGGAAGACGTCATCTTCAACGGCTCGGAGAACAAGCCGCCCCTGTCCATGGCGGAGGTGTCGCTCACCTTCCTCGTGGACGACACGGACACGCTGGCGCCGCAGTACCAGGGCTTCAGTGAGATCACCGTGACTCGGCGCCTGTTCCGCAACGGCGACTCCGAGTACCTCATCAACAAGACCCTCTGCCGCCTGCTGGACATCACCGAGCTGTTCCTCGGCACGGGCGTGGGCACCAAGGCCTACTCCATCATCGAGCAGGGCCGCGTGGGCCTCATCGTCTCCAGCAAGCCGGAGGACCGCCGGCACCTGTTGGAGGAGGCCGCGGGCGTCACCAAGTACAAGGCCCGCCGCAAGGCCGCCGAGCGCAAGATGGAGGCCACCGAGGCCAACCTTCTGCGCGTCAACGACATCACGGGCGAGCTGGAGAAGCGGCTCGACACGCTGTCGCGCCAGGCGAAGAAGGCGGAGAAGTACCGCAAGCTCAAGGCGCGCATGCGGGAGATTGACCTGCACTCGACCAGCCACCGCTCGCTGGAGCTGATGGCGGAGAAGCGCGTGCTCCAGTCGCGCCTGGAGAACCTGGGCGGCGAGGAGCGCGAGGGCCTGGACCGGGTGAAGGAGCTGGAGGAGGTCATCACCCGCCGCCGCGCGGAGCTGGACGCGGAAGGCGCGGCCCTCCAGCAGTTCGCCGGCGAGGTGCACTCGCTGGAGAGCGCCCTGCAGCGCGAAGCGCAGGAGCTGGCGTACGGCCGGCGCGACTTCGAGGAGACCGGCACGCGCGTGGAGTCCGCGCAGGCGGAGCTGGACGCGCTGCTCGCGCGGCAGGCGGAAGTCGTGCAGACCATGACGGCCCGCGAGTCGGAGCTGTCGGGCATCGCCGGGTCGTACAAGGAAGACGAAGTGGCCATGCAGGTGGCCCTGGAGGAGCAGCGCCGCGTCTCCGTGCTCCAGACGGAAATCTCCCTGCGCCTGGAGCAGGAGCGGGCGGGGCTGGTCGCCGTGGCCACGCGCCTGGCGAACCACGAGAGCAACCTGGTCAACCTGGCGCGCCAGCGCACGGACCTGGAGTCCCGCCGCGCGAAGCTGGCCGGCGAGCTGGAGACCCTGCGCGCCCAGGAGCAGGAGCTGGACGGCGTCCGCACCCAGGCGGCGAAGCACGTGGAGGACACGCGCCACCTGGCGTCCGAGCTGGCCGAGCGCCGGGGCCAGGAGGAGGAGGCCCTCACCCGCACGCGCGAGGCCTTCACGGAGAACGAGGTCCAGGTCATCGCGCTGCGCGAGGAGCTGAGCGACAAGCGCAGCCGCCTGTCGTCCCTGGAGGACATCCAGAAGAACTACGACGGCTTCGACCGGGGCGTGCGCGCCGTCATGGTGCGCGCGGCGGAGGCGGCCCGCGAACAGGGCATCTTCGGCCTGGTGGCGGACGTGCTCACGGTGAACTCGCCGCGCTACGAGCGCGCGGTGGAGGCCGCCCTGGGCGAGCGGCTCCAGCACGTCATCGTGGACAGCCGCGAGAAGGGTGTGGAGCTGGTGGAGTACCTGAAGGGCCACGCCGAAGGGCGCGGCACCTTCCTGCCGGTGCCCTCCGGTGAGCAGGCCCGGGCCTTCGTGGAGCCGGACCTCTCGCGCCCGGGCGTCCTGGCGCACGCGCTGAAGGAAGTGTCCTGCGAGCCCGCGCTGGAGCCGGTGCTCAAGCTGCTGCTGGGCGACGTGGTCATCGTCCAGGACCTGCTGGCCGCCCGCGAGTACGCGGAGAGCACCCCCGTGCCGTGCACGCTCGTCACGCTGGAGGGCGAGGTCTTCCGCGCGGACGGCACCATCACCGGCGGCGAGCGCGAGGGCGCGGCGGTGGGCGCGCTCCAGAAGAAGCGCGAGATCGCCGAGCTTGCGGCCGAAGTGGCGCGGGTGGAGGAGCGCTACAACGAAATCCTGACCCGCCACTACACGCTCCAGAAGCAGATGGGGCAGGCGGAGGCCGTCCTCAAGGGCCTGGGCAAGGAGCAGCACGCGGAGGAGGTCAACCTGGCCAGCCAGGAGAAGGACCTCCACAAGGCGAGCGAGGACCTGGCCCGGGTGCGCGAGCGGCTGCGCTCGCTGGAGGGCGAGGAGGGGCAGCTTTCACAGAGCCACACCGCGCTCGCCAACGAGGAGGAGTCCAGCCGGGGCGAGGTGGCCCACGGCCAGGCGGACCGCGAGGCGCGCGAGGAGCGCGTGCGCCAGTACGCCGGGGAGCTGGAGGGGCTGCGCCAGCGCGCGGACTCGGCGTCCGCGGACCTGATGGGCCTGCGCGTGAAGGTGGCCGCCGGCAGCGAGCGCGGCGAGTCCGCCCGCAAGGAGCTGGAGAGCCTGGTGTCGCAGCGCCGCGACATGGAGACGCGCGTCAGCCGCCTGCAGGCCACGGTGACGGACGGCCGCACCAAGGTGGAGCAGCTGCAGGGCCGGCTCGCGGAGCTGGAGTCCACCAAGGACCACCGGGCGGAGGAGCACCGCGTGGCCGCGGAGGCCCTGGAGGCCCGCCGCACCGCGCACACCACCGCCACCACCGAGGTGCGCGAGCAGGACACCTCCTTCCGCGAGCTGCGCGGCCGGCTGGACGAGCTCATGCAGGGCCTGTCGCAAATCACCCTGCGCGAGAAGGAGATTGGCCTGGAGCTGGAGCACCTGGCCGCCGGCGTCCGCGAGCGCTACCAGCTGGAGCTGGCCACGGAGCTGCACAACTACCACCTGCTGGCGCCGCTCTCGCCGGAAGTGGAGAGCGAGCTCAAGGACCTGCGCGCCCAGGTGGAGAAGATGGGGGAGATCAACCTCACCGCCATCGACGAGCACGCGGAGCTGTCCAAGCGCTTCGAGTTCCTCTCCTCGCAGCGCCAGGACCTCCAGGCGTCCATCAGCCAGCTGAAGGAAGCCATCGTCCGCATCGACGCGACCAGCCGCGAGCGCTTCAAGCAGACCTTCGACGTGGTGAACGAGAAGTTCCAGGCCATCTTCCCGCGCCTGTTCGGCGGTGGCCGGGCCAGCCTCATCCTCACGCAGGAAGGCCCCAACGGGGAGCCGGGCGTGGAGATCGTCGCCCAGCCGCCGGGCAAGAAGCTCCAGAGCGTCAACCTGCTCTCCGGTGGTGAGAAGGCCCTCACCGCCGTGGCGCTCATCTTCGGCATCTTCCTCATCAAGCCGACCCCCTTCTGCCTCCTGGACGAGGTCGACGCCCCGCTGGATGAGGGCAACGTGGGCCGCTACAACGACATGGTGAAGGAGATGAGCCGCCAGTCGCAGTTCATCCTCATCACGCACAACAAGCGCACCATGGAGATCGCCGACACGCTCTACGGCGTCACCATGGAGGAGCCCGGCATCTCCAAGCTCGTCAGCGTGAAGATGCGCGAGGCCTCCGCGCACAACGACGACAAGGTCCCCGCCGCGTCGTAAGGCGCGGGGTGGAGTCCACGAAATGACGACGGGCGCCCCGGGATGTCCTCCGGAGCGCCCGTTCTCATTTCAGCGACTGCGTGCCGCGAAGGACTACTTCTTCTTCGGCGCGTTGTAGCTCTTCTTCGGGCAGGCGCCCTGGTCCGCGGCCAGACGCTGCTGGGCGGCGGTGAGGTCCTTCTGGGTGTTGGCCAGGGCCTCCTGGCTGGCGGCCTCCACCGGGGCCCAGTCTTCCTTCTGGGCCTTGAGCTCCTGCACCAGCTTCAGGGTCGTCTGGTCCACCGTCTCCTGCGCCTTGAGCGCGTCCACCCACTTGGTGGCGGAATCCACCAGCGCGGTGCACTTGGAGGCCAGCTCGTCGAAGAGCTTGTAGTCCTTCGTCTTGGTGTACTTCTGCACGACGGCGTCATACGTGTCCGCCGCGTTGGTGCGCGCGCCGAAGGCGATGGCGGACGCGGCGGCCGTCTGGGTGCGCGCCAGCTCCAGCTGGAAGAAGCGCAGCTCCGGCGGCATGCTCGCGGAGGCCTCCACCGGGGCCTGCGAGTTGAAGAACACGAAGCGGAAGGGGAACTTCAGCTCGCCCGTCGTCGTCGCGGGCATCTTGGCGACCTTCGCCTGCAGACAGGACGCGAGCTGGTCACCCTCGGTGCTGCCGGAGGGCTTGAAGACGACCTCCGTCGGGTTGGGCTGGCCCTTCACGATGTGGATGTCGGAGGCCAGCACCGGCGGCGTGCCCTCCTTGAAGCCGGCGAAGCAGTCACACCAGCTCTTCTCCGCCAGGCGCACCGTGCCGGAGAAGTCCGAGCCCTCGTTGATGCCCATGGTGACGGAGGCGTTGTTGGCCGTGGCGTGGTCGTACGCGTACGTGGCCTCCACCGGCTTGGCGTCCGCCGCCAGCGGCGTGGGCTTCACGTGCGTGTCCAGCACCTGCTGGATGCAGGCGGTGCCCGCCGGGGTGAGGTTCTCCCCGGTGATGGCGTGCGTGGCGCCCTGGGCGTTGACGGTCGTCTTCACCGTCACCTTGGTGCTGGCCGCGGCGCCGCGGTTCGCCGGGTCCACCAGGCACTCCAGCACGTCCGGACGGACGCTCAGGAGCGCGCCCACGAGGACGCCCTCGTTGGCGGGCGAGGGCAGGTTCTGCTCACGAGGGAAGCAGGTCGCCAGGTCGAACGGGGGCTGGTTGGTGATGCGCAGCCGCTCTTCCTTGGTCATCTGCTTCTGACCCTCGGCGGGGGCTTCGGTCTTCTGCTGCCCGGCACAGGCGGCGGTGAGGATGACGGAGGCGACGGCGAGACGTCTCAGCATGGTGAGGCTTTCTCCCGGTTGGGGTGGTTGGGACTGCGCTCGGGCGCTCACTTCTCCAGGCCCTCGGCGTTCTTGAGGTCCTTGAGGCGGAGCCCGTTCTTCTTCAACAGGCGGTAGAGGCTCTGCATGGACAGGCCGGTGCGCTGCTCCGCGGCCTTCATGTCGAAGGCCACCTCGCGCATGATTTCGGCGAAGTACAGCCGCTCGAAGTCCGCGAGCACCCGGTCCTTCGCTTCGTGGTACGGCATGCCGGTGACGATGGCCGTGACGTTGGTGGCGGGCTCCGTGCCTTCCGTGCGCTTGGGCGTGTGCGCCAGGAAGTCCAGCCAGCTGGTGTTGCCCGTCTCCTGCATCAGGGCACCGCGCTCCAGCACGTTGCGCAGCTCGCGCACGTTGCCCGGCCAGTCGTAGCCCTCGAAGAGGGCCAGCGTCTGCGGCGTCAGTTCCAGCGCGGCCTTCATGCCGCGCGACAGCGCCTGGGACAGCGTGGGGATGTCGTCGCGGCGGGTGCGCAGGGGCGGCAGCCGCACGCGCGCCACCGCGAGCCGGAAGTAGAGGTCCGCGCGGAAGCGGCCCTGGCGCACGTCCTCCTCCAGGTTGCGGTGCGTGGAGGCGATGACGCGCACGTCCACCGCCACCGGCTGCCCGTCCAGCGACGGCACCTCGCGCGTCTCCAGCACGCGCAACAGCTTGCCCTGCACGGACAGGGGCAGCTCGCCCACCTCGTCCAGGAAGAGGGTGCCGCCGCGCGCCGCCTCGAAGATGCCGCGCGCGGCCTTGTCCTCGTTCTCCCCGGCGCGCAGCCCGCCGAACAGCTCGCGCTCCGCCTTCTCCTCGGAGATGAGGTTGCAGTCCACGACCTTGAAGGCGCCGTGGCGGCGCAGCGAGTGCTGGTGCACCGCACGCGCGGCCAGCTCCTTGCCCGTGCCCGTCTCACCCTCGACGAGCAGGTTCATGTCCTCCCGCGCGATGCGGCGCAGCTCCGTGAAGACCCAGCGCATCTTCTCCGAGCTGCCGACGAGCTGCCCGAAGGACTCCGTGCCGGCGACCTCCACCTCCGTCGCGCGGGCGGCCACCTTCACCGCGAGCTTCGTCTTGCCCAGCTCCACCTTGTCGCCGCTGGTGACGAAGGCCTGGAGGATGCGCCGGCCGTCCAGGAACGTGCCGTTGCGGCTGCCGGTGTCGCGCAGCAGCAGCCCCTGCGGCAGCCGCTCCACCTCCAGGTGACGGCGGCTCACCGTCGGGTCGGTCAGCACCAGGTCGCCCGCGGTGTCGGAGCCCACGCGCACCAGCGAATCCCGCGTGGTGACCTTCTTGCCCTTGTCCGGACCGCCCACCACCTCCACCGTCCACTCGTGAAGAGGGACGCGAGTGGCCTGGCCTTCGCGCTCCGCGTGGACGGTTTCGGTGACATCCGGTCTGTCAATCATGGTCACGGACCCCTGGTCGCAACGGGGCGTGCGGGGCAAAAAGACCCCGGTTCGCCCTCAATCCCGCCTCTTTAGGGGGGACTGGACACAAGGGGCAAGCGGAACAAGTGGACGCGGAAACGTCCGTTGAAGATGAAGACAGAAGGGGCCCGTCCACCCCTACCGGGGACGTCGGGCCCGCTTCCCGTGCGTCTTCTCGCGTCAGTACTTCGCGGGTGCGTCGCTCGCGGGGAACGACTCCTTGGACTGCTCATCCACCGCGTCGTCGTCCGGGCTCCCGCCGGAGCGCACGCTCGCGTTGGTGGGGCCCTTCACCTCGCGCGTGGGCACCTCCGCGTTCGTGTTGGCCTTGCGCTTCGTGCCCTTGGACCCGGAAGCGGCCGCGCGGCCCGTGCCGGCCTGCGCGTTCACCATCCGTGCGCCCAGCAGGTTCTTGGCGCGCTCGGCGAGGTTGCGCTGTTCGTCCTGCCAGTCGCGGAACAGCTGCGCCAGCTCCTGGTCGCCCGCGGCCTCCGCGTCGCGCAGGTACTGCTCGCTCACCGACGCGCCCTTGAGCAGGTGGTAGAGCGTGCTGATGAGGTCGTGATGCTCGTCCCGGGTCCCCGTCGTTTCCTGTCCGCCCGCCATGGTGTTCCTCCCGTGAAAGGGGTGAATGCCTTGACGGAGAAGGTAGGCACGGCGGGCATGGGTGGCGTCCGGACCCGGGGCCCGGCCGCCTGCCTGCCTTGGGGACTACGCGCGGAGCATGGGATCCAGCCGCTGCTCCTTGTCCAACTGGGCCAGGTCCGAGTAGCCGCCCACGTGCGTGTCGCCGATGAAGATCTGCGGCACGGTGCGCTGCCCGTTGCTCATCTCCACCAGCTTCGCGCGGGCGTCGTCGTCCCCGGTGACGTCCACCTCTTCGTACGCCACGCCCTTGCGCTTGAGCAGGTCCTTCGCCCGCACGCAAAAGCCACAGTAGGTCGTCGTGTAGATCTTCACGGGCTTCATGGAATGCCTCCTGGCTCTCTTGATGCCAAACCTAAGGGTCCGTTGCACGGGTGGCCAAGGGCCTTTCGCGTGCCTGGCCCCTTGAAACACGACGGCCCCCGGAACCCAGGTGGGCGCCGGAGGCCGTCAAGTCCCGTCCCCTGAAGAAGCGGGGAAGGGTGGGGCGACTACATGCCCATGCCGCCCATACCGCCCATGCCACCCATACCGCCCATGCCACCACCGCCGCCGCCGCCCTTGTCGTCGTCCGCCTTCGGGCGCTCGGCGACCATGGCCTCCGTGGTGAGCATCAGCGAGGCGACCGACGCGGCGTTCTGCAGCGCGGTGCGGCTCACCTTGGCCGGGTCGATGACGCCCGCGGCCAGCAGGTCCTCGTAGACGCCCGTGGCGGCGTTGAAGCCGTAGGGGCCCGTGCCCTCCTTGACCTTGTTCACCACCACGCTGCCCTCCAGGCCGCCGTTGCCGACGATCTGACGCAGCGGCTCCTCGACGGAGCGGCGGATGATGTCCACGCCGGACTTCTCACCGTCGGCGACCTTCAGGGTGTCCAGGGCCTTGAGGCAGCGGATGTACGCCACGCCACCGCCGGGCACCACGCCCTCCTCGACGGCCGCGCGGGTCGCGTTGAGCGCGTCCTCCACGCGGGCCTTCTTCTCCTTCATCTCCGTCTCGGTCGCGGCGCCCACGTTGATGACGGCCACGCCGCCCACGAGCTTCGCGAGGCGCTCCTGGAGCTTCTCACGGTCGTAGTCGCTGGAGGTCTCCTCCACCTGGGCGCGGATCTGCTTCACGCGCGCCTCGATCTCCGACTGGCTGCCCGAGCCGTCGACGATGGTGGTGTTGTCCTTGTCGATGGTGATGCGCTTGGCGCGGCCCAGGTCCTGGAGCGTCAGCGTGTCCAGCTTGATGCCCAGGTCCTCGGCGATCATCCGGCCGCCGGTGAGGACCGCGATGTCCTCCAGCATGGCCTTGCGGCGGTCGCCGAAGCCCGGCGCCTTCACCGCCGCCACGTTCAGCACGCCGCGGATCTTGTTCACCACCAGGGTGGCCAGGGCCTCGCCCTCCACTTCCTCGGCGATGATCAGCAGGGGCTTACCCGCGCGCGCCACCTGCTCCAGGATGGGGAGCAGGTCCTTCATCGACGAGATCTTCTTCTCGTGGATGAGGATGAGGGGGTCGTTCAGCACGACCTCCATGCGCTCCGGATCCGTCACGAAGTACGGGGACAGGTAGCCGCGGTCGAACTGCATGCCCTCGACGACGTCCAGGGTGGTGTCCAGGCCCTTGGCCTCTTCCACCGTGATGACGCCCTCCTTGCCGACCTTCTCCATCGCGTCCGCGATGATCTGGCCGATGGTGGTGTCACCGTTCGCGGAGATGGTGCCAACCTGGGCGATCTCCTTGTTGCCCTTGGTCGGCTTCGCCAGCGTCTTCAGCTCGGCGATGATGGCGCTGACGGCCTTGTCGATGCCGCGCTTGATGTCCATCGGGTTGTGGCCCGCGGCGACCAGCTTCGCGCCCTCGCGGAAGATGGCCTGCGCCAGCACGGTGGCCGTGGTGGTGCCGTCACCGGCGACGTCCGACGTCTTGGAGGCGACCTCCTTGACCATCTGGGCGCCCATGTTCTCGAACTTGTTCTCCAGTTCGATTTCCTTCGCCACCGTCACGCCGTCCTTCGTGATGGTGGGGGAGCCGAAGCTCTTCTCGATGACGACGTTGCGGCCCTTGGGCCCCAGGGTCACCTTGACCGCGTCGGCCAGGATGTTCACGCCGCGCAGGATGGCGTCACGCGCGCGCACTTCGAAAATGATGTCCTTCGCCATGGTTTGAATCCTCTAGAAGTTGGGAGTGGAAAGACGAACGGCGGGCTTCACTTCTCGATGATGCCCAGCACGTCCTCTTCGCGAAGGATCAGGTGATCCTCGCCGTCCAGCTTGATCTCCGTGCCCGCGTACTTGCTGAAGAGGATGGTGTCGCCGGCCTTGATGTCCATGGCGCGCACCTTGCCGTCCTCCAGCACCTTGCCGTTGCCGACGGCGATGACCTTGCCCTCGAGCGGCTTCTCCTTCGCCGTGTCGGGGATGAAGAGGCCGCCCTTGGTCTTGTTCTCCTCGGCGACGCGCTTGATGATGAGCCGATCCTGCAGGGGACGAATCTTCATGGCTTGCTCCTGTGAATCGCGGCTGCCGGAGGCGGACGGAAGGTCCGGACCGGGATGCCGCAGGGGTTGTTGAAAAAAGGCCTGTGGGCCCCGGCGTTGGCACTCGCACCTGCTGAGTGCTAACGCCCGGGCGCGGCGGATAATAACCAGGGACTTCACCTCGTCAAGCGACGTCGGGACATCTGTCCGGATGCCGCTAAATACCCGTCCTGATTGGGCTTTTCCGAAAAAGATTCCCACGTGACACGCCTGCCCGGCAGTCCGTCCCCGGTGTCCGGCCGTTGGCACTCGACGCTCGTGAGTGCCAGCGTAAGTGCTTGATAAGACTTGCGTCCCTTTTGCTGACGCCCTGCGACATGGCTATGCTTGTCCCCAGCGTGTCCTGGAAGGTCCGGGCGCTGGCCCGGGGGGCTTCCAGGCTTCTTCGGGAGGTGTGCTCGATGAGCGGACTGGTGACGTCCTCTTCCTCGCTGAAGGAGTTCTTCCGGGAGCTCCTCTTGGAGGTCGCGGCCCGGCAGCGGGTAGCGCTGGGCGAGTCCACCGAGTTCTACCTGGTGAACCTGCTGGCGGAGTTCGCGGCCACGGACAAGCTGTTCAGCCGTGACGCGGAGGGCCGACGCGACCACGAACCGCTGGCGGAGCTGTACCACCGCGCGCTGCAGCAGGAGCGCGAGGAGCGCATCCGCACGCTGCGGCGGCTGGGCGACGTGTCGCTTTACAAGGTCGGCTTCTTCTCCGGCGCGTTACAGCAGGGGATGGTGGGCCCGGACTACTACATCCAGATGGGCGGCGCGGCGTACGGACAGGTCGCGGAGCTGGTGCCCTCGGGCGGCTTCACCGGCGTGTACCGCGAGCTGTGCGACAAGTTCCGTTCGCTCGCGGAGGTGCTGGAGGAGATCAGCGCGCGCGGGCTGGTGAGCGCCGGGCCTTCGGGAGCGCTGCGGGTGTACGAGACCTGGTCGCGCACCGGCAGCGACCGGTTGGAGCGGGTGCTGGTGGACGCGGGTTGGGTCCCGCGCAAGGGGTCGCTTGCCAACTGACGCCGCGGACTTTCCGCTCGTGGGGAGGCTCCAGGCCCACCTGGAGGCCATCTACGGCTTCCGGTGCGAGGCCCGCGCGGAGGCCTTCGTGGTGGTGGACGCGGAGGTCGCCGCGCTCCTGGGCGGCACCGGGCGCGCGCCGGAGGAGCTGCTGGTGCTGGAGGCCCGGGGCGACCTGGAGGTGGCGCTCTATCTGGATCCGCGCCTGCGCGACCGGATGGAGCGTTACGCGGGCAGCCCGCTGGGCTCCGTGCTGGAGGGCGACCTGGACGGGTACTGCCAGGTGACCGAAGGCGTCAGCCACTTCCTCTACGTCGCGCACACGGCGCACTACGAGCGCACGGTGTCGCTCCTGGAGCTGGAGGCCCAGGCGGAGGTGGACAAGTTCGTCGTCTGCCTCATGCACCGCTGGGGGGAGGGCGTGGCCGGGTGGGCGCGCGAGCTGCTGCCGCGCCTCTTCGACCGGGTCGCGTACCAGCCCCTGCTGTCGGTGGAGGAGCGCTGGCGCTACGAGGAGGCGAACCGGGTGTCCCGGCGCTTCTGCGCGCGGCTCATGGGGCATGTCCTGAGCCGGCGGTTGGACCGGCTCCTCGGCGACCTGCGTTACGCCTACCGGTTGGGCGCGGAGGCCAAGCTGCGCCACTTCGCGCACGGCGGTTGAGGGTCCCGGCCGCCGCCTGCTTCGGGTAGGGTGGTGGCCATGCCGCGCGAGGCGTCCTCAGGAGGCATCGTCATCCGCTTCCAGGACGGTACCTGGGAGGTCGCGGTCATCCGTCCGCACGGGCGGCAGCTGTGGGCGCTGCCCAAGGGGCACGTGGACCCGGGTGAATCACCGGAGCAGACCGCGCGGCGCGAGGTGCGGGAGGAGACGGGGCTGTCCTCCGTGGCGCTGCTCGCGCCCCTGGGGGAGATCCGCTACGTCTACCAGTTCCGGGGGCAGCGCATCTTCAAGCGCGTCCACTTCTTCCTCTTCCGCTACGAGGCGGGGGAGCTGGGGCCGCTGCCGGGGCCGCGCGTGGAGGTGGACGAGGTGCGCTGGATGCCGCTCGAGGGGCTGATTCCGGCGCTGGGCTACAAGGGTGAGAAGGCCGTCGCGGGCCGGGCGCTGCGGTGGATGCGCGCCCAGGGCCTGGCGGCCGGAGCTCCTCCCCCCGTGGAGGGGAAGGAGCCGGCGTAGGGCGGAAGCTACTTCTTGGCTTCCTCGCCCACGTACTTGCCGGACAGCGCCTCGCGCACGTCGCGATCGAACTTCACGCGCTGGGTGGCGACCTCGCGCAGGGCGAGCACGGGCGGCTTGTTCTTCGAGGTCTCGATGATGGGCCGGGCGCCGGCCATCAGCTGGCGCGCGCGCTTGGCGCCCAGGAGCACCAGCGCGAACCGGTTGTCCACGTAGGGAAGGCAGTCTTCAACGGTAACGCGGGCCATGGAACATCCTTCTTGGCTCTGGTGAGCCGGTGGAAGCCTCTCAACCTAAAGAGCACCTCCGGATCAGTCAAGGAAGGATGGAGGGCCAGCAGGGGGGCCGGGCAGCCGGCGCTGACGCACTGCGGGTGTCGGCTGGCGCACGCTCCATTCTCAGGTTCCGGAATTCAAGAGCCGGAGGCCTCAACGGATCAGGACGGGTGCGTTTTCCGGAGTAGGGAATGGGACGCCAGGGTGGGTCCGAATCGCCCCGCGCCCGGGAGGATTCCGGGGTCGCGGGCTCGCAGGAGGAGGTTCCGCATGAGCGCAGGAGCGTCCCTTGGCGCCGGCCTTGTCCGGCGGGTGACGGGTGGAAGGGCGGGGGCATGGGAGCCGTGGCCGTGGTGAGTGGGCCGGTGCTCGTCACGGGACCCACGGGCAACGTGGGGCGGGCGGTGGTGCGGGCGCTCCTGTCCGAAGGGGTGCCGGTGCGCGCGGCGGTGAAGTCGCCGGAGCACACGGTGTCGCTGCTCAAGGAGATGGACGGGGACGTGATGCCGGCGCCGCTGGACTTCCTGCGGCCGGAGACGTTCCTCCCCGCGCTGGAGGGCGTGCGGGGCGTGTTCCTGATGCGGCCGCCGGCCATCGCGCACGCGGAAGGGGCGCTCAACGCGTTCATCGACGCCGCCGTCACGCAGGGCGTGAAGCAGGTGGTGTTCCTGTCCATGGCGGGCGCGGAGAAGCGCGCGTGGGCGCCGCACCACGCGGTGGAGGAGCACCTGCTGCGCGCGAACGTCGGGTGGACGCTGCTGCGTCCGGCGTTCTTCGCGCAGAACCTGGGCGACGCGTACCGCGAGGACATCCGCCAGGACGGCCGGCTCTACATTCCCGCGGGCCACGGCAAGGTGGCCTTCGTGGACGTGCGCGACGTGGGCGAGGTGGCGGCGCGGGCGCTGCTGGACACGTCGCTGCGCAACCGCGCCTTCACGCTCACCGGCCTGGAGGCGGTGACATTCGACGAGGTGGCGTCGGTGCTGTCGGAGGTGCTGGGCCGGCCCATCCGCTACGTGCCCGCGTCGGTGCCCGGCTACGTGCGCCACCTGCACCAGCGCCGGCTGTCGTGGCGCCAGCTGGGCATGCAGACGCTGATGCACGTGGGGCTTCGCTTCGGGAAGGCGGAGCAGGTGGACCCCACGCTCACCAACCTGCTGGGCCGCCCCACGCGCACGGTGCGCCAGTACATCGAGGACCACGCGCCGCTCTGGCGCTGACGCGCTTCAGGTGTACCAGAGCGCCCAGAGGATGAGCACGGCCTGCAGGGGCAGCCGCAGCCAGAGCAGGGCCCGGGGAATCTTCCGGAAATGCTCCGGGTGCTGGGCCATGTAGAGGTTCGCGGGGAACACCGCCACGAACAGCGCGACCAGTCCCCAGGCCGCGAGCCGCGTGGTGGCGGGCACCAGCAGGAAGATGCCCAGCAGCACCTCCGCCACGCCGCTCACGAGCACCAGCTCCCGGGGCCGGGGCAGGGAGGGCGGCATGATGCGCATGTACATGCGGGGCTTGAGGAAGTGGTTCACCCCCGCCACGACCATGAACAGCGCCAGCACGTACTGCAGGATGGTTTTCACGTCCATGGGGGGTGGGGCTCCTCGCGGCGGCATCGAAGCCTGCGCGAGGCGCCCCGTCCACGCCTACTTTCCGGCGAACGCCTCACCGACGATGGCGCGCGCCTCCTGGACGATGGTGTCCAGGTGCGCCTGGTCGCGGAAGCTCTCCGCGTAGATCTTGTACACATCCTCCGTGCCGGACGGACGCGCGGCGAACCAGCCGTTCTCCGTCGTCACCTTGAGGCCGCCCAGGTCCGCGTTGTTGCCCGGCGCGCGCGTGAGGCGCTGGAGGATGGGCTCGCCCGCGAGCGACGTGGCCTTCACCGCCTCCGGCGACAGCTTCTTCAGCACGGCCTTCTGCGCGGACGTGGCCGGCTGGTCGATGCGCGTGTACAGCGGCGCGCCGAACTTCTTCGCCAGGTCCTGGTAGTGCTCGCCCGGGTCCTTGCCGGTGCGCGCGAGGATCTCCGCCGCGAGCAGGTCCAGGATGATGCCGTCCTTGTCGGTGGTCCACACGGTGCCGTCGCGGCGCAGGAAGGACGCGCCCGCGCTCTCCTCGCCGCCGAAGCCCAGCGAACCGTCCAGCAGCCCGTCCACGAACCACTTGAAGCCCACCGGCACCTCCACCACGCGGCGGCCCAGGTCCTTGCCCACGCGGTCGATGAGGCTGCTGCTCACCAGCGTCTTGCCCACCGCCGCGTCCGCCTTCCAGCCCGGGCGGTTGCGGAAGAGGTAGCTGATGGCGACGGCCAGGTAGTGGTTCGGGTTCATCAGCCCCTGGCTGCGGGTGACGATGCCGTGGCGGTCGGAGTCCGTGTCGTTGCCGAACGCGAGCGCGTACTGGTCCTTGAGCTTCACCAGGTTCGCCATCGCGTACGGCGACGAGCAGTCCATGCGGATCTTCCCGTCATGGTCCGCGGGCATGAAGCCGAACGTCGGGTCCACGGTGGGGTTCACCACCGTGAGGTCCAGGCCGTACCTCTGGGAGATGGGTGCCCAGTACGCCAGGTTGGAGCCGCCCAGCGGATCCGCGCCCAGCTTGAGCTTCGCGTCCCGGATGACCTCCAGGTCCACCACGTTCGCCAGGTCCGCCACGTACGGGGTGATGAAGTCGTACGGCTTCACCGTGGCGCTGGCGCGCGCCCGCTCGTAGGGGATGCGCTGCACGCCCTTGTTGCCCTCGGCCATCAGCGCGTTGGCGCGCTTCTCCACCAGCGCGGTGACGTGGGTGTCGGCGGGGCCGCCGTTGGGCGGGTTGTACTTGATGCCGCCGTCCTCCGGCGGGTTGTGGGACGGGGTGATGACGATGCCGTCCGCGAGCCCGCTCGTGCGGCCCCGGTTGTACGTGAGGATGGCGTGGGAGATGACCGGCGTGGGCGTGGCGCCGTCCGTGTAGCGGACCTCCACGCCGTGGGCGGCCAGCACCTCCAGCGTGGTGCGCTGCGCGGGCTCGGAGAGGGCGTGCGTGTCCATGCCCAGGAACAGCGGGCCGTCATAGCCCTGCTGCTTGCGGTACTCGCACAGGGCCTGGGCGACCGCGAGGATGTGCGCCTCGTTGAAGCTGCGCCGCGCGGCGCTCCCCCGGTGACCGGAGGTGCCGAAGGCCACGCGCTGCTCGGCCACGGACGCGTCGGGCGTGTCGTCGTAGTACTGCGCGCGCAGCTTGTCGGGGTTGATCAGCAGGTCGCGCGAAAGGGGCTTGCCAGCGGAAGGGTGGGCCATGACGGGGCAACCCTAGTCGGCCGCGCTTTCAGAGGGGAGCCGAAGTCGCGGCCCCCTGTCCGGCGCCGCACCCGCCTTGACGCGCTCCGTCCAGTAGCGGGCGGGAGCGCGGGCCAGG